>CAZDHU010000058.1:0-6966 GCA_964505355.1 uncultured Myxococcaceae bacterium | reverse complement strand
GTCCCCTCGACGCCGCCCAGGCCTGACCCCCGCCGGATCCTCGACCCGTGGTCGCGCCCAGACCGACCGGTATCCCCGAGGAGCCCGTTCTTTCTTCGTCGCGCCCGTTGACAGGACCGGTCGCGAGACGAGCGTTGGCGCGTCTTTGCGAGCCTGCCGAGCGCAATGCGGCGAAGCTCGAACGAAAGGGAGACAGAACTCATGGCATCGTCCGGCAAGGTGATCGGCATCGACCTCGGGACCACGAACTCCGTGGTCGCGGTGATGGAAGGCGGCCAGCCCATCGTGATCCCGAACGAAGAGGGAGGTCGCACGACGCCTTCCGTCGTGGCCTTCACCGACGAGGGCGAGCGCCCGGTCGGCGCGATCGCGAAGCGCCAGGCGGTCACCAACCCGCGGCGCACCGTCTATTCGATCAAACGGTTCATGGGTCGTCGCAAGAACGAGGTGCCCGAAGAGATCCGGCTGGTTCCTTACGAAGTCGCCGAGGGCAAGGACGGGATGGCGGTCGTTCGCATCGACGGCGAGTCGTGGACGCCGCAACAGATTTCGGCCGACATTCTTTCCAAGCTCAAGCGAGCGGCCGAGAACTACCTCGGTCAGCCCGTGACCGCGGCCGTGATCACCGTTCCCGCCTACTTCAACGACGCGCAGCGACAGGCGACCAAGGACGCCGGCACGATCGCCGGGCTCGAAGTCAAGCGCATCATCAACGAACCGACGGCCGCCGCGCTGGCCTACGGCCTCGACAAGAAGGCCGACGAGAAGATCGCGGTCTACGACTTCGGCGGTGGCACCTTCGACATCTCGATTCTCGAGGTGGGCGAAAACGTGGTCGAGGTGAAAGCCACCAACGGCGACACGCACCTCGGCGGAGACAATCTCGATCAGCGCATCATCGAGTACCTGATCGCCGAGTGCCGCAAGGAGCAGGGCATCGATCTCGCGAAGGATGCGATGGCGATGCAGCGCCTGCGCGAGGCGGCGGAGAAAGCGAAGATCGAGCTCTCGGGCGCGACCACCACCGACATCAACCTGCCGTTCGTGACCGCCGACGCGTCGGGCCCGAAGCACATGAATCTGAAGCTCACGCGGGCGAAGTTCGAACAGATGATCGAAGACCTCGTCGAGCGCTCGCTCGCCCCCTGTCGTCAGGCGCTCTCCGACGCGGGATTGAAGCCATCGGAGATCGACGAGGTGGTGCTGGTCGGCGGTTCGACGCGAATCCCGCTGGTCCAGCAGAAGGTGAAGGAACTGTTCGGCAAGGCGCCGAACCAGACGGTGAACCCCGACGAGGTGGTGGCCGTCGGTGCCGCGGTGCAGGCCGGCGTTCTGGCGGGCGAAGTCAAGGACGTGCTGCTGCTCGACGTGACCCCGCTCTCGCTCGGCATCGAAACGCTCGGTGGCGTGTCGACCAAATTGATCGAGCGCAATACGACGATCCCGACCCGCCGCAGCCAGGTCTTCTCGACCGCGGCGGACAGCCAGCCCCAGGTCGAGATCCGCGTGCTGCAGGGCGAACGCGAGCTCGCGAAGGACAACCGCGAGATCGGGCGCTTCATTCTCGACGGCATCCCGCCGGCGCCGCGCGGCATCCCGCAGATCGAAGTCACCTTCGACATCGACGCCAACGGCATCGTCGCCGTGAGCGCGAAGGATCGTGCGTCGGGTAAGGAACAGTCGATCCGCATCGAAGGGGCCGGCGGTCTGAACAAGGGCGAGATCGAACGCATGGTGAAGGATGCGGAGGCGCACGCCCGCGAAGACGCCGCGCGGCGCGAGCTGATCGACAAACGAAACGCGCTCGACTCGATGATCTATCAGGCGGAAAAGACGCTGCGTGACAACGGCGAGAAGCTCACCGCGGAAGACAAGAAGTCGGTCGAGGACGTGATCGCGGAGGCGAAGGGCGAGCTCGAGACGGAAGACGTCGCGAAGCTCGATGCCGCGCGGCAGCGGCTCGAGACCGGCCTGCATCGGATCGCCGAGGTGCTCTACAAGGCGCAGGGCGAAGCGGCGCCCGGCGGTGCGAGCGCCGCGGGCGGACAGGGCGGCGCCGCGTCGGGCCAGCCGGACGACGTGATCGACGCGGAATACACCGAGGAGAAGGGCGACTCCTGAGATGGCCGAACAGCGTCGCGGCGATCCGTTCGCGGAACTCTTCGGAGAGCTGGCCGATCGCTTTCGCGGCGACGGCTGGCAACCGGCGGCCGACGTCTTCGAAACCGGCAGCGCGATCGTCGTGCGCTTCGAGATTCCGGGCGTGCGAGGCGAAGACCTGCGCGTCACGGTGGACGGCGATTCGCTGCGCGTCTCCGGCGTGCGCAAGCCGCCGCCCGATGCGGACGTGAAGCGCCTGCATCAGATGGAGATTGCATTCGGTCCTTTCGAGCGCTGTGTCCGGCTCTCGATTCCGTTCGACCGCGACGCCGTCGTGGCGCGGCTCGACGAGGGATTCCTGACCGTCACGCTGCCGCGCTGTGCGCCGGCACGGCGACGAATCGAGATCGAACGATGAGTGGCGAATCCGAACGCGACGAAGACGAGACGACGGAGGTCGCACTCACGCCGCCGCCCGTGCAGGGGGGGCAGGAGGTCGTGGTCGGCAGCGCCGCGGGCCATCCCGAAGAGCCCACCGCGTTGCCCGACACGCTGCCCGTGTTGCCGCTCAAGAACACGGTGCTGTTTCCGCATCTCGTCTCGCCCCTGCTGGTCAACACCGATCGCTCGCGCAAGCTGATCGAGACCGTGCTGCTGACGCCCGAGCGATTGATGCTGACGGTGGCGGTGAATCGCGAAATCGAGGGCAGCCCGACGGCGGACGACCTGCATCGACGGGGCACCGTCGTGCGAATCGTCAAGATGCTGAAGTTTCCCGACGAGTCGTACCGCCTGCTGGTGCAGGGCGTGACGCGCGCGGAGATCACCGAGTTCGTCGAGGATCCGCTCTTCTTTCGCGCCCGCGTGCGGCGCCTCGAAGAGCGTGTCGATTCGGGCTCGGTCGAAGTGGCGGCGTTGCAGCGCCACGTCTCGCAGCAGTTCGCGCAGCTCGTGGCCGAAAGTCCGAAGCTCTCGGACGAGCTGCAATTGCTGGCGGCGAACCTCGACGATCCCGCGAAACTCGCCGACCTGGTGGCCTGGAATCTCGAGCTCGATCTGCCGACGCGGCAGTCGATGCTCGAAGAACTCGACGTCGAGCGACGGCTGCACCGCGTCCTCGCCGAAGTCGCGCGCGCTCGCGAAGCGCTGCAGATCGAAAGCGAGATTCGCGACAAGGTGCAGAGCGAGATGGGCAAGACGCAGCGTGACTACATGCTGCGCCAGCAGCTCGAAGCGATTCGCCGCGAGCTCGGCGAAAGCGAAGACAGCGACGCCGAGGTCGCGCGGCTGCGCGAACGAATCGACGCCGCGGGCATGCCCGAGGACGCCTACAAGCAGGCGACGCGCGAACTCGAACGGCTGACCCAGACGCCCGCGGCGAGCGCCGAGCACGGCGTGATTCGCACCTATCTCGAATGGCTGACGGACCTGCCGTGGTCGAAGTGCACGGAGGATCGCCTCGATCCGACCGAAGCGCGGCACATTCTCGACGAGGACCACTGGAGCCTCGACAAGGTGAAGGACCGCATCGTCGAGTACATCGCGGTGCTCTCGCTGAAGCGGGATCTGAAAGGGCCGATCCTCTGCTTCGTCGGTCCGCCGGGCACCGGCAAGACGTCGCTCGGTCGTTCGGTCGCGCGCGCGATGGGTCGCGAGTTCGTCCGCGTCTCGCTCGGTGGTGTGCGCGACGAAGCGGAGATTCGCGGCCATCGCAGGACGTACGTCGGCGCTCTTCCCGGGCGCATCCTGCAGGGTCTGCGGCGCGCGAAAACGAAGAACCCCGTCTTCCTGCTCGACGAGATCGACAAGGTCGGGACGGATTTTCGCGGCGATCCCGCGTCGGCCCTGCTCGAAGTGCTCGATCCCGAGCAGAACGACTCGTTCAGCGATCACTACATCGAGGTGCCGTTCGATCTCTCGCAGGTGCTGTTCATCGCGACCGCGAACGTGATGGACACCGTGCCCGCGCCGCTGCGCGATCGCATGGAAGTGATCGAAATCCCGGGGTACACGGAAGAGGACAAGCTCGAAATCGCGCGCCGGCATCTGCTGCCGCGACAGCGCAAGGCGAACGGCGTCGAAAGCGTGCAGTTCGAGCTCGACGACGACGCGCTGCGCATGCTCGTGCGCAGCTACACGCGCGAAGCCGGCGTGCGGAACCTCGAGCGCGAGATCGGGCGCGTGGCGCGCAAGATCGCGCGGCGCGTCGCCGGGGGAGATCTGGCCGGGCCGGTCGCGGTGGCGGCGGGCGAGATCCCGGGGTTGCTCGGCCCCGTGCGGTTCGAGCCGGAACTGGCCGAGCGGGCCGGTCGTCCGGGCGTCGCAGTCGGGCTCGCCTGGACGCCGGCCGGCGGCGACATCCTCTTCATCGAATCGACGCGCATGCCCGGACGGGGTGGCCTCAAACTGACGGGGTCGCTCGGAGACGTGATGAAGGAAAGCGCGGAGGCCGCGCGTTCGTGGTTGCGCGGACACACGGAGCCGCTCGGCATCGATCCCGCGCGATTCGAGTCGATGGATCTGCATCTGCACGTGCCCGCCGGCGCGGTGCCGAAGGACGGACCGTCCGCCGGCGTCGCGATGGTGACCTCGCTGGCTTCGTTGCTGACGGGGCGCTCGGCGCATCCCGACGTGGCGATGACCGGTGAGATCACGCTGCGGGGCAAGGTGCTGCCGGTGGGCGGGATCAAGGAAAAGGTGCTCGCGGCGCGGCGCGCCGGCATTCGCCGTGTGATTCTCCCCGAACGCAACCGCTCGGACGTCAGCGAGATCGCGGCCGGTCTGCTGAAGGGGCTCGAGCTCGAGTACGTGGGGACGATCGATGAAGCTCTCGCGCACACCCTCACGCCCCGGGACTGAGCGCGAGTCGTCGCCCGCCGCGCGCGCCGGCCGTTCGTTCGTCGCGCTGGCGCTGCTCGCGCTGCCGGCGCTCGGATGCGTCTCGGCGGCGCAGTATCAGGCGGTGGCCGACGAGCGAGATCTGCTGCGCGACGAACGCTCGCGGCTCGAAGCGTCGGTCGAAAACCTGGAGAGCGACCGCGCGCGCGTCGCCGAGCAGGTCGAAGACCTGCGGATCGAGAACGATGCGTTGAAGAAGCAGCGCGGCGAGCTCTCGCGGCGTCGCAGCGAACTCGAGCAGCGGCTGCTCGCGGCGGAGGTTCCGGCCGATGGCAGCACGACGCCGGCGCTGGTTGCACTGCGCGATCAGTTCGCGCGAGAACTCGAAACCGAGGTCGCCGTCGGACTGGTCGAACTCTCCGCCGTCGCTGGCGGCCTGCGCCTGCGGATCGCGGAAGAGCTGTTGTTCGCGCCGGACGGAGCCGAGCTGAACGACGCGGGCCGGCTTGCTCTCGAGCGCATCGCGCATCTCGTGCGGGATCGACACGAACGCGTCGAAGTGCAGGGCCATGTCGATGCGCCGCCGAAGGGAGCGGTGGCGAAGAAGTTCCCGACGGCGTGGGATCTGGCGGCGGCGCGTGCGCTGGCCGTGGTGAAACGACTCGGAGAAAGCGGGGTCGCGGCGGCCCGGCTGGCGGCGATTTCGCGCGGAGACGCGAGCCCGGTCGCGGCGGCCAACGAGGCGGGGGCTGCGGCGCGCAATCGGCGCGTCGAACTGAGGCTGCTCGCCGACCCGCTCGAGGCGGCGGGTGACACGACGGAGACGTCGCCTCCCTCGCCCGTCACGCAGTGATCGACGCCGGCGCTCACCGCGCCTCCACGCGGGCGCTGCTCGAATCGCTGCTGCGCGCTGGCCTCGATCGCGTCCACGCGGGGCGCGCCCTGCACCGTGCCTTCACGGCGGGCGACCGCGGGCACGTCGACGTGACCGAAGCGATCGCCGGCACGGGAGAGGGAGTCTCGCGGCTCTGGCTGCTCGGAACTCCGCTTGCCGGCGAATCTCGCCTGTTCGTGATCGCTGCCGGAAAAGCGGCCTGCGCGATGGCCGCCAGCCTCGAATCGATCGCAGCCCCGCGAATCGAACGCGGCCTCGCGGTGACGAAGCGCGGGCACGCGCTGCCGCTCACGCGATTCGCGATTCGCGAAACCTCTCACCCCGTGCCCGATGCGGGCTGCGCCGCGGCCGGTCGCGAAGCGCTCGCGCTCGCCGCGGCCGCGCGGTCGAGCGACGTCTTGCTGGTGCTGCTCTCGGGAGGAGCATCGGCGCTGCTCTCGACTCCGCCGGACCAGATCACGCCGGACGATCTCGCGCGCACCAATGCGCTGCTGCTCGGCTGCGGTGCCGACATCGATCAAATGAACACCGTGCGCAAACACCTCTCGGTGATCTCGGGCGGGCGGCTCGCCCTCGCGACGAAGGCGGCCCGCGTGGTCGTGCTCGCGATCTCCGACGTCCCCGGCGACCGGCTCGACGTGATCGGATCCGGACCCTGCGCGCCCGATCCCACGACGTTTGTCGACGCGATCGAGGTCGTTCGGCGGTTCGAGATCGTGCGCGAGATCCCGACCTCGGTGCGCGAATGGCTCGAAGCCGGCGCGGCCGGGCACGTCGCCGAATCACCCGGGCCCGGAGATCCGCGGCTCGCGCGCGTCGAGCACGCGATTCTCGCGCGCAATCTCGATGCCCTCGAAGCGATGAGAGAGGTCGCGATCCGGCTGGGCCTGCAGCCCCGCGTGCTCGACGGCGGGCTCTACGGCGAGGCGCGCGAGGCCGCGGGGCGGCTGCTGGCCGAGGCAGGTCTGATCCCGGCGTCGGGCCGAGGAGCGGGACTGCTGCTCGCGGGCGGCGAGACCACGGTGCGGCTTCGCGGCGATGGCCGGGGCGGGCGCAATCAGGAACTCGCGCTCGCCGCGTCGATCGGCATGGCAGGGCGCCTCGACTTCGCGCTGCTCGCCGCAGGCACCGAC
>CAZDHU010000057.1:0-8402 GCA_964505355.1 uncultured Myxococcaceae bacterium | reverse complement strand
GCGAGACATGCATTGTGTGAATCGGATCGCGCGCCGAGGATGCTGAGCAGCACGATCCGCCGCAATCCGATCTTTTCGGCGGCGCGCGCGAGCGCGGTCACCGACGACTCGTGGGCGTCGGTGTATCGACGCCGGGCGGTTTGCTTCAGGATGCCGACCAGATGAACGAGATGGGTCGCGCCTTCGCAGGCGCGCTGGAGATCGTCGACGTTTGCGTAGTCGGCGATCCTGCACTCGATGCCGGCCAGCGACCGATCGCGGGCGATCGCGTCGGCCGCGGTCTGGCTGCGGACCAGTGCGCGAAGCCCGGGGCGGGCGGAGTTCGCGACCGCGATCCGCCTCGAGAGCAGTCTTCCGAGATGACCGTTGGCGCCGGTCACGATCACGAATCCGGATCCGCCGCCCGCCGATCCGGCCCCGATCTCCGCCACGGGCGGCCGGTTCATGTGTCCACACGCTCCTCGTTCGGGTGCAAACGGTGCTCGGTTCGTGTCACGATAGCAGCCGCGATTCTCGCGCCCGTCCGGAGGATTCGATGCGTCGAGCGGCTCTCGCGGGATCTCTGATCGCGGCGCTCGCGCTGCTCGCATCGATGCTCTGGCTCGGCCGGCTGGAGCGCTCCGGGCCGTTTCACGCCGATCTCGAGCTGGCGGGCGGGCTTCCGGCGACGCTCTACCTGCCGATGCCACACGATCCCGCGCGATTCGGCTTGCCGGATCCGCCACCGCCCGATGAACGTCCCCCGATCGTCGTCGTGATGCACGGGTTCGCCGCGGATCGCGTGATGATGAGCGTGCTCTCGCGACGACTCGCCGCTGCGGGATTCGCGGTGATCGCGATCGATGCGCGCGGGCACGGCGCGAATCGGTCGCCGTTCCCGAACGGAGCGTCGCGGCCCGATGCGTTTTTCGATGATCTGGCGGCCGCGGTGGCCTTCGCGCGCAGCTCTTCGCTCGTCGATGGTTCGCGCGTTGCGCTGCTCGGTCACTCGATGGGTGCGGGCGCGGTGCTCGATTTCGCGACGCGCGATCCGGCGATCGACGGCGTGGTGGCGGTGTCGGGCGCGCGCGCTCCGGCCGGGCCGTATGCGCCGTCGAATGCGCTGCTTCTCTTCGCGTCGGGCGATCCCGAGCGGATTCGCTCGGGCGCGCTCTCGCTGGCGCGGCGCTTTGCGGACGACCCCGAACTGTCGCCCGGCACGATGCGCGGCGACGCCGCGCACGGAACGGGCGTCCTCGCCGTCGAGGCTCCCGGGACGGATCACCTCTCGGTGATCTTCGACCCCGCCGCGACGCGCGCCGTGATCGACTGGCTCGATCTCGTGTTCGATCGGCGCGCTCCCGCGGGCGTCGAAGCCGATCCTCGCCTGCGAGCGTTCGGCGTTTCGATGCTCGCGCTGTTGCTGGCGCTGCCGGGAATCGGCTGGATCGCCGGACGTCTCGCGCCGCGCGTCCAGCGTCGCCCGGTGGCGGCGGCGGTTCCCGGTCTCGGGCTGCTCGCGATCTCGCTGCTGCTCTCGCTCTGTCTCGCGTCGGCCGGGGCACCGATGGGCCTCGTCTCGATCGAGGTCGCGGATCCGGTCGTCTCGCTGCTCGCGGTCGCCGGGGCGTTCGCCTGGCTGCCGCGAGCAGCGGGCGTTCGCGTCGCACGCGAAGTCGCGATCGACGTTCAGGCCATGTCGTGGCGACGGTCGATCGGTTCGGCGCTCGCGGGCGCGGCCCTGGTCTGGCTGGCGCTGACACCGATCGGTGTCGTTGGGCACCGCCTGTCGACGGGCCCCGAGCGGCTGGTTGCCGGCGCCGTGCTCGGGCTCTTGCTGTGCCCGTTCTTCGTCGCCTTCGAGTGGTCGCTTCGTCGAGGTTCGCCGTTCGTCGCGACACTGCTCGGTGTCGCAGGCCGCGTGCTGGTGATCGCGACGCTTCTGCTCGGCGTCTCGCTCGGGGCGTTGCCCCCGGTCGTCGGTCTGATGGTGCCGGTCTTCGCGCTGCTCTCGATCGGATTCGAAGCCCTCGCGTTCGGAGTGGTGCTCGCGGGACGAAATCCGCTTCCGATCGCCCTCATCGAAAGCGCGTGGCTCGGGTTCCTGCTGGCGGCATGGATGCCGATTCGCGTCTGAAGGATCGACGAGAACGTTCCCGGGACGCCGTACCCCGCGGCTTCGCCGCGGCTCCGTCACGACGCACCATCGCCTTTGACCGCGAGCCGACCGTTGCCGTGCGAGGAGTGCTGGCCGAGTTCGCGCCGGCTTCTGACCCGCAGCGCGGTGGCGGACGCTGCGAGCAACAGGCACGTCGCGATCACGCCGAAGACGGTGGCGCGAAACCCGTTCGCGTCGCCGAGCCCGCCGACGATCCACGGCACGGCGAACCCGCCGAGGGAACTCGCACCGGCGACCAGCCCTGCCGCCGTGCCGCTGGCCTCGGGGAATCGCGAACCGGCGAGGCCGATCATCACGGGATAGACGGCACCGAGCGCGAGGCCGACGGCGAGCATCACCGCTTCGATCGACGACGCGTCGAAGACGATGGCCGCGAACAGAGTTCCTGCGGCCGACAGCCCGGAGAGCACGAGAAACCCGGCACCGAGTGGTCGCCGAATCACCAGCATGCCGAGGCGTCCCGCGAGCAGGCCGAACCAGAAGACACTGATCGCGACCTGCCCGATCCGTGGCTCGCGAGCGACCGCCGTCGCCCACGGCACGGCGAAAATCGTGAGCGCGGTTTCGGCGCCGACGTACGAGAAGCCGACCAGCGCGAGAAAGACCAGCGACAGCGAGCGGAGCGATCTCGCGGCCGGCTCGCCCGGCCGGCGCGAGCGAGCGATCCGCGGTCGCGGCAGCGGAACGAACGCGGCGACACCGGCGAGTGACAGCATCAGCACCGCGACGGCGTGAACGCCGCGTGCCCAGCCACCGGACGCGCTGAACCACGCCATCAGCGGAGGGCCTGCAACCGCGCCGAAGGTCGCGCCGGCGTGCAACAGAGCGAGGCGTCGCGGTGCTCGTTCGCCTCCTTGCTGAATCGCGACGGCGTTCAGCAACGTGTCGTAGAAGCCGACGCCGATCCCGAGCACGAGAATGTGCGCGAAGGCACGGCCGAACGAGATTCCGTCCTGCATGGTCGCGAGCGCACCGGCGGCGACGAGGAGCGAGGCGACGAAGAGAGGTCGGCGTGCATGGCGATCGGCGAACGGGCCGGCACCGGTGACGCCGATGCCGACACCGAGAGAAAGTGCGGCGCCGAGCAACCCCGAGCGCGACAGATCGAGTTGCAGAGAACGCGCGAGTTCGGCCTGGTTCGCGCCGACCAGCACCAGCGTGAATCCGGACGCCGCGAACGCGACGAAACCCAGCGTGGTGATCGTCGCCGACGCGGGAGCGGCGGGCGAACGCGAAGAATCCGGCATCGCGCGAGCTTCGCGCAGCGCGCGACGCGCGGCGAGCCGGCCGAACCGAACCCTCAGAACATGTTGAGTTCGAGTCGCGCGGCTTCGCTCATCATCGCCGGCGTCCACGGCGGATCCCAGACCACTTCGACCACACAGGACGAAACGCCGGGAACGCGGCGCACCTTCTCTTCGATCTCCGGCGGCAACGATCCCGCGACCGGGCACGCCGGCGAGGTGAGCGTCATGCGAATCACGACGGCGAACGAGTCGCTCACTTCGACGTCGTAGACGAGCCCCAGCTCGTAGACGTCGACGGGGATTTCGGGGTCGTAACAGGTCCGCAGCATGTCGATCACCTGTTCGCGTTTGATCGCGACCGACACCGTCGAGGATTCTTCCGCCGCAACCGTCTCTCGCTGCTCCATCCGCCTCTCCTCGCGACGCGTCGCGCCGGCGCGCGCCGCGTCACTCCGTCGATGCCGTCCCCGCCCCGCCTTCGATCGCGTTGTGCAATGCGTGCCAGACCAGCGTCGCGCACTTCACGCGCGCCGGGAACTCGCGCACGCCGGCAAAGACCGCGAGCTTGCCGAGGGCGTCGAGCTCATCTTCGGTCGGCTCGTCACCGATCTCACCGGTCACGACGTCGTGAAACCGGCGGAAGAGTTCGTTCGCCTCGGCGACCGTTCGGCCCTTCAGGCTCTCCGTCATCATCGACGCCGAGGCCGTCGAGATCGCACAGCCCGAACCCTGGAAGCAGACGTCGCGGATCACGTCGCCCTCGAGCTCGACGAACACCGACACGCGGTCGCCGCAGAGCGGATTGACACCGTCGGCGAAGCGGGACGGCGATTCGAGCCGCCGAAAATTTCGCGGCTTTCGGTTGTGATCGAGAATCACGCTCTGATAAAGCTCGCGAACGTCGTTCATCCCGCGAACACCTCGCGCACCTTTTCGAGCGCCGACACGAGGGCGTCGACGTCGGATGCGTCGTTGTAGGCGGCGAACGACGCTCGTGCGGTCGCCGGCACTCCGAACCGGTCCATCACGGGCTGTGCGCAGTGATGGCCGGTTCGAATGGCCACGCCTTCCTGATCGAGCAGCGTGCCGACGTCGTGCGCGTGGACGCCCGACAGCACGAACGAAACCACGGCGGCCTTCGTCCGCGCCGTGCCCAGCAGGCGAATGCCGTCGACGGCCGACACCGCCCGGGTCGCATGCTCGAGCAGCGCGTGCTCGTGCGCCGCGATCCGTTCGATCCCGACGCGACGAATCCAGTCGATCGCGGCACCGAGACCGATCACTCCATCGATGTGCGGGGTGCCCGCCTCGAAGCGATGGGGCAGCGCGTTCCAGGTCGATCGCTCGAAGGTGACGGTTGCGATCATGTCGCCACCGCCCTGCCACGGTGGCATCGTCTCGAGGATGTCTTCGCGCGCGAAGAGCACGCCGACTCCGGTCGGCCCGTAGAGCTTGTGCGCCGAAAAGGCGTAGAAATCGCAACCCAGTCGCTGCACGTCGACGGGCACGTGGGCCACGGCCTGCGCGCCGTCGATCAGCACCTTCGCACCGTGCGTACGGGCCAGCGCGACGATCTCTTCGACCGGGTTCACGGTGCCGAGCGCGTTCGAGACGTGCACCACCGCGACCAGCCTGGTTCGCGCGCTGAGCTTGCGCTCGATCGCGCCGGCTTCGATCTCGCCGCGATCGTCGATCGGAGCGACCACGAGTCGCGCCCCCGTCGCCTCGCACAGCATCTGCCAGGGGACGATGTTGGAGTGGTGTTCCATCCCGGTGATCAGAATCTCGTCGCCTTCGCGCAGATTCGCGCGCCCCCACGACTGCGCGACGAGGTTGATCGACTCGGTGGTTCCGCGCGTGAACACGATCTCGCGTTCGCTTCGCGCACCGAGAAAATCGCGCACTCGCCGCCGCGCACCCTCGAAGGCTGCGGTCGAGCGCTCGGAGAGCAGGTGGACGCCGCGGTGCACGTTCGCGTTGTCTCGCTCGTAGTGATCGACGATCGCGTCGATCACGCAGCGCGGCTTTTGCGTGGTGGCCGCGTTGTCGAGGTAGACGAGCCGCTTGCCGTGCACGGTCTGTCGCAGGATCGGAAACTCGCCGCGCAGGCTCTCGAGGTCGAGCAACGCGGTCGCGGTGGTCGACGCGCCACCGGCCGATCGAACATCGAGACTCGCCGCGCTCATCTCGCGCCCTCGCCGTCTTCGGCCAGTTGCAGTCGAGCCAGCAGCATCTGCTCGACTTCCTCGCGCAGGGGCGCGAGCCGGATCGCGCCCGTCACCTCGGCCGCGAACGCGCGCAGCAGCAGCCGTCGCGCTTCCGCTTCGTCGATGCCGCGCGCGCGCAGGTAGAACAGCGCTTCGTCTTCGAGGCGGCCGATGGTCGCGCCGTGGCTGCACTTCACGTCGTCGGCTGAAATCTCGAGCTGCGGCTTGCTGTCGACCTCTGCCTCCCGCGAGAGCAGGAGATTCTGATTCGATTGCCGGGCATCGGTGCGCTGCGCCTCGTTGCGCACGACGATCCGGCCGTGAAAGACGCCGCGCGCGCGCCCGTCGAGGATTCCCTTGTAGAGTTCGCGGCTCGTTCCGTCCGGCGCGGCGTGATCGATCGTCGTGCGATGCGACGTGATCTGTCGGCCGCTGCCGACGTAGAGGCCGAGCAGATCGCAGGCGCCGCCGGCGCCCTCGATCGACGCGTGCAATTCGTTGCGCGCGAGTGCGGATCCGGTGGCGAAGACGTGCGAGACGAGACGTGCGGCCCGGCCGATCCGCGCCCGCAGTGTCCCGAGATGACGGCCCTGCAGCGACTCGCGCTGCAGCTTCACGTGGTCGAGCCGGGCACCATCTTCGACGATCAACTCCGAAACGGAACAGGTGAAGAACTCCCCGTCCCCGAGCGAGACGTGGTCTTCGATCACGGTCGCTTCGCTGCCGCGCCGCGCGATCACCAGCGCCCGCGGAAAACCGGCGATTTCGCGCCCGCCGGGGAGCGCGAGATGGACGATGTGGACCGGCTGATCGAGTTTCGCATTCGCCGGGATCTCGAGCACGGCGCCATCGCGACAGAGTGCCGTGTTGAGTGCGACGAACGGCGCGGCTTCGACGTTCGTCACACGCCCGAACGTTTCCCGCAGCCATCCCGGATCGTCCTGCAGCAGAGCGTCGAGACTCCGCACCTGAACACCGCTCGCGATCGCGCGCGGTGCCGAGAGCGCGGGAGCGAACCGGCCGTTGACGAAGACGAAGAGACTGCACGCGTAGACGGGAAAGGCGACGCCCTCGACGTGCGCGCGCGAGAGGCGCGCGGTCCCGTCTTCCGCCAGCCGCCAGGGCGTTCGTGCGATCGAAGAAACGCTCGTGTACTGCCAGTCTTCGTGACGTGTGGTCGGAAAGCCGGCCGCGGAAAACGCGCTGGCGGCATCCTTGCGCAACGCCGCACGCCAGTCCGGCTCGTTCGCCGCGGACCGGATCTCGCGTTCGATCAGTGCGCCGAAATGCTCGCGCGGATCCATCGGCGTCAGGCTCGCGCCACCGGCGCCGGATGGCCTGCCGCGACTCCCTCGATCCAGCCGTAACCCTTCTGCTCGAGTTCGAGCGCGAGTTCTTTGCCACCGCTGCGCACGATGCGACCGCCTGCGAGAACGTGCACCACGTCCGGCACGATGTAGTCGAGCAGCCGCTGGTAGTGCGTGATCACGATCATCGAGCGCTCGGCGGTTCGGAGCGCGTTCACGCCCTGCGAAACGACCTTCAGCGCATCGATGTCGAGGCCCGAATCGGTCTCGTCGAGGATGGCGAGGCGCGGCTCGAGCACGAGCATCTGCAAGACCTCGTTGCGCTTCTTCTCGCCGCCCGAAAAACCCTCGTTGATCGATCGGTTCATCATCTTCTCGTCCATCTCGACCAGCTTCATCTTCGCGCGAACGAACTTCAGAAAATCCATCGCGTCGAGTTCGTCCTCGCCGCGATGGCGCCGGGCGGCGTTGAGCGCCGTCTTCAGGAAATACGTGTTGGAGACGCCCGGGATCTCGACCGGGTACTGGAACGCGAGAAAGACTCCCTCGCGCGCACGCTCTTCGGGCGGCATCGAGAGCAGATCCTTGCCGTCGAGTCGAACTTCGCCGCCGATCACTTCGACCGAGGGACGTCCGGCGAGCACGCCGGCGAGCGTGCTCTTGCCCGACCCGTTCGGCCCCATGATCGCGTGAACCTCGCCGGGCGCGATCGCCAGATCGATGCCGCGGAGGATTTCGTTGCCACCGGCGCGTGCACGCAGGTTCTTGATTTCGAGAATCACGAGGACTCCGTTCGCCACCGGCTCGCCGAAGAGCCGGGGCGCGATTCGATCAGCCGACGCTTCCTTCGAGCGAGATTCCGAGCAGCTTTTGCGCTTCGACGGCGAACTCCATCGGCAACTCGCGAAGGACTTCCTTGCAGAAGCCGTTGACGATCATCGAGACCGCGTCTTCGGCGGAAATGCCGCGTTGCTGGCAGTAGAAGAGCTGGTCTTCGCCGATCTTCGACGTGGTGGCTTCGTGTTCGACGGTGGCCGACGGATTCTTCGCTTCGAGATACGGAAAGGTGTGCGCCGCGCATTGCGAGCCGAGCAGCAGCGAATCGCACTGCGAGTGATTTCGTGCGTTCTCGGCGCCCGGCAAAATCTTCACCAGTCCGCGATAGGTGTTGACGCCGTGTCCGGCCGAGATGCCCTTCGAGACGATCGTGCTGCGCGTGTTCTTTCCGATGTGGATCATCTTGGTGCCGGTGTCGGCCTGCTGGCGATTCGCCGTCAGCGCGACGGAATGGAACTCGCCCACCGACTCGTCGCCCTGCAAGATGCAGCTCGGATACTTCCAGGTGATCGCCGAGCCCGTCTCGCCCTGCGTCCACGAGATCTACGAACCCGCGCCGAGGCACGAGCCGCGCTTGGTGACGAAGTTGTAAATCCCGCCGCGGCCCTCGGCGTCTCCGGGATACCAGTTCTGCACGGTCGAGTAC
>CAZDHU010000056.1:0-19201 GCA_964505355.1 uncultured Myxococcaceae bacterium | reverse complement strand
ACGTGCGTCGCGGAGGGCGTCGGGAATGCCGAGTCGCTCGACGATGCGCTGCGCGGAGGTCGGCAGCAGAGGCGCGAGCAGCAGCGCGATCACGCGGATCGCGCGACAGGCGACGTGCAGGCTGGTGCGTACGCGCGCTTCTCCGTCCGGCTCTTTCGCAGCCTTCCAGGGCGCTGCGGCGTCGAGGTATCGATTCACATCACTGGCGAGCGAAGTGATCGCCGCCGTGGCTTCGTGGAAGCGCAACCCGTCGAATGCCCGCGCGACGTCGTCGACCGCGCGCGTTGCCGCGTCGACCACGGCTTGCTCCGCAGGGCCGAAGGCGGCGGCTTCGGGCACGGCGCCGCCGCAGAACTTTCCGACCAGATTGAGCGTGCGACTGACGAGATTTCCGATGTTGTTGGCGAGATCGGCGTTGACGCGCTCGATCAGCGCCTCTTCGGTGAAACCCGCATCGAGGCCGAAGCTCATCTCTCGCAACAGGAACCAGCGGAAGGGTTCGAAGCCCCAGCGTTCGCGCATCGCGAGCGGCGAGATCATGTTGCCGAGGCTCTTCGACACCTTTCGGTCATCGACGTTCCAGTAGCCGTGGACGTCGAGGTGCCGGTAGGGGGGGAGACCGATCGCGCGCAACATGATCGGCCAGAAGATGGCGTGCGGCTTCAAAATGTCCTTGCCGATCAGATGCTCGACGCTCGCCCAGCGGGCCTTGAACGTTTCGGACTGATCGGCGACGTCCCTCGCTCCGTCGAATCCGGCGCCAGTCAGATAGGTGATCAGTGCGTCGAACCAGACGTAACACACGTGATCCCGATCGAAGGGCAGCTCGATGCCCCAGTCGAGCCGCGTCTTCGGTCGCGAAATGGAGAGATCGCCGAGGCCGCTTTCGTCGCGCAGCATGCCGAGCGCTTCGTTTCGATAGCGCTCGGGACGAATCATCTCCGGCCGGGATTCGATTTCGTCGCGCAGCCAGCCGAATGCCCGGCTCATCCGAAAGAAGTAGTTGGTTTCGCGTCGCGTCTCCGGCGTGCGCTCGTGATCGCGGCAGCGTCCGTCCGCGAGATCGCGCTCGGTGAGAAAGCGCTCGCAGCCGACGCAGTAGAGCCCTTCCCATTCGCGCAGTTCGATCCAGCCGGCGTCGAACACGCGCTGCAAAATGGCCTGCACGTTGCGCACGTGATCGGGCTCGGTGGTGCGGCAGAACCGTCCGGGCGCGATTTCGAGTTCGCGCCACGTGTCGGCGAAGGTCTTCGCGACGCCGTCGACCAGCGTGCGGACGTCGATGCCGCGGCGCGCGGCGGCCTCGACCAGCTTCTCGCCGTGCTCGTCGGTGCCGCTGACGGAGAACGCATCGTCGCCGCGCAGGCGGTGCCAGCGCACGAGCGTGTCGGCGATCACCGTGGTGTAGGTGTGGCCGATGTGGGGCTCGGCGTTCGCGTAGTAGATCGGCGTGGTGACGTAGAACGTGCGAGTCATGCCAGTCCTCGCCGGAGCGCGAAGAGCGCACGCTCCGCCACCATTTGCGGATTCGCGTTCCAGCGCTGGAGGGCGCGGCGCGCGAGGCGAAGCTCGCGTTCGGCCTCGAGCGCGGCGCGCAGCGCGCGCGGGGGGGCGGCCGGCGCGGCGTCCGCGGCGGCGCTCGCGGCTTCCTGCGCAATCTGCCGGCGCACGCATTCGCGCAGCAGCGCGCCTCCGACGTCGAGCATCCCGGTCAGGTTCTCGGCCGCCTCGGCGCGCGCGCCGCGAAACTCTTCGGCGAGATCGAGCAACTCCGGCAGGTCGTACGAGGCCACCGCCGGCAGCCGTTCGCGCCAGCCGACGATCGCCTCGGGAACGTCGTCGCCGAGCAGGGGCTCGCCGGCGGGCGATCGCAGGACGACGCGCTGACAGCGGGATCGCACCGTCGCGAGCAAACTCGCCGCCGAGCGGGTGACCAGCACGAGCGTGGTGCGCGGCGGCGGCTCTTCGAGCGTTCGCAGCAGCGCGTTCTGGGCTTCGGCGTTCAGCCATTCTGCGTCGGCGATGATCACCGCGCGTGCGCCGCCTTCGTTCGGTGACATGCGCAGAGCGGCCTGCAGCGCGCGAATCTGTCCGATGCGAACGCGCGTGTCGTCGGCACCGCGTTCGAGCCAGAGTAGATCGGGGTGATCGCCGACGTGCCGGTAGAGCGGTCCCTTCTTGCCGCTGCCATCGAGCGCGACGGGTTCGTGGCCGGGCGCGCCGGGATCCGAACGGCGACACGCCGCGCATGAGCCGCAGGGGCGCGCGCCGCGGTCTGCCGTGCAGACGAGCGCGCGCGCGAAGCGCAGGGCGAGCGCGCGCGCCGGTTCGGTCGGGCCGGCCACGAGGTACGCGGAGTGAATGCGCCCGCTCTCGAGCGCGCGTTCGAGCAGCGCTTCGGGCGCTTCGTGCGAATCCGAAAAAGTCATGGGCCTCGCAGTCTAGGAGACCGACTCCGGATGGGCTTCCCGTCCGGCGCGATCGCGGCCGGCGCGAGGCCGGATCGCCCGCCTCGCGCGGACGGGTCTCCGCGGGGGAGGGGGGCAACGCGGGAGCGCGCGATCCGGTGTTCTCCTTCGCGTCGCACTGAAGAACACGCAAATGCCTCGCGGCCGAGCGTCGCACCTCAAGTCGTTGCGGATTCCCGGTCGATGCGAGCCGCGGAGGTTGCGATGCGCGAGGTCGAAGGTCATCCGCCGGATGCGGCAGTACCGGTTCCCGGCGTTCTCGCCACGGTCGAGACTGCATCGCCGACATCGCCGGACGACTCGCTCGCGGAAGAGCGATGCATCGCCGCGGGGACGCACCTCGACGGGTTTTTCTCGCTGCCCGGCCGCGTGCGGATCGAGGGACACGCGAGCGGCGAACTCGTGGTCGGTGAGTCGGTCGTGGTGGCGCGGGGCGGATTCGTCGAGGGACGCATCGAGTGCCCGGTGGTCGAGATCCACGGCCTCGTTCGAGGGGACGTCCTCGCGCTCGGGCGGCTCCACCTGCACTCGACGGCCGAACTCGAGGGCGACGTCGTCACGGGCCGGCTGGTGCTCGACGAAGGGGCGCGCGTTCGAGGTCGCATCCGTACCTGGCCCGAAGGACGTCCGTACCTGCGCCTGCTGCGCGGAGGGGCGAGCGAAGGCTGACGCGCCCGCGTCAGCGCCGTGCGCAGTACGTGTACGGCGGGGCGGACCGATCTCGCGGTCCCGAGACCGACGGCATCGTGCCGTGTGCGAGAGGTTCAGACCGGAAGGACGCGGGTGACGCCGGCGACGCTCTCGCGCAGCGCCGGCTCGATCACGAGGCGCAGCGTCGCGGGCTGCGCGGCGCAGCGGACGCAGGCGCCGAGGAAGCCGAGCCGCACGGTGCCGTCGTCTTCCACGTCGACCACTTCGACGCTCCCACCGTCGGCCAGCAGGCCGGGCCGCAGCCGATCGAGTGCGAGTTCGACCCGTTCTCGCAGATTGCGCGCCAGTGCATTGCCCATGGCCCCGTCTCGGCCGGGCGCACGCGGCGGTTGAGCCGGCCGGCCCTCGGGTGCCGATGGCCGGCAGCGTCGCGACGACCGGTGCCATCCGCGGGCGCCTCCTCTAGGTTCGGGAGATGGAGATCAAGGTTCGTTTGTTCGGTGCGGCGCGCGAGGCCGTCGGAGCGCGCGAGTTCATGCTGACGCTGGCCGAGCCGGCGCGTGTCGCCGACGTTCGCGCCGGGCTGCGCGCGGCCGCGCCGCAGCTCGCGCCGCTCTGCGCGCGGGCGGCGGTTTCGGTCAATCAACACGTCGTGGCGGACGACGCCCCGGTGGTGGCCGGCGACGAGGTCGCTCTGCTGCCGCCGGTCTCGGGCGGATCGGCCCGCTGCACGCTGTCCGACACGCCGCTCGACGTCGCCGCGGTGGTCGCACGGGTCGCCGGTCCGGACACCGGCGGCATCGTCACCTTCGTCGGCGCCGCGCGCGATCACTCGCGCGGGCAGCGAATCGAGCAACTCGAGTACGAAGCGTATGCCGGCATGGCCGAGCGCGAGATGGACGCGATTGCCGCCGAAGCGGCGACACAGTTTGGTGGCGCCCGGGTGGCGATCGCGCATCGCACGGGGCGGCTCGCGATCGGCGAGCTCGCGGTGGTGGTGGTCGCGGCCGCGCCCCATCGCGCCGAGGCCTTCGCGGCCTGCCGGTTCGCCATCGACACGCTGAAAGAGCGCGTTCCGATCTGGAAGAAAGAGTTTGCCGAAGACGGCGCGGTCTGGGTCGATGACCATCCCTGAGCGCGCGCCGGCGATCGGAGTTCCGCGATGAGTTCACACCACGAGACGGGCCTTCACGCCCACCGTGCGGCGGCGGTCGCCTGCGTGCCGGTTCACGTCGTCACCGTCAGTGACACCCGCACCCTCGAAACCGACACGGGTGGTGCGCTCGCCGCCGAATTGCTCGAAACCGGCGGGCATCGCGTCGTCTCGCGCGAGATCGTGCGCGACGAGCCGACCGAGATCGCGACGGCACTCGAACGCGCACTGGCCCGCGACGAGTTGCGCGCGGTGCTCTTCACCGGCGGGACCGGCGTTGCACCGCGGGACGTCACGCCCGACGTGATCGAACCGCGCCTGACCCGCATCATCCCGGGCTTCGGCGAACTCTTCCGCCGGCTCTCGTACGACGAGATCGGCTCGGCCGCACTGCTCTCGCGCGCGCTCGCCGGCCTCGTCGCGGGCCGCGTGGTCTTCGTCCTGCCGGGCTCGCGCGGTGCCGTGCGGCTCGCGCTCGACAAACTGGTGGTGCCCGAGATCGGCCATCTCGCGGCCGAAGCGGTGAAGACCCGCTGACAGGATCACCGGAAATGTGATCCACGAGATGCGGAGCAGGCGCCGGCAAGGGCCACGCTGCTCCATGGCTCGCCGCGACCTTTCCGGCCGCGGCTGCGCGTGACTTCCGCTCCGCGTGGCCCTCGCCGGCGCGGCGTCACGTCGTGTTCGGTGATCCCGTCAGCGGAGTTTCGGAATCACTTCGACCGCGTCGCCCGTCGACCATCTCTTCGCGGCGATCGTACCGGCCGGCACTTCGAGGACGAGATCGACCGGAAGTTTCGGGACCAGCGTGCGCAGGAGGCCGCTTTCTTCGGTCGCGCCCGGCGGAGCGGGAGGGACGTCGCGTGTGAGCTCGACGATGCGGCCGCCGCGGATCCAGACGAAGTCGAGCGCGAAGCGCATGCCGAGCATCCAGAAGGTGGGCGACTGCGGTTCGTCGAATACGAAGAGCATGCCGTGGCCGGCGGCGAGTCGATCCCGCCCGCCGAGGCCGCGCGCCTTTTCGTCGACGCTGCGTGCGAGTTCGACCTGCACGGGATGGCCGCCGATCACGACGTGGTGTCGGCTGTCGTCCGCCGCTGCAAGGGCCGCGCGCGCGGCGAGCGAAATCGACAGCAGCACGACGAGGCGTGCGCGACGCGAACGCAGCCGCCGGTACGCATCGATCATGTCATTGCACCTCGAACCCCGTGAGGCCCGGCGGCGCCGCCCACTCGACCGCGCATTCGTCGACGCGCGCGCCCGGCGGCCCTTCGCGGCAGAACGCGAGCATGGCGTCGAGCGCGTCGGCAGGCCCTTCGAGCCAGAGTTCGACGCTGCCGTCCGGCTGGTTTCGCGCCCGGCCCGCGACGCCGAGCGCGCGTGCACGCGCCCGCGACGACGCGCGAAAGGCAACGCCCTGCACGCGGCCGCGCACGACCACCCGGGCGGCCCGGTGCGCGCCTTCGCGCGTTCGTTCCGGCGTTCGTTCGGGCACGGCGCCCGCGAGGCTATCGCACGGGCGTGATCGGGGAACGCCGCCGGATTGCAGCGAACCAGGCGAAGCCCGCGGCCTGATAGAATGCGCGCGGCCTGCGCGGGAGCCTTCGCTTCGCGTCGCGGCCGGGAGGATCGACGGATGACGCCCGATGCCACGCTCGCCGCCCTGCTCGACGAAGCGAAGGGATTGCTGCCGGACGCGATCGCGCTGCGTCGCCGCCTGCACGCGCGTCCCGAACTCGGTCTCGAGCTGCCTGAAACGCAGCGTGCGGTGCTCGATGCGCTGCAGGGTCTCGATCTCGAACTCGGCACCGGCGGCAAGACGAGCGCGGTGCTGGCGACGCTGCGCGGCGGACGCCCGGGCCCGACGCTGCTGCTGCGCGCGGACATGGACGCACTGCCGCTCGCCGAAGAGACCGGTCTCGCCTTCAGCTCCGAACATCCCGGCCGGATGCACGCCTGCGGTCACGACGCACACGTCGCGATGCTCGCGAGCGCGGCGAAGCTGCTGGCGGCGCGCCGTCACGAAATCGCCGGCACGCTGAAGCTGCTCTTTCAGCCCGGTGAGGAAGGCTACGCGGGCGCACGGGTGTTGATCGAAGAAGGCCTGCTCGACGCCGCGCCTCGCGTCGACGCGGCCTTTGCCATCCACGTCGATTCGTCGCTCCCGAGCGGTTCGGTCGCGTTTCGAGCGGGTTCGGTGCTCGCCTCCGCCGACGTGCTCTCGATCGACGTGACGGGGCGCGGAGGGCATGCCTCGATGCCGCATCTCGCGCTCGATCCGATTCCCGCGGCGTGCGAGATCGTGCTCGCCCTGCAATCCCTCGTCACCCGGCGGGTCGACGTCTTCGATCCGGCCGTGCTCACGATCGCGAAGCTGACGGCGGGATCGACCTCGAATGTGATTCCGCCGGCGGCGAATCTGCTGGGCACGATTCGCACCGTTTCCGAGAAGACCCGTCGCGCGCTGCACGAACAAATTGGACGGGTGGCGCGCGGTATCGCGAGCGCACACGGCCTCGAGACGCAGGTGCACGTGATCGACGGGTATCCCGTGACGGTGAACGAGCCCGGCTTCACGGGATTCGTGCGCGAGACGGCCGCGCGGCTCGTCGGCGAGGGGCGGTCGATCGAAATGCCGACGCCCGTGATGGGCGCCGAAGACTTCGCGTTCGTGCTCGAAAAGGTTCCGGGATCGATCGTTTTTCTCGGCGCGCGTCCAGCGTCGGGCGAAACCGCGCCGCTGCACTCGAACCGGATGGTGCTCGACGAATCGGCCTTCGCGACCGGCATCGCGCTGCACGCGGCGATCGCGCTTCGTTTCGCGGAGAGCGCCGCGGCACGAGCCTGAGCGGCTCGTTCAGTCGCCGCCCGGCCCGTAGTACTCGAAATCGACGAGATTCTCTTTCAGATAGTCGCGCAGGCGAGCGACCAGCTTCGCTTCGATCTGTCGAACGCGCTCGCGGGTGACGCCGAACTCCACACCGAGTTCTTGCAGCGTGCGAGGCTCTTCCGCGAGGATGCGCTCGGCGACGATGCGCCGTTCGCGCGGGTCGGTGATCGAATCGGCGAACGCCTGCACCTTCGAGAGAAACACCGCGCGAAGTTCTGCGCTGGCGTATTCGCTCTCGGTCGAAGCGCCCCCCGACGCCTGAAAGTCGCCGAGCGTCGCCGAACCATCGCCGTGCTGCAGCGGCGCATCGAGCGAGAGATCGCTGTCGGCCAGACGCTGCTGCATCTCGCGCACGTCGTCTTCGCTGACGTCGAGGCGTTCGGCGAGCAGACGCGGTTCGGCTTCGAAGCCCTGACGCTCGAGTTCGCGCTTCTCGCGGTTCAGGCGGAAGAAGAGTTTCCGCTGCGCGCGGGTGGTTCCGATCCGCACGAGGCGAATGTTGTCGATCAGATACTTGAGGATGTAGGCGCGGATCCAGTACGCCGCGTAGGACGAGAGCTTGACACCGAGATACGGGTCGAAGCGCTGCACGGCCTGCATCAGTCCGACGTTTCCCTCTTGAATCAGATCGAGCACGTTGGTCCACGCGCGGCGGTAGTCCATCGCGATCTTGACCACGAGGCGCAGGTTGCGCAGCACGAGCGTGCGCGCGGCCTCGACGTCACCTTCGTCCTTCCAGCGCACGGCGAGCGCGTGCTCTTCTTCGCGCGAGAGCGGCGGGTACCGGCGCAGCTCGCGGAAGTAGCGGCCGAGGGCATCGGGACGATCGAGTGCCGAGTCCGCGCTGCCGGCGGGGACGGGAAGCAGGGCGCGCTCGGACGTCGCCGCGCGCACGTCTTCGTCGGGATCGGTGTCGGGGGTTCGCGGGCTCACGTCGACGGCGAGTGTGACATGCCGCGGCCGCGAAAGAGAGGGCGGCGGGACGGAAGGCGCCGTCCCGCCGCCCGAGCGAAGGCTTACTTCTTCTTCAACGAAACGACGTACGCCACGATGTTGTCGATCTCGGCGTCGCCGAGCTGTGCCCAGCCGGCCATCAGCGCGTTGCCGCCGTAAGCGGCCGCGCCGTTCTTCACCACGTTCTTCAGATCGGCCTCGCTCCCGGGCTTGCCGTCCTTGTCCGTGTCGAACTTGAACTGCGCGGTCTGGAAGTTCCGGGGCTTCGGCTCCGGCAGCGCCGCGCCGATCGGCCCGTCTCCGGCTCCCGTGTTGCCGTGGCAGGAGGCGCAGTTGGCCTCGTACGCCGTCTTGCCCTTGGCCGCGTCGCCGGCGGCGTGTGCCAGACCGGCCGCGCCGATCACCGCCACGGCGGCGAGGGCCGCGCCACCGATGGCCTTCGAGAACCAGGAGCTGTTCGATCCGCGAATCATGGACATCGTCTCCTTTCGGCTCCGGACGCAGCCGGCAGCCAGCGGCGCGGAATCTAGAGGTGGCCTCGCAGAGCGTCAAACGACGCGCGCCGCGCGTTCGATTCATCGCACGGCGTCGTCGCTCCAGCGCCGGAGGGCTTCGATCAGCAGGCGCACACCAACGCCGGTTGCCCCACGCGGCTGGCAGGGGCCGGCCTTCTCGGTGTAGGCCGTTCCCGCGATGTCGAGATGCGCCCAGGGCGTCTCGCCCACGAAGCGCGACAGAAACGCGGCCGCGGTGATCGCGCCGCCATCTCGCCCGCCCGTGTTCTTCAGATCGCCGACGTCGCCGCGGATGTGCTCGCGGTGTTCGTCCCAGAGCGGAAGCGGCCAGGCGCGCTCGCCCGTCTCGCTCCCCGCGCGGTGCAGGTGCTCGCGCAGGCTCTCGCGGTTCGCGAAGAGTCCCGAACACCACTTGCCGAGCGCGACCACGCAGGCGCCGGTCAGCGTCGCGAGATCGATGATCGCCGCGGGTTCGAACTCGGTGCGCGCGAGATGAAGCGCGTCGCAGAGCACGAGACGCCCTTCGGCGTCGGTATTGAGCACCTCGATCGTCAGTCCCGATCCCGCCCTGACCACGTCGCCCGGTCGATAGGCCGTGCCGCTCGGAAGGTTTTCGGCGGCCGCGATCACACCGACCACGTGCAGCGGCAGATCGAGCAACGCCGCGGCACGCAGCGCGCCGATCACCGCGGCCGCGCCCGACATGTCGTGCTTCATCTCGTGCATGCCCGCCCCGGGTTTGAGCGAGATGCCGCCGGAGTCGAACGTGATGCCCTTGCCGACGAGGCAGATCGTCGCGGGTTTCGATGCGGTGCGGCCGCGCCGCGGCGGGCGGTGTTCGAGGACGACCATCCGCGGCGGGTGCTCGCTTCCCTGGCCGACGGCGAGGATGGCGCCGAGTTTTCGTCGCGCGAGTTCTGCGGGCGCCATCACGCGACAGGCGAGACCGACTTCGCGCGCGACGCGCTGTGCACTGCGCGCGAGTTCGGCGGGCGGAAGAAAGTTCGCGGGCTCGTTCGAGAGGTCGCGGGCCAAATTCTGCGATTCGCCGAGGACGCGGCCGGTCGCGGCGCCGCTTCGAATCGCGCGCAAATCGCCGGCGCTCTCGGCCAGCAACGCGACTGCGCGCAGATCGCCCCGCGCGGGATCGCGCCGGGAGCGATGGCGGTCGAATCGATACGCGCCGAGCAGCGCGCCCTCGGCGGCCGCCTGGCCGAGGCTCGTCGCGTCGATCTTGCGGGTGGACGGCAGTGCGATGGCCAGTGCGCCACCGCGGCGTGCGACGAGCGCCCCGGCCGCGGCGCCGGCTGCCTGTCGCACGGCTTCCGCATCGAGTTTCGCGGGATCGCCGAGTCCGACCAGCAGCACGCGTTTTGCAAAGACGCCATGCGTGCCGTGAAGCAGAAGCGTCTCGCCGCGCTTCGCGTGAAAGTCGGCGCTCTCGATCGCAGCGCGGATTCGGCCCCCGAACGCGCGATCGAGCGCGCTGATCCGTGGCGTCAGTCGGCTCTTTGGCTCCACCTGAAACAGCAAGACGGCCAGCAAATCCGCCTTCGCCCGATTCAGCACGACGCTCTCGACCGTCCACTGCATTCGATTCTCCCGGCCCGCTTCTGCGGGCCCAAAAACTTCGCCGTCCGGTTGCGATTCTCGGCGCCGCATCGGTTGCGTCGATGCGGCGCTTCCCTACCGTTGCCGCACTTTCACGCGCGAGAGGTGTATGGGGCTATTCATCGTCGGGGCGGCCATGGGGGGACGTCTCGCGAGCCTCGACAGCATCGACCTGATTCTTCAGGCCAGCTGGCTCGTCAAGCTCGTCCTCCTGATCATGGCCACGATCTCCGTGGTTTCGTGGGCGATCATCGTCTTCAAATGGCGCGAGCTGAAGGGCGCGGCGCAGGATAGCGACGCGTTCCTCGAGGTCTATCACGACGGCTCGCTCGATCGTTCGTACGACGCCGCACGACAGCTCGAAGGGAGTCCGCTGGCGCGGATCTTCTCGGCCGTCTACGCGGAGGCGAGTCGGATGGCGCGCTTCACGGGTCGTCCAATCGGACGCGGCGGCGTCGACGAAGCGCAGCTCGCGGTGCTCGCACGCGAGATCACCTGGAGCGCGTCGCGTGAAGAGATCCGGCTCGAACGCGGGCTCTCGTTCCTCGCCACGGCGGGCAGCGCGAGCCCGTTCATCGGTCTCTTCGGGACGGTGATCGGGATCATGAACGCCTTCACCAACATCGGCGCGGCGGGAAACGCGAGTCTCGCGACGGTGGCCCCGGCGATCGCCGAGGCGTTGATCGCCACCGCGTTCGGTCTCGCCGCCGCGATTCCCGCGACCATTCTCTACAACGTCTTCGTCGGCCAGCTCCGGGGGCTGACCGCGGCGATCGAACTCTTCTCGGCCGAGCTCGAAGGAGATCTGCGTCGCGCCGCCGCCGGCGCCGCCGACGCCGGCTCGCGCAAACCGGCGGGGGCGTAAGTGGGCGCGTCGGTCGGCGGAGCCGGGCGCGGGCGCCCGCTGTCCGAGATCAACGTCACTCCCTTCGTCGACGTGATGCTGGTGCTGCTGATCGTCTTCATGGTGTCGGCGCCGATGATGCAGCAAGGGATCGACGTCGATCTGCCGGAAACCACGACGCAGCCGATCCGGATGCAAACCGAGCCGCTGATCCTGACCGTGAAGAAGGACGGCAAGGTTTTCGTCGGACGCTCGGAAGTCGTGCCGGCCGAGTTGCAGGCGAAGCTGCAGGCCATCTTCGAAGGGCGTGACACGAAAGAAATCTTTCTGCGTGCCGACAAGGAAGCGCCCTACGGGCTGGTTGCGAAGTCGATGGCGGCCGCGCGCCTCGCCGGGGCGAGCAAACTCGGCATCGTGACTGAACCGGAGCCCTGAGGGCTGCAGCGGGTGGGGGCGGCGATCCGAACGAAGGGCGAGGAGCCGAGGGCAACGGAATGAGCGTGGCGACGGCCGGCGCGTGGATCGAGGTAGACCGAAAGCGATTTCGCCGGTTCATCCTCGCCTCCGCGCTGGGACACGCGCTGATCGTGCTCTCGCTCGCGATCTCTCCGGCGTGGACGAGCCCGGCGCCGGGGATTCCCGGCGTCGTTCTCGTCGACATCGTGACCGTGGCGCCGGGCGTCGTTCCTGGACCGCCGCCCGCGCCGGCGGCGAAGGCGCCGCCGCGGACCGAAAAGCCGAAGCCGGTGCCGCCCCCCGAACCGGCCGCCGCGCCGAAGCCCCCCCCGCCGATCACGAACAAGACCGTGCTGCCCAAAGAGGCGCAGGCCCAGCCGAAGCCGCAGCCGAAGGTTGCTGATAAACCCGCCGCGAAGACGCCGCCGAAGCAGGTCTCGTACGAAGATCTGATGAAGGATCTGCGCGAGGCCGCGGGCGAGCGCCGTCCCTCCGAGATCGCCCAGGTGCGGACCGGCGAGGCGACGACCCGCAGCGCGACCGCCGGCGCACCCGGCGCAGGAGGCGGCGGCACGGTCAAGGTGTCGCCCGAAGTGATGGCATGGATCCGCGACACCCGAATCCACGTCCGGCAGAACTGGGTCAAGACGCCAGGCTTCGAGCGGCTCTCGACCACGCTGACCGTGACACTCGACGAGGCGGGCGCGGTGGTGGGTGAACCGCGCGTTCGCCAGCGCTCGGGCAACGTCTTTTACGACGAAAGCGTCGTCCGGGCGATCCAGAAGGCCAGCCCGCTGCCGCGACCACCCCGAGCCGGTGATTGGGAGTTCGTGTTTCCCTCCGAGGAGAGTTGATGCCGATCGCGCGTTCGTTTCGTGTGTGGCTGTTGCTCGGCGTCGTCGCCGCGACGCCCGTCGCCGCGCAGGAGGAGAACCCGACCGTCGTCGTGCCGCCGCCGTCGAGCGGCGCCTACAAGGCAGCGGTGCAGCGCTTCTCGGGCGACCCCGAACGGGCGGACAAACTGCGCGACGCGATCGGGCGCGGGCTCGAGTTTTCGAGTCTGTTCCAGTTGATTCCGCTGGCGGCGTTCGTGGCCGGCGACGTCAGCGCGCCGCTCGACGGCGGACCGCCGATCGCCTGTCCGGAGTGGTCGCAGATCGGCGCCGACGCGCTGGTCGAAGGCGCGATCGCCGGGCGCGGGACGCAGCTCTCGGTCGAGTTTCGGGTCTGGGACGTCGCGCGCTGCCGGCAACTCGAACGGCGGCGGTTCGCGGGCACGACGGCCGAAGTCGATCTGATCGGACGCAAGATCGCGGACGCGATCGTCGGCGCCTTCACCGGGAAACCCGGAGTCTCCGCCACCGAGATCGCCTTCGTTTCCGATCGCACGGGGAAGAAAGAAATCTTCGTGATGGAGGCCGACGGCACCAACGTTCGCCAGGGCACCACCAACAAGACCATCAACTCCTTTCCAAACTGGTCTCCGGACGGCGCGTCGATCGTGTACACCTCCTACCGCGAGCGCCGGATGCCGCTCGTCTTCGTGCTCACGCGCGGCGCGGCCTCGCCGGGGCGCATCTTTCGCAGCCTCAGCGATCGCTGGCAGATCTTTCGCGCCGTCTTCTCGCCGAGCGGACAGAAGCTCGCGCTCGTGATCAGCACCGAAGGGCAGTCCGACATCTTCACCATCAACCGCGACGGAAGCGGTCTGCAGCGCATCACCAGCGATCGCACGCTCGAGGTGTCGCCGAGTTTCTCGCCGGATGGTTCGCGGATCGCGTTCGTCTCCGATCGCTCGGGCTCACCGCAGGTCTACGTGATGGACGCGAGCGGCGGCGGCGTTCGGCGGATCACCTTCAACGGCGGATACAACACGGGGGCCACGTGGTCGCCCGACGGACGCTGGATCGCCTACGAATCGCGGACCGGGAACGGATACGACATCTGGCTGATCGATCCCGACGGTGGCACCAACCTCCCGCTGGTGAGCAGCGCGTCGAACGACGAGGGAGCGAGCTGGTCGCCCGACGGTCGCAAGATCGTGTTCTCGTCGAGCCGCCGCGGGACGCGCGATCTCTACGTCGTCGACGTCGACGGATCGAATCCGCGACAGTTGACCGGCGGGCAGCGCAACAGCACGTCGCCCGCGTGGGGGCCTTACGATCGGGACCTGAGGTAGCGTCGGCAGGTTCGGAGGAAGAAGTCATGCAGGTTCGGAGTTCGGGCCGGATTGCGGCGAGCGCGATCTGCCTGCTGCTCGCAGCGCCGCTCGCGGGCTGTGTGAGCGTCGCGGAGTACCGAAAACTCGAGCGCGATGTTCGTTCGATGAAGACGCGCGACGGTGGCGGCAGTGCCGGTCGCGAGCAGATGGCGGATCTCGCGGCTCGCATGGACAGCCTCGAGACCGAGCTGCGCCGCCTGCGCGGCCAGATCGAAGTCTCCGAGCACAAAGCCACCTCGGCGCTCGACGAAGCGCGCAAGGCACGGCGCGACGCCGGGGCCGGCCTTGCCGGGCCAGTGCCCGGGACCGAAGACGCGGCGGGGCCGCCGCAGCCGGCCTCGTCCGACGAGCCCGCGCCGCTCGGGTCGGCCGAGCCGTCCGGTGGTCCGACCGGCTCCGAATCGACGGCCGGGCCGTCGACCGCAATCGTCGCGCGGGCCGAGCCGGTCGCGCCCGATGCGTCGCCTCCCGCGTCGGCGCCCGGAGCGAGCGGCGAGGAGGTGACCGCCTATCGCTCGGCGTTCGCCGCCTGGCAGCGCAACGATGCCGACGCCTGCATTGACCAGTTTCGGCAGTTCACTAAAAACTATCCCTCTTCCATCTATGCCGACGACGCGGCGTACTGGATGGCCGACTGCTTTTACAAGAAGGGTGACTACAAACTGGCGGTGATGCGCTTCGACGACGTCGTTGCGCGCTACCCGAAGGGCAACAAGGCGGCCGACGCGCTCTACCGGCACGGCGAGTCGCTGCTCAAGATGGGGCCCGCTTATCAGAAGGCCGCACGGCGCGCCTTCGAGCGCGTCACGCAGGAGTATCCGGACTCTCCGCGTTCGGCGGAAGCCGAGAAGCAGATCAGCGCGCTCGACGGTGGAAGTGGATCGGCGAAGCGCGGAGCGACGGCCGAGGCGCCCGCGGTGGCGGCGGGCAAGGACAAGACGCCGGCGAGGCCGGGGCAGAAACCGGCTTCGAAGCCGGCGGATTCCAACAACCGACGCTGAGTCGAGCGAAGGACGAGCGGGTGAACAAGCGCGATCGCGAGCGGTTCAAGAAGGTTCTGCTGCACCAGAAGGAGCAGCTGCTCACGAACGCACGCAAGGCTCTCGCCGGCGACGTGCATCTCGATCCCGACGACTTCCCGGACGAGATGGACACGGCCTCCGCCGAAGTCGGGCTCTCGTTCATCGGTCGACTGCGCGAGCGCGAGAGCGGGCTGCTGAACAAGATCGAGCAGGCACTCGCGAAGATCGAGCAGGGTGTCTACGGCGAGTGCGAGAACTGCGGCGAAGACATCGGTGTGAAGCGTCTCGAAGCGCGTCCGGTCGCCGAGCTTTGCATCGACTGCAAGGCCGAGCAGGAAAAACTCGAACGGCGGATGGGCTGAACCGCAGCGAACGCCGTCCTGCGCTGCCCGCGCGGGAGCCGCCGGACACGCTCACGGCCCGGGGCGCGCGCACGAAGGCGTCATGCTGACCCTCGGGATCGAAAGTTCGTGCGACGAAATGGCCGCGGCCGTCGTGCGCGGTGAGCGCGAGATCCTTTCGAACGTGATTCACAGCCAGCACGCCGTTCACGGTCCGTACGGCGGCGTCGTGCCCGAGCTGGCTTCGCGCGACCACGTGCGCGCCGTGGCGCGCGTGGTCGAAGCGGCGCTCGCCGGCGCGGGCGTTGCCGTCGCCGATCTCGACGGCGTCGCGGTGACGGCCGGCCCCGGTTTGATCGGTTCGCTGCTGGTCGGGCTCTCGTTCGGCAAAGCGCTCGCCTTTCGCAACGGGCTTCCGTTCGTCGGCGTGCACCACCTCGAAGGACATCTCGCGTCGGCGACGCTCGGTCGCGAGCCGGTCGACGCGCCCTGTCTCGGGCTGGTCGTTTCCGGCGGACACACCGCGCTCTATCGGATCGACCGCGAAGTTTCGCCGCTGCGACTCGGCGAGACGCGCGACGACGCGGTCGGCGAAGCCTTCGACAAGGTCGCGAAGCTGCTCGGGCTGCCCTTTCCGGGCGGCCCGGCGGTGGCCGCCGCTGCGCGCGCCGGTGATCCGCGCGCGATCGAGTTCCCGCGCCCGCTCGCGCACGAGGCGGGACTCGACTTTTCCTACAGCGGGCTGAAGACGGCGGTCGCGCTCGAAGTGGAGCGGCGCGCACCGCTCGGCAACCGCGAGATCTCGGACCTCGCGGCGTCGTTCGAGGCGGCGGCGACCGATGTCCTCGTCCAGCGCGTGCGTCGCGCCGTCGCGCAGGAAGCGCTGGCCTGCGTGGTGGTGGTGGGAGGCGTCGCGGCCAATCAGCGACTGCGCGACGTGATGGCGCTGGCCGCAGCGCAGGACGGCTTTCGAGCGATCTTTCCGCCGCTCGAGCTCTGCACGGACAACGCGGCGATGATCGCGGCGGCCGGTGCGCAGAGGCTCGCGCGCGGCGAACGCGACGACCTGCGCCTCAATGCTTTTTCGCGATCGCCTTTCGCGCGCGCCCGCGCTCCGCGTGCGCTCGCATGAGCCGCGCCGGGGTGCGCGCCCTGCTCGAACGGCACGGGCTCGCCGCGCACCGCGATCGTGGCCAGAACTTTCTCACCTCCGAAGACGTTGCCGGGCGCCTCGTGACACACGCCGGTGTCGAGCCGGGCGATGCGGTGATCGAGATCGGTCCCGGCCTCGGCATCCTCACCCGCGCGCTGGCCGCTCGCGCGCGCCGGGTGGTGGCGCTGGAGATCGACGCCGGACTCGTACGCGTGCTGCGCGACGAATCGCTGCTGCCGCCGAACGTCGTGCTCGAACACGCGGACGCGCTCGACGTCGATCTCGTCGCACTCGCCCGTTCGCTCGGCCCACCCGTGCGCGTGGTGGCGAATCTGCCGTACGCCGCGTCGTCGCCGATCCTTCGCCGTCTGCTCGATGCGCGCTCTGTGCTGCTCGACTGGTCGGTCATGCTGCAGCGCGAACTCGCCGAACGCGTTTGGGCGGGGCCCGGTGAGCCCGGCTACGGATCGCTCGCGGTGCTGCACGCGCTCACGGTGTCGAGTTCGCGCGGGATCGATCTCGCGCCCGCGGACTTCTTTCCTGCGCCGCGCGTGCACTCGCGGTTCTTTCGGCTCTCGCCGCGCCGCGACGTGGCGCCGCTCGACGACGAGACCCTTCGACGGGTCGAAGCGATCGCGCGCGCCGCCTTCGGGCAGCGTCGAAAGCAAATCGTGAATGCGCTTCGCGCGGGAGCCGGCGGACCGGCAGCGGCCACGCTGCTTCGTGCGCTCGCCGAGTGCGGCATCGATCCGCGGGCGCGCGCGGAGTCGCTGCCCGCTCCGGCATTCGTCGCGCTGGCGGCTGCGCTCGCTCGCGAACGGGCCGCGTGATGGAGCCTCGTGTGCTGCTCGATGCGCTGATCGAATCTGCGCGCGAGGCGGGATTCTCGCTGCATCGCCTCGCCGCATCGGATCACGAAGCGCCGACACACAGCGGTGTCGGACGGCTTCGCGATCGAACGATCGTGCTGCTGGTCGAGAGCGACACGATCGAAGATCGGATCGACGTGGTGGCCGGTGCGCTCGCGGCCCTCGGCGCCGACTGGCTCGACGCACGGTTCCTGCCGCCGGCGGTTCGCCGGCGGATCGAGGATCGGCTGCGGTCCGCGTGAGCCGCGACGCGACGAGCCCGCCGGCCGCGCGCCGGGGGAACGTCGGATGGCCGCGCCGGGTGCGGCCCCGGTTGACACCCCGAGAGAGCCGGCCATATGCTCGCCGTACGCGAGGGGAATCGCAGGTCGCGATCTCCATCGCAGGGGTTCTTGATGCCATGCGGGTGGGCGCCGCGGCCCGGAGCGTGCGCAGCAGGGATCTCGACCGATGACTCGTTGGACGGCCGAATGCCGTCCGCCCGGGCTCCTCGCCCGGACCTGAAGACGCCGCCCGACATCGCCCGAGGCAACGCTCGGATCCAGCAGACCGCGGCCGCGCACGACGCACGGCCGGGCTCGGACCGAGACGGGGGCGGATCGGAGCGAATCGCGCGAGTGCAGGTCGCCGCCGCGCGGCCTGCGGGACGGCCTTCGGGCCCGTGCCTGTCCGCGCGTTTCTCCGCGCCCTCCGGGACGACGTTCCGGCGACCGTTCTCGCGTCCGACCGCGACGGGGCTTCGGAAGTCGGAGGCGCCGATGTCGACCCCCCCTCGACCGGCCGTGCGGGCTCGCGCGCACGGTGCCACCTCTCGTGAGTTTCGTGTCACGGCCCGCGCGCTCGCGCAGCGCAAGAAGCGCGGCGAGCGATTCTCGATGCTGACCGCGTACGACTACCCCTTCGCACGCATCTTCGACGAAGTCGGGATCGACGTGCTGCTGGTCGGCGATTCACTCGCCAACGTGGTCCAGGGGCACCAGACCACGCTGCCCGTTTCGGTCGACGAAGTCCTGTATCACACGAAGATGGTGGTGCGGGCGGCGCGGCGCGCGCTGGTCGTCGCCGACATGCCGTTCGGCTCGTATCACGTCTCGCCGGAAGACGCCGTGCGCAACGCGCTGCGCCTCGTGAAAGAAGGCGGCGCGCACGCCGTCAAACTCGAAGGCGGCCGTGCGATGTCCGAGGTGATCCGGCGCATCGTCGCGGCCGAGATTCCGGTGATGGGTCACGTCGGGCTGACGCCGCAATCGATTCACCGCATGGGCGGCTATCGCGTGCAGGGCCGGAGCGCGGCGGGGCGGGCGCGGGTGATCGAGGATGCGCGCGCCGTCGAAGCAGCCGGCGCCTTCGCGGTGGTGCTGGAAGGCATGCCTGCCGATCTCGGAGCAGAGATCCATCGCGCGCTCTCGATTCCGACGATTGGAATCGGTGCCGGGGCTGCCTGCGACGGTCAGGTGCTCGTGATGCACGACCTGCTCGGGCTCGACGATGGCTTCACGCCGTCGTTCGTGCGGCAGTACGCGAGCCTCGGCGGAATCGTGGCCGCGGCGGCGCGCGCGTATGCCGACGACGTCGCGAACGGCAAGTTTCCGGCCGAAGAGCACAGCTACCGGGGATGAGGCTCGTGCGCGCACAGAACGCGTGGCCGGCCCCGTGCGTGATCGACGATCCGCGAGCGCTGCAGCGGCGCGTCGACGCCGAGCGTGCCGCCGGGCGGCGCATCGCGCTCGTGCCGACGATGGGTGCGCTGCACGAGGGACACGCGGCGCTGCTCGATGCGGCGCGGCAGCGCGCCGATTTCGTGATCGCGTCGATCTTCGTGAACCCCCTGCAGTTCGGCGCGAACGAAGATCTCTCGCGGTATCCGCGTCCGTTCGAGCACGACCTCGCGCTCTGCGCGTCTCGTGGTGTCGATCTCGTCTTCGCCCCGGCGGCCGAAGCGATGGTTCCGGTGGACGCACAGACCTTCGTCGAGGTCGAAGCGCTGAGCCGACCACTCTGCGGCGCTTCGCGCCCCGGTCATTTTCGCGGCGTCACCACCATCGTCGCCCGG
>CAZDHU010000055.1:0-15444 GCA_964505355.1 uncultured Myxococcaceae bacterium | reverse complement strand
CCTCCCGTGCCTCGCGCACCTTGACCTGAAAACTGCCGAAGCCCCGGATCTCGATCCGCCGGCCCTGCTTCAGCGCGTCCGTCATCGCGTCGAAGATCGTGTTCACCACGACCTCCGTGTCCTTCTTCGAGAGATGCGACGTCAGCTCTGCCACCATCTCGATCAGACCGCTCTTCGTCATGGGTCCCCCTACCCGTCGATCCTCGCTCGACCTGCGGCCGGGGCGGGACCCGCGTCCCGCCCCGGCGTTCGATCATTCGCTCCCGCGCTTCTCGAGCTTCTCGCGCAGCAGATCGCCCAGCGTGCTCTTCTGGGTCGAGGCCTGCTGAACGGCCAGCTCCTTCAGCGCCTGACGCTGCTCGCGATCGGTCAGTGCTTTGATCGACAGCGAGATCTTCTGCTCGTGCGGATCGATCCGCGTCACCAGGGCCTTGACCACGTCGCCTTCCTTGACGACGTCCGCCGGCTTCTCGACGCGTTCCGCCGAAAGCTCGCCGCTGTAGATCAGCCCCTCGATCCCGTCCTCCAGCTTCACGAAGGCACCGAAATCCGTCACGCTCGTCACCGGCCCGGTGATTTCCGTTCCCGGCGGATACTTGCGCTGGATGTCGTCCCACGGATTCGGTTCGAGCTGCTTGATGCCGAGCGAGAACTTCTCGTTCTCCTTGTCGATCTTGAGCACGATCGCCTCGACCTCGTCGCCCTTCTTGAACTTCTCGCTGGGATGCCGGATCTGCTCCGTCCACGAGATGTCCGAGACGTGAACGAGGCCGTCGATCCCTTCCTCGAGCCCGACGAAGACGCCGAAGTTCGTGATGTTGCGCACCTGGCCGCGCACGCGCGTGCCGACCGGGTAGCGCTCCTCGATCACGCTCCACGGATTGGGTTCGGTCTGCTTGAGACCGAGCGAGATGCGGCGGTCGCCTTCGTGCACGTCGAGCACGACCGACTCCACCTGATCTCCGATCGAGACCACCTTGGAGGGATGCTTCACGCGCTTGGTCCACGACATCTCGCTGACGTGAATCAATCCCTCGACGCCGGGCTCGAGTTCGACGAACGCACCGTAGTCGGTCAGCGAGACCACCTTGCCGGCGAGTCGCTTGCCGATCGGGTACCGCATGCTCGCGTCGATCCACGGATCGGGCTGCAACTGCTTGAGGCCGAGCGAGACGCGTTCGGTCTCGGGATCGAACTTCAGCACCTTGACCTTGATCTCGTCGCCGACCTGGAACAGCTCACCGGGGTGATTGATCCGCCCCCAGCTCATGTCGGTCACGTGCAGCAGACCGTCGATCCCGCCGAGATCGATGAATCCGCCGTAGTCCGTGATGTTCTTGATCACGCCGTCGACGATCTGGCCGACCTGCAGCGTCTGCAGCGTCGTCTCGCGCAGCTTGCGGCGTTCTTTCTCCAGCAGCGCGCGGCGCGAAAGCACGATGTTTCCGCGTCGCTTGTTGAACTTGATGATCTTGAACTGCACGCGCTGGCCGAGCAGCGATTCGAGATTTCGCACCGGACGCAAATCGACCTGCGAGCCGGGGAGGAAGGCCTTGACGCCGATGTCGACGCTGAGTCCGCCCTTCACGCGCGAGACGATCACGCCCTCGACGGCCTCGTCGGCTTCGTAGGCCCGACTGATTTCGTCCCAGATCTTGAGACGATCGGCCTTCTCCTTCGACAACACGACGCGGCCGTCGTCGTCTTCCGACTCTTCGACCAGCACGTCGACGACGTCGCCGACGGCGATCAGAATCGTGCCGTCGTCGTCCATGAACTCCCATGTGGGCACGAGTCCTTCGGACTTGAAGCCGATGTCGACCTGCACGTTGTCGCCATCGACGGAGAGCACCGTGCCGCGCACGACCTCCCCTTCCTTCAGCTCGCGTACGGTGCTTTCGAACAGTGCAGCGAACCCTTCGCTGCCGGTCTTGGTGGTTTCGGTCATGATGATCGTTCGTTCCTTTCTGGCGCCGCGAACTTCGCGCCGCCGTTGTCCGGGTATTCGCCCCCGGACGGGCGAGATTCGTCACGCGCGGGCGCCGCGGCCGAAAACGCCGAGAGCCGCCCGCGGGCATCGGCGATCAAACGCGAGAGCTCGTCGCCGTCGTTCGTGTCGAGCGCCGCCGCCAGCGCCGCCAGCCCTTCGGACGCGCGCTGCACGGGCCCGGCCAGCGCCTTGCGGTTGGCCAGCAGGATCTCACTCCACAGCTCGGCATCGCTTCGCGCGATCCGGGTGAAATCGCGAAAGCCGTTCCCGGTCACTTCCCCCGCGCTCGCCGGCGCAGCGTCGAGCGCGCCGGCGTAGGCGAACGCGAGCGCATGCGGCAGATGACTCACCCACGCCGCCTCGACGTCGTGCGCATGCGGATCGCGCAGGATGACCGTTCCACCGAGGGCGCGCCAGAATCCGGCCACCGCGTCGAGCGCCGACGGGTCGGTCTCGCGCACGGGCGTGACGATGCAGGCGGCGCCCTCGAAGAGATCGGAGCGCGCGTGCGCGACGCCGCGATGATGGCTCCCGGCCATGGGATGCGCGCCGACGTAGTGGGTTCCGGGCGGCAGCAGCCCCGGCAGTACCTCCGCGAGACAGCCCTTCACGCTGCCGACGTCGGTCACCAGCGTGCCCCGCGCGAGCGCCGGCGCGATGCCCGCGAGCTCTTCGGCCATCGCCCCGACGGGCGTCGCCAGCACGACGAGCGAGGCGCCGCGCACCGCTTCGCTGCCGCTCGCGATCCGGTCCACCGCGCCGCGGCGCAGCGCCTCCTCGCGACTTTCGCGCGAACGCCCGACGCCGACGACCTCGCGCGCCACCGCGCGCGCACGGGCGGCGAGTCCGACCGAGCCGCCGAGCAGGCCGAGGCCGATGATCGTCAGTCGTTCGAACGGCGGGCGGCTCACAGCGAGCCCTCCGCACGAAGGGCTCGCAGTGCCTCGATCAGTCGCGCGTTCTCCGGCTGCGTTCCGATCGTGATGCGCACGTGATCTTCGAGTCCGAATCCGCCGAGCGGCCGCACGATCACCCCGCGTCGCAACAGCCGTTCGTAGGTGTCGCGCCCTCGCGCGCGTACCAGAATGAAGTTCGCGTCCGTCGGCGTGGTTTCGAGGCCGAGGCCCGCGAGTTCTCGTTCGAGCAGCGCGATCCCCTCGGCGTTGACCGCGCGCGATCGCGCCACGAAGGCGTCGTCGTCGAGCGCGGCGCGCGCGGCGATCTGTGCGGCGAGACTGACGTTGAAGGGATGTCTCGCGCGTTCGAGATACGAAATCAGCTCGGGGTCTCCGACGCCGTACCCGACGCGCAGCCCCGCCAGCCCGTAGATCTTCGAGAACGTGCGCAGGGTGATCGTCGCCGGCCGCCGCCGGACGTGCGCGAGCGCAGCCGGAAAATCCGCGCGGCGCGCGTATTCGACGTACGCCTCGTCGATCGCCAGCACGACGTGCGAAGGCAGCGCGTCGACGAAGCGATCGAACGCCGCCGCACCGACGCTGGTGCCCGTCGGGTTGTTCGGGTTGCAGACGAAGACGAGGCGCGTGCGCGCCGTCACCGCTCGCAGCATCGCGTCGAGATCGTGCACGTGTCCGGCGTCGAGCGGCACCGCGACCGGCGTCGCTCCCTGTCCTCCGACCACGATCGGATACATGGCGAACGACGGCCACGCGTAGACGACTTCGTCGCCCGGGCCAACGAAGCACTTCGCGAGCAGTTCGAGGATCTCGTCCGACCCGCAGCCGAAGACGAGCGATGCGGGCTCGACGCCGAGCCGGCCGGCGAGCGCACGGCGAAGTTCGTGAGACGCGCCGTCGGGGTAGCGGTGCATCTCGCCGAGCATCCGCTGCAGCGCTTCGACCGCCCGCGGCGACGGGCCCAGCGGGTTCTCGTTCGACGCCAGCTTGATCGCACCGCTGATCCCGAGCTCTCGTTCGAGTTCTTCGATCGGTTTGCCCGGCTGATAGGGCTCGAGCTTCGCGATGAACGGCTTGACCCGCGATTCGAGCGACATCTAGGCGCCTCCCGCGCTTCTTGCGCGAGGAAACGAACCCACGACACGATGAGAGAGCGAGCGTTCCGCGGCGGCGCCGAGCGCAAACCGCACCGCGGGATCCTCCTGATGGCCTTCGAGGTCGAGAAAGAAGAGATACTCGAACGGCCGGCCCTTGAGCGGCCGCGCCTGGATCGCCGCGAGATTGACACCCGCCTCGGCAAACGGCTCCAGCAGACGAAGCAGCGCGCCGGACGCGTCTTTGCGCACGGTGAAGACGGCACAGGTGAGGTCGCGTCCGCTCGGCGCCGGCGCTTCGCGACCGATCACCAGAAACCGTGTCGTGTTGTCGCGCCGGTCTTCGATGCCGGCAGCGAGCGTCCGCAGCCCGTAGACATCGCCGGCGGTCGCGCTGGCGATCGCGGCGACGCCCGGTTCTTCGCTCGCGAGCTTCGCTGCGGCCGCGGTACTGGCACTCGCGACGATCTCGATGCCGGGCATGTGCGACGCGATCCACTCCCGGCACTGCGCGAGCGCCTGCGGATGCGAGGCCACCCGACGGATTTCTTCGCGTCGTCCGGCGCGCGAGAGCAGCTGGTGCGAGATCCGCGACACCACTTCGGCGCAGAGCGTGACCGTGCTCTCCGCCAGACAGTCGTAGCTCTGTGTGATCGGCCCTTCGGTCGTGTTCTCGATCGGGACCACGCCGAGTTCGACGTCGCTCCGCTCGACGGCGGCAAAGATCGCGGAGATCGATTCGAGCGGTACCAGTTCGGCGGCGCTGCCAAATTGCTGGCGCGCGGCTTCGTGGGCATTGGTTCCGGCGGGGCCCAGGTACGCGACGCGCAGGCGCTGCTCGAGCGAGCGACAGCCCGCAATCACCTCGCGAAAAACGTTCGGAATCGACGCGTTCGGAAACGGTCCCCGGTTGGAGCGCACGAGCGCTTCGAGAATCTCGCGCTCGCGCGCCGCGGCGTAGATCGGTGCGCCGTTCGCGTGTTTCCACTCACCCACCGACTGCGCGAGTCGCGCCCGCGCGTTGAGTCGGTCGAGAATCTCGCGGTCGACGCGATCGATCTGCGCACGCAACTCCGCGAGCTGCGTCGCCGCCTCGCGTTCCGGTCGCTGGCCAGTGCTCTCGCACGCTTCGTTCATCCGCGATCTCGCATCGCCATCGCGCGACGTCATCGTCCGGCAGTGAAAAGACTCGATCGAGTGCGCGCGCCCGCGCGCCGTGAAGGTCGCGAGAACGGCGCTAACTCCTCGGAAAAGCAGGCCCACCTTATCCGACGGCCCGGCGAACCGCCATCCCGAACGCGGGCTCCGGGGATCGCCTGGCGCCGGTCCGCGGCGATCCGCACGAATGGCGGCGCCCGCACGGACCGTGCGTCATTCTCCGCGCCGATGAAGCGCCGGATCGGACTCACGGGTGGCATCGGCTCAGGCAAGAGCACGGTCGCGAAGATGCTCGCGGAACACGGCGCCGTGGTGATCGACGCCGATCAGATCGTCCGCGAGCTGCAGGCCCCCGGAACGCCCGCGCTGGCCGAGATCGTCGCGGCGTTCGGCCCGGCCATCCTGTGCCCCGACGGCTCGCTCGACCGGCCAGCCCTCGGCGCGATCGTGTTTCAGGATCCCGAGGCCAGAAAGCGGCTCAACGCGATCGTGCACCCGAAGGTGGGCGCTGAAATGGCGCGCCGGGAGCAGGCGGCGCGCGAGGCAGGCGCGCCGCTCGTGGTGCTCGATGTCCCCCTCCTGCTGGAGGGGCGAGTCAGCGGAACGGGCGGCGCAGCGCAGCTCGGCTTCGACGCGATCGTGGTGGTCTGGGTGCCGGAAGAGGTTCAGATTTCCCGCACCTGCGCCCGTGACGGTTGCGAGCCGGCCGAGGCACGACGAAGAATGGCCGCCCAGATGCCGCTCGACCGCAAACGAGAGCTCGCCGACCACGTGATCGACAACTCCGGCGCGCTCGAGCAAACCCGAACACAGGTGAATCAACTCTGGCGAACGCTGACCCAGGAACCCGGGAAGGAGCCCGCTTGACCGATCCGCTCGACGACCGTCTCGCTCGATTCTTCGCCTCGCGACTCGGCGCTGCCGACGCGCGCATCCGCGATCTCGACCGCAGCACAGAGGGCTTCTCGCAGGAGACCTTCCGTTTCGCGGTCGAGTGGACGGGCGACTCGGGCCCGCTGCGTCGCGAGTTCGTCGCCAAGCGAGAACCCGAAGCGGGTCTGCTCGAACCCTACGATCTCGAGCCCGAGTTCCGCGTGCTGCACGCGCTGTCGAACGACGCGCTGCCTTCGCCGCCCACACCGTTCTTTGAACGCGATCCGGCGGTGCTCGATCGGCCGTTCTACGTGATGGAATGCCTTGCCGGCGACGTCCCGGTGCCGGCCAATCGCGCCGACGGAAGCGGCCCGCTGGACGACGCCGAACGGCTCGCGCTCGCACCGCAGGTCGCGAGCACGCTGGCCCGTCTTCACGCCATCGACTGGCACGCGCAGGGCTTCGATTTTCTGGGCGACCCCGGGCCCGGCAAAGCGGCCGCGGCGAGAGAGGTCGAACGCTGGGCGGAGCGGATCGCGGCCAGCGGGCTCGCCGTCTCGCCGGTGCTGACCGAAGCGGTGCTCTGGCTGCGCCGTCACACACCGGAATGCCCGGAGATCACGCTCGTCCACGGCGACTTTCGACTCGGCAACTTCTTGATCGAACGCGCCGGCCAGCACTCGCGTCTGACCGGGCTGCTCGACTGGGAGATGGTGCACCTCGGCGATCCGCTCGAAGATCTGGCCTGGTGTTCGAGCCTGCTCTGGCGCGCGGGAAGCGGGAACGCCTCCTGCCTCGTCCCGCCAGACGAACTCGCGCGGCTGTACTGCGAAGCGTCGGGACGGGCCACCGATCCCGCGCGGCTTCACTTCTACGACGTGCTCTCGCTGGTCAAGATGAGCGCGATCATGCTGACCGGCATCCGGGCGTTTCGCGACGGCCGCACGCGCGATCTCCGAATGTCCATTTTCGATCATCAACTGCCGGCCTTGATGGCCGGCCTCGCGATGCTGCGCGGACATTTTGGAGCGGCGTCATGAGCCGCGAGGAGACTGGCGTGCGACTCGCTCCGGAACTGTTGATCGATGGCTGCGTGCAGACGCTGCTCGAATCGGTGCTGCCGTCGGTCGAAGCGCGGTTCGCCCGCGGTCAGCTCTACGCGGTGGCGGACGTGCTGCGCAACCTGCGCGATCGCGTCGAGCTTCGCGCCGATGCCGCGCGCGCCGAAGCCGAGTCCGCCGCGCAGGCGCTGGCGAAGGCCGCCGACGCACTGCGAGCCGGCGGTGCCGGGGACGCCGCAGCCTCTCTCGAACGCGCACTCGCGGCGGCGCCCGCCGAGCCGATCCAGCACCGGGCCGATGCGCTGCGCGCGGCCCTCGGCGACGCGCTCGTCGCCCTCGACGCGCTCGGCGAAACCGCGCCGCCGGCCGCGCAGCGCGCGATCGCGGCCCACCTCGGCGCGCAGGCGCTGCGAGACGTTTCGACGCTCAAGCCTTCGCTGCTCAACGAAATCTCGAAGGGATGAACCGATGCTGACCCGACTCGACGATTACCCCGTTCACCAGACCCCGGAGCCGCTCGCGCATCCCGCGAGCGGAGACCGCAACGTCTACGACCGCTACTTCTTCCACGGCTACGACCGCGAAGGCGACGTCTTTTTCGCGGTCGCGCTCGGTCTGTACCCGAATCGCTGCGTGATGGACGCGGCCGTCAGCGTGATTCGGCGCGGCGTCCAGCGTTCGATTCACGCCTCGCGCCGCGCGCCGCTCGAACGAACGGAAACGCGCGTCGGCCCGATCGAGGTGGTGATCGAAGAACCGCTGCGCCGGCTGCGCGTGCGCATCGCCGAGAACCCGCATGGCATCTCGGGCGATCTCGTCTTCGACGCGCGTTCGACCGCGATCGAAGAGCCCCGGTTCACGCATCGCGTGAACGGCCGCGTGGTGATGGATTCGACGCGGCTCACGCAGCACGGGTCATGGAGCGGCGAGCTGCGCTGTGAAGGCGAACGAATCGTCCTCGAGCCCGCGCGCATCCTCGGCGCGCGCGATCGGAGCTGGGGCGTGCGCGGCGTCGGCGAGCGCGAGGCCGGTGCGCCCGGACCGCTACCGCAGTTTTTCTGGCTCTGGAGTCCGCTGCATTTCGACGACTGCGTGCTGCAGTTCGACGTCAACGAAGATGCCGACGGACGACCCTGGCACGCCTTCGGAACGATGCGTCCGGCACTCGCGCCGGGCGCGACCGGCGCGCTGCCCGAGGGCGAGGAGCGAATGCACGCGGTGGCGCATCGCGTGAAGTGGCGAACCGGAACGCGGCGCGCCGCTTCGGCCGAGCTGGTGCTGACGCCGTTTCGGGGCCAGCCCTTCGAGATCACGCTCGAGCCCACCCTCACCTTTCAGATGCTGGGCGTCGGCTATCTGCACCCCGAATGGGGTCACGGCATGTGGAAGGGCGAAGAGGCGATCGCGGCCGAACGCTTCGTGCTCGCCGACCTCGATCCGATGGCGCCGCAGTTTCTGCACGTCCAGCAACTCGTCCGCGCCCGCATGCGCGGCGGCGACGGACGCGAACGCGAAGGCATCGGCATGCTCGAACAACTCGTGATCGGCCCGCACGCACCGAGCGGCTTCAAGGCTCTGCTCGACCCCGCATCATCCGCCGAAGGCGGATGATGCTCCCGCGTCCGCTGCGCACCGCCGGACGCGAAGCGTCCGAGGCGCGCAGCGAAAGCGTCCGCCCTCCCCGCGAAGCGTCCGAGGAGCGCAGCGAAAGCGTCCGCCTCTTCCCGCGAAGCGTCCGAGGAGCGCAGCGAAAGCGTCCGAGGAGCGCCCCGCCCTGTTGAGTGATCGCGGCGCTGCCCCTACGGCAGCGCCGCGGGGCAGACCTGCGCGATGGTCGCGGTGGGCGGCAGCAGCAGCGCCCGACGGATGATGGTCGCGTCGGCCACCGTGCAGGGCGTGCTTCCGCCGACGTTGCACAGCTCGGGATGCGCCTGCGTGGCGGTCGGCGGAGTCAGCAACGAACGCTGGATCACCACCGCATCGGTGACGGTCACGCGACCATCGCCCGAGACATCGCCACACTGGCAGGCGTTCCCGATGCCGTCGGGAGCCGATCCGACGCCGACACCGCCCGTGTCTTCCTGGCCCGGATTCGCTGCGTAGGTGCAGTTGTCGTTCGCGTCGATCACGCCATCGCCGTCGGCGTCCGCCGGCTCGGCCGCGTCGACGGCGTCGAGATCCGCGGCCGCCCAGTTCGCGTCGACCAGCGACCCGTCGTACGCCATCTCCCACGTGCCGGGCGCTCCGGACGTCCACTCGAGGATGTCTTCGTCGTCGAAGTACACGCCGCCGACCACGCCGCTGGTGTCGAACGACACCAGCAGATGGCCGTTCTTCAGTTCATGCAGTCCGTCGAGATCGAGACCCTCCGGCACGCCTGCGGCGGATCCATCGAAGACGAGCGTGAACGACTGCGCATACGCCGAGAAGAACACCACGTCTTCGTCGTCGACCCTGACCTTGCCCGGCAGCTCCGTCGTGACGTCGAACGAGATCAGCAGCGTCTTGAAGTTGCCGTCCAGCGCATCGACCGCATCGATCTGGACGCCGTCCGGAACGGCCTGCGCAGAGCCGTCGAAAACGATCTCGTAGGTGGGACCGGCCGGGAGGAAGCGGACGACGTCGCGCGGTTCGGCCGTCACGCCGCCGGGCAGTGAGACCGTCGTGTCGAGCGAGAAGAGCTCTTCTCCGTTCGGAAGCATCGCGTACGCGACGAGGTCGGCGCTCGACGGGATGCCGGCGATCGCCGAGACGCCCGTCGAGCCCGCAAGGTCGTCGTCGAGCACGTTCTCGTCCTGCACGGTGTGGCCCTGGATCACCGCCGTCACGTCCGGCGAGGTGGTGATCGCCTCGAGGGGCGAAACCGCGCGGGCCGTCACGGGGCTCACCGCGCAAAGCGCAAGAACGAGTGCGGGGGACACGAGATGGCGCTTCGACATCAGCTCTCCTCGGAGCAAGGGCAGGCGCTGAACCCGAACCGGTTCCGCTCACAGGGTTTGTGCCCGAAGACGGCGGGAAGTGTCAATCACCGCCGGTGGATTCGCGCAAATCCGCGGCAGAAACGAGCTCGAGGCGCACTCCTCCGAGCCGGATCTCGCCGGCTCGAGAGCAGAGCCTCCGGGCGGCTGCCGCGTCCCGCACTGCCTGCGGGCTTCGCGCGCGCAGACAAACCGCAACCAGGCCTTCGCCGGCCACCTCTGTCGCGGCTTCGAATCGCAGGTGACCGCCATCCTCCAGCGAGATCTCTCGGCGCCCCCCCGGAAGCTGCCGGCAGGGTCGGCCGACGACCTCGGACCAGCGCGCAGCCAGCGCCCCGGGATCACGCCCCGCGAGCGTCGCGCCGAGCAGGGCGTCGACGCGGCCGGTTCGCACGTGGCGCCGCCAGTCGGGCCCGGCCCAGTGCCAGCTCTCCCAGGGATGCGCCTCGTCGAACGACACGATGGCCGCCCCGGGATCGCGCGGATGGAGATGCACGGTCGCGATCTCGGCGAGCACCGTTTCCCAGACGATCCGCGCGCCACACGCCTCGAAGCGGCGGCGGTCCGCCGCGAGGTCGTGGGTTTGCAGGATCACCATGTAGCCCGCGTCGCCGCCCCGGCGTTCGAGAAAGCGCGCCCCGGTCACGTCCGGGCGGGTCGGGGTCAGGAGTTCGAGGAAGCCTTCGCCGATCGGCAGCAGCATGTTGTGAAGGCCGAACACTCCGACCGCCGGATCGCTGTACGCGACCTCGATGCCGAGAACGTCCGTCACGTCGCGGGTGACGGCCTCGAGGTCGCGAACAGCAAGCGCGATCTGCCTCAGTCTCACGGACTTCTCCTTCGCTCGTGACACGTTTACACGAATCTCGACACTCACGATGCGGCGACGTTTCTGAACTCCCCGGGGGACCCGATGTCACTGATCCGTCGATCGCGGACTCGTTCGTCTTGCGTGCTCTGCGCCGCGTTGCTGCTCGCTGCGTTCTTCGCACCGACGCGAAGCGCGCGCGCGAGCGACGGCGTGATTGAAATCAATCAGGCCCGCGCGCTCGCGGGCGGCGTCACACCGGGCGATGCTGCGGGGTTCCCGGTCACGCTCTCGCAGTCCGGCAGCTACCGGCTGACCGGCAATCTCACGGCTCCCGACGCGAACACCACGGTGATCTCCGTCGGCGCACCTGCGGTCGAGATCGATCTCGGCGGCTTCGAGATTCGGGGACCGGGCACCTGCCTCGACAACAATGCGAGCCCGGGCTGCATCGTCGCCGGCAGCGGCATCGGGATCCACGCCAACGGCAACCGGTACATCACGGTGCGCAACGGCACCGTGCGCGGGCTCGGCGCGATCGGGATCTATCTCTACTACTTCGGACGTGTCGAAGACGTGAACCTCTTCGGCAACGGCACCTACGGCTTCTACTGCAACCTGAACTGCACGATCGAGCGGAGCATCGTCCGCGCCAACCAGCGCTCGGGCATCTTCCTGTCGAGCGGCGGAACCGTCCGCGACAACCACGTCGCCTTCAACGGCACCATCGGCGTTCCGCAGCCCGGCATCCGCGCAGACACCGGCCTCGTCGAACGCAACGTCGTGGAATCGAACGACGGCGGCGGCATCGTGGCCGCAAACGGCTGCCGCGTGCACGCGAACGAGGTTCGTGGAAACACCGGGGACGGAATCCTCACCGGCTCGGGGTGTGTGATCGAGGGCAACTCCGTCACCTCGAACGGCGGCGCCGGCGTGATCGCCGGGCCCACCTCCACACTGCGCGGCAACAGCGTCCATCAGAACGCCGGGCTCGGCTTCTCGCTCGGCTCGGGCTCGGGCTATGGCGAGAACGTGCTCAACGCCAACAACGGCGGCGCGGAAACTCAGGTGGAAGGCACGAGCGGGGCCGTCATCCACGCGATCGGCACGAACGTCTGCCAGTACGACACGACCTGCCCGTAGGCGACCGCCACCGTTCGCGGCCGGCCGCGAGCACCGTCAGCGTGCGGTGCGGACGCCGGCCTTCAGCTCGGCGACGAAACGTGCGGCCTCGTCGACGGCAGCGTCGGGTGTCGCCGCGCGGGCGATCCTGTCTACCAGCGCGCTGCCCACCACGACGCCGTCGGCGTATCCCGCGACCTCGCGCGCCTGCCCGGCGGTCGAAATCCCGAAGCCGACACAAACCGGTGTTGGCCCGAGCGCCTTCGCGGCGAGCACGGCATCGCGCAGCCCTGCCGCCATCTGCGCCCGCGCGCCGGTGACTCCCGTCAGCGAGACGTAGTAGAGAAAGCCGCGCGTGCCGCGGGCGAGCTGCGCGAGACGCGCGGGACGGGTGGTCGGCGCCGCCAGCAGCACGCCGTCGATGCCGTGTCGCGCGAGTGTCGCGTAGAAACTCTCACCCTCTTCGGGCGGCAGATCCGGCACGATCACGCCATCGACACCGACCTCGGCCGCGGCCTTCGCGAACCCCTCTTCGCCCATCGCGAGAAAGGGATTCGCGTAGCCCATCAGCAGCAGCGGAAGATCGATCCGCGCCCGCAGCCGCTGCACGAGCCCGAGCACCGCACGCAGCGACGTCTTGCGCCGCAAGGCGCGTTCGCTCGAGCGCTGGATGGTCGGGCCTTCGGCGATCGGATCCGAGAACGGAACGCCGATCTCGATCAGATCTGCTCCGGCGCGCGCGATCGCGAGCACGATCGCCTCGGTGGTTTCGAGATCGGGATCGCCTGCCGTGACGAACGGAATCAGCGCCCTCTCGCCGCGCGCTCGCAGCGCGGCGAACGTGCGGGCGATGCGATGGTCGGTCGTGTCCATCAGTGTTTCCCGCCGTGCCGGGCGGCGAGGATCTCGCGCACCTGCGGCGCGTCCTTGTCTCCGCGTCCCGAGAGGTTCAGCAACACCACCGCGTCGCGGGGCAACGCCGGTGCGAGCCGTCGCACGTACGCGACGGCGTGCGCGGATTCGAGCGCGGGAATGATGCCCTCCGTGCGCGACAGATACTGGAACGCATCGAGTGCTTCGTCGTCGGTCGCGGGCACGTACTGCGCGCGACCGCTGCGATGCAAGAAGGCGTGCTCGGGGCCGACGCCGGGATAGTCGAGGCCCGCCGACACGGAATGCGCCTCGAAGATCTGACCGTCGTCGTCCGAAAGAACCAGCGTGCGCATGCCGTGCACGATGCCGACCGCTCCCGCCGTCATGGTCGCCCCGTGACGCCCCGATTCGACGCCGTGACCGCCTGCCTCGACGCCGACCAGCCGCACCGAAGCGTCGTCGAGAAACGGGTGAAAGATGCCCATCGCATTCGAGCCGCCGCCGACGCACGCCACCACGACATCCGGCAGTCGCCCCGTCTCGTGCACGATCTGCGCTCGTGCCTCGACGCCGATCACGCGCTGAAAGTCGCGCACCAGCGTGGGATAGGGATGCGGCCCCATGGTCGACCCGATGCAGTAGTAGGTGTCGTGGACGTTCGTCACCCAGTCGCGCATCGCTTCGTTGATCGCGTCCTTGAGCGTGCGCGAGCCGGCGTCGACGGGGTTCACCTTCGCGCCGAGCAGCTCCATCCGAAAGACGTTGAGCGCCTGTCGCGCCACGTCTTCCGCGCCCATGAACACCTCGCAGCGCAGCCCGAACAGCGCGCACGCCGTCGCCGTCGCGACGCCGTGCTGTCCCGCTCCGGTCTCCGCGATCACGCGCGGCTTGCCCATCGCCTTCGCCAGCAGCGCCTGGCCGAGCACGTTGTTGATCTTGTGGGCGCCGGTGTGCGCGAGGTCTTCGCGCTTCAGATAGATGCGTGCTCCGCCGAGCTCGTCCGACATTCGGCGCGCGAAGGTGAGCGCCGTCGGACGCCCGGCGTAGCTGCGCAGCAGGTGGTCGAGCTCTCGCTGAAAGGCCTCGCCCGGCACGATCCGCCGTCGCGCCTCGTCGAGATCTTCCAGTGCGGCGACCAGCGTCTCGGGCACGTAGCGTCCGCCGAAGGGGCCAAAGTGGCCGGGCGTTCCCGCGCCCGCGGTCATGCGGCCCCCTGTTTGCGCACGGCCGCGAGGAAGGCTTCGACCTTCGCCGCGTCCTTTCGATGCCCGGCCGCTTCGACGCCCGTCGCGACGTCGACGCCCCAGGGCGGGAGGTCGCCGAGCTCTGCGAGCACCGGCCCGACGTTCTCCGGCGTCAGCCCGCCGGCGAGAATCACATCGAAGCCCGAGTCGATCAGCGGGGCCGCATCGCTCCAGTTCCACGCGTTGCCGCGTCCGCCGCCGGCGGTCGGATGGTCGAGCAGCAAGATCGTGCCCGGAAACTGCTCGGCCGTGTCGCGATCCGCTCCGCGAAGCGCCTTGATCACGGGCAGGTCGATCTCTTCGACGTCTTCGGGCTCTTCGTCTCCGTGAAGCTGCACGCGCTCGACTTCGATTCGCCGGATCACGCGTTCGATCTCGGGCCAGGAGGCGTTCTGAAACACGGCCACGCGTTCGGCGCCTTCGGCCGCCGCGGCGATCGCCTCGGCCCGACGCAGATCGAGACAGCGCGGCGTCCCGGGAACGAAGTTCAACCCGACGAGATCGACGCCCAGATCGACCGCGACCCGCGCGTCTTCCGCGTGAACGATCCCGCACACTTTCACCCGAACCCTCGTCACGACTGCCTCCGAATCGTCAGGAGATGCACCGCGCACCGACACGGAACCGTGTCATGCGACGCCCCGCAAGCGCCGCAGCGCGAGCCCAGGATCCACCTCGCGCATCAGCGATTCGCCGACGAGGAAGGCGTGTGCCCCCGCGGCTTCGAGCCGCCGCACGTCGTCGTGCGTCGCGATGCCGCTCTCGGCCACCAGCACGACCCCGGCCGGAATGCGGCGCGCGAGTCGCTCGGTGACGGCGAGATCGGTGCGAAAGGTGTGGAGATCGCGGTTGTTGACGCCCACCAGATCCGCGCCGGCCGCGAGCGCGATGTCGAGTTCGCGCTCGTCGTGCACCTCGACCAGCACGTCGAGGCCACGCTGCCCCGCGTATCCGTGCAGGCGGCCGAGTGCAGCGGGCGCGAGCGCGGCCACGATCAGCAACACGGCATCCGCCCCGGCCACGCGCGCCTCGTCGATCTGCCAGAGGTCGATCACGAACTCCTTGCGCAGAATCGGCAGCGCGGGCGCCTGCGCCCGTGCGGCCGCGAGGTCGGCGAGGGATCCGCCGAAGAACGGCCCGTCGGTCAGGACCGAAATCGCCGCCGCGCCGTTTTCGGCGTAGGACTTCGCGCAGGCAGTCGGATCGAAATCCGCCCGGATCTCGCCGCGGCTCGGCGAGCGTCGCTTGATCTCCGCGAGAATGCGCGGCGCCGGTGTCTTCGACAGCGCATCGCGCAGCGATCGCGCAGGCTCGAAAACCGCCTGCGCG
>CAZDHU010000054.1:0-3322 GCA_964505355.1 uncultured Myxococcaceae bacterium | reverse complement strand
CCGACTTCGCGATCGACAGTAGCGGCGTGATCCCGCTGCCGGCGCCAATCAGCACGACGTGTCGCGCGTGGGCCGGATCGGGATCGAGACAGAAGGCACCGTCCGGCGGCATCACCTCGACGACATCGCCGACGCGCAATTCGCGGTTGGCCCAGGTCGAGAAGCGCCCGCCCGGCAGCTCGCGTATCCCGATCCGCCATTCGCCGTCGTCGACGCCGGCGCACAGCGAATAGCTGCGCCGCTGTTCCTCGCCGTCGAGGTCACGTTTCAACGTCAGGTGCTGTCCGGGCCTGAACGCGAAGCTCGACCGCAGCGCGTCCGGCACGGCGAAACACACCGACACGGCATCGTCGGCCTCGCGTCGGACCTCGGCCACGGGAATCGAATGGAAGTGTTGCGCCATGTCGGCCCCGAGTCAGAGGGGTTTGAAGTATTCGAAGGGCTCGCGGCAGTCGAGACAGCGGTAGAGCGCCTTGCAGGCCGTCGCGCCGAAGGCCGCGAGCTGCTCGCTGTTGCTGCTGCCACAGCGCGGGCAACGGATGCGCGGACGGAACACGATCGGCTGCACGGCATCCGGTGCGCGCGTCTGCGGCGGCGCAATCCCGCTCGCGACGAGCCGTGCCTTCGCGCTCTCGCTGAGCCAGTCGGTCGTCCACGCCGGCGCGAGCCGCGTCGTGATCCGGACTTCCTGCGCACCGGCCGCGTGCAGGGCGCGCCGGATGTCCCCGTTGATCAGCTCCGTGGCGGGACAGCCGGCGTAGGTCGGCGTGACGGTGATCTCGACGCACCCGTCATGGCAGTCGACGTCGCGCACGATGCCGAGATCGACGATCGAGATCGTCGGGATCTCGGGATCGGGCACGGCGGCGAGCGCGTCCCACGCCATGCGCGCGTCGAGCGTCACGCCGGACTCACCACGTCGCGCCGGGATGTGCACGCGCGAGGCTCTGCATCTCGGCGAGCAGCAAGCCCATGTGCTCGCTGTGTCGCCCGCGCCGGCCGTGCGAACGGAACGGTGTCGCGCCGGGCAGGTCCAGCGTCGCCTGCGCGAGCAGCGGATGGACCAGCGCCTCCCATGGCGCACGCAGATCCTCGACGCCCGGACCGAGACCAGCGGCAGCGGCGGCCGCGTCGACGTCGTCGGCGGTGAACAACTCGTCGACGTAGGGCAGCAGATAGTTCAATGCCGTCTGCATGCGCGCATGCGATTCGGGCGTGCCGTCGCCGAGGCGCAGCACCCACTCGCCGAGATGCTCGACGTGATAACGCGTTTCCTTGCGCGACTTCTCCGCGATCGCGACCAGCATCGGATCGCGCGAGGCGACGAGCGCCGTCCACAGGGCCTGCTGCCAGCAGACGTAGAACCAGCTCCGCAGCACGCTCTGCGCGAAATCGCCGTTCGGCAGTTCGACCAGTGTCGGATTCAGGAACGCGTGCTCGTCGCGCTGGAACGCGAGCGCGTCTTCGTCACGGCCGCGGTCTTCGAGGCGGCCCGCATGCGTCAGCAGCAGCCGGGCTTGGCCGATCAGATCGAGCGCGATGTTCGTGAACGCGATGTCCTCTTCGAGCACCGGCCCGTGCCCGCACCACTCGCCGAGTCGCTGTCCGAGGATCAGCGAGCCGTCGGCGATGCGCAGCACCCAGGCGAGCGGCGCGCGCGAGTCATCGCGTGGCGAGGTGTCCCTCACGGCGCTCACATGTGGTTCACTTCGTCGGGCAGACGATAGAAGGTCGGATGGCGGTAAACCTTGTCCTCCATCGGATCGAACAGCGCGTCCTTGTCGCCCGGGTCCGAGGCGACGATTTGATCGGAGGGCACGACCCAGATCGACACGCCTTCCTGCCGCCGCGTGTAGACGTCACGCGCCATCTGCATCGCGAGCTTCGCGTCCGGGGCGTGCACGCTGCCGGCGTGCTTGTGATCGAGGCCGTTGCGGCTGCGGATGAACACTTCCCACAGCGGCCATTCGTTGCGTCTGCTCATGCTGGATCCTTTCAGGCCGCCACGGACCGTTGTCGCGCGGCGTGCTTTTCTGCGTACGCGAGCGCCGCTTCACGGACCCAGGCGCCGTCCTCCCAGGCCGCGACGCGCGCGGCGAGGCGTTCCTTGTTGCAGGGCCCGTGGCCATTGACGACGTTCCAGAACTCGCGCCAGTCGATGCGCCCGAAGTCGTAATGACCGCGCGCCTCGTTCCAGCACAGATCGGGATCGGGAAAGGTGACGCCGAGCACCTTGCCTTGCGCGACGGTCGCATCGACGAACTGCTGACGCAGCTCGTCGTTCGAGATGCGCTTGATGCCCCATTTCATCGACTGCTCCGAATGCTGCGAATCCGCATCGTGCGGGCCGAACATCATCAGCACCGGCCACCACCAGCGATTGACCGCGTCCTGCACCATCGCGCGCTGCGCCTCGGTGCCCTGCATCATCGTGTACAACGCGTCGTAACCCTGGCGCTGGTGGAAGGATTCCTCCTTGCAGATCCGGATCATCGCCCGTGCATAGGGACCGTAGGAGCAGCGGCACAATGGCACCTGGTTCATGATCGCCGCGCCGTCGACGAGCCAGCCGATGACGCCGATGTCGGCCCACGTCAGCGTCGGGTAGTTGAAGATCGACGAGTACTTCGCCTTGCCAGCGTGCAGCGCGTCGACCAGTTCGTCACGCGAGACGCCGAGCGTTTCCGCCGCGGCGTAGAGATAGAGCCCGTGCCCGCCCTCGTCCTGAACTTTCGCGAGCAGGATGGCCTTGCGCTTCAGGCTCGGTGCACGCGAGATCCAGTGGCCTTCCGGCAGCATGCCGACGACTTCGGAATGTGCGTGCTGACTGATCTGGCGGATCAGCGTCCGGCGGTACGCCTCCGGCATCCAGTCCTTCGCTTCGACGAATTCGCCGCGCGCGGTGCGTTCGTCGAACGCGGCCGCGCGCACCGGATCGTCGCTGCCGGCCGGCGTCTTCGTCTCGTTGCCCGGAATGTCCATCGCCTGTGTGTACATGGTGGCGTCCTCAGCTTTCGGGACGACGGTCGAAGACACGCTTCGCCTTGCCCATCGTCACGCGTTCGATCGAATTCGGATCGAGCACCTCGATTTGCGCGGAGATCCCGATCAGCGACTTCGCGTGATGCGCGAGCTCGCGACCGAGCGTGTCGCGCCGCGGCGTCTGCTGCGCGTCGCGCAATTCGACCTGGATGCGGATGCGGTCGAGATGGCCGACCTTGTCGACATGGATCACGTAATGCGGCGCGAGGCCGTCCAGCGCGCAGACGAGTTCCTCGATCTGCGTCGGGAAGACGTTCACGCCGCGGATGATCAGCATGTC
>CAZDHU010000053.1:0-8210 GCA_964505355.1 uncultured Myxococcaceae bacterium | reverse complement strand
TGATCGTCTGGGGCACGCTGGTGCGCGCTTCGGGATCGGGGGCAGGCTGCGCGAACCACTGGCCGCTGTGCGATGGAGCGATCGTCCCGCGCACCCGCGAGGCCGGCACGTGGATCGAGTTTCTGCATCGCATCAGCTCGGGCGGGATGCTGGTCGCGATCCTCGTGCTGGCGGCCGGCGGCCGGCGCGAACTCCCGCGCGATCACCCGTCGCGCCGCGCCTGTGCAGTCGCGGTCGCACTGACCTTCGTCGAAGCCGCCGTCGGCGCGAGCATCGTGCTGCTCGGAAAGGTGGGCAACGACGCGAGCACGGGACGCGCCGTCGTGATGGCGATCCATCTGATCAACACGTTCTTGCTGGTCGCATCGATCACGCTCGCCTGCTGGTGGGCACAGCGCCCGCCCCGCGGCGCCTTTCGTCTGCGCGACGCGGACGCCCTCCCCTTCGGACTCGCGCTCGCCGGCATCCTCGTGGTGGGAGCCAGCGGTGCGCTGACGGCACTCGGAGACACGCTCTTTCCTGCGAAGAGCCTCGCGGCGGGCTTGCAGCAGGATCTCGCACCCGATGCGCATCCCTTCTTGCGCCTGCGCTTTCTGCATCCCGTCTTCGCGTTCGCCGTCGCCGGCGGGTGGGTGGCGCTGGCGAGCCGCTTCATCGGAACGTCGGGAGATCGACTGCTCTCGCTGCTGGCACGCGTCGTGACTTCGCTGGCCACGCTGCAGCTCGCCGTCGGCATCATCAACCTGATGCTGCTCGCGCCGATTCCCCTGCAACTGATTCATCTCTTGATGGCGGATCTGTTCTGGATGAGCAGCGTGCTCTTCACGGCTGAGGTGCTCACGCGCGTCGAACACGCGACCTGACAGCGTGCGCCGGGGACGAGGCGCCGCGAGGTCGCCGGTGCTACACCACGCGCCCATGCGGCCCTATCAGATCTTCGGTTCGATGAGCCCGGCACGCGCGGTCACGGTGCTGCAGGCGATCCACGAAAAGGCCCCGGGCGCGTTCATACAGGCGCTCGGTGCAGCGTGTGGCGCCCTGCGCGTGCGTCCCGTGTTCCTGCAGAAGCTCCCCTTCGAGAAGCGCGCCGAGGCGGTTCGAAAGACGCTGGCCCGCGTCGCGTCGGATCCGCTCGCCGAAGAAATGCTGGCCGTCTATTTCCTACACGTCCGAAAAGAACTGCTGATCGAGTGGCTCGACGGAGTGGGGCTCGCGCACGAGGAAGGTGCCCTCGAACACGAGAACCCCGCGGAGCCCGAACGAGCGAAACTGATCGAGTGCGTGGAGCGTTTCCGCGCGGGCGAGGACCCCGAAGACCGCGAGCTCTTGCTGCACGCGTTCGCAGCACAGGGCGCGGTCGACTGGCCGACGCTGGTGGAACTGATCACGACGCGCCCGGCCTGATCCTCACCGGGCGCGCCGGTCATGCCGGCAGCGGCAGGCGCGGAGTTCGCTGCGGGTGTCCGTCGCCCGCAACGCCACGCGCCTCGACCCACCGATCCATCCGCTTCCATTGCTCGTCGAGCCAGCGCACGAGACCTTCGCGGTCCGCCGGTCGCTCCTGCGCCCGCACCGACCACGTTTCGACTCGGATCGTTCGACCGACCAGCCCACCGTCGAGGAAATCTCGGAACGTCGACGCCTCCTCGAACCCCGAATGGGCCACGAAGAGGACATCCGCGGTCGGCGCGCGTTCGAGCAGCGCGAGCGGTCCCCCGGATCGAGGCGGAAGCACGAATCGGAAGGCTTCGGCGCGCTCGAGTGCGGAACGGTCACCCGCCGCGCGCAACCGATCGAGCAGGCGCGCCTTCTTCTCGGGCGTGAAGCGCGTGCCTTCGGGATAGATCAGTACACCCTCTCCCGGTCCGATCCCGTCGAGCAACGAAACCACACCGGCAACTTCCTTCGCCGGATCGGCCGATCCACGCTGCGCGAAATAATTCGGCAGCCGGTTTCCGACGACATCGAGGCAGGGATTCCGGAGCAGCTCACGCTTGAGCACGGTGCGAAGCCGAAGCTCGAGCTGCGGAGCGAGAATCGCGGCCGGGATCACGGTATCCGCGATGCTCGAATGCCGGACGAAGACGAGGCACGGACCACGCAGCGGAGTCCGGTCGAGCGCCAGTTCGACTCGCCAGGAGAAGATCTGCGCACCGGCGCGAAACAGCGCTCCCGCCCAGAGGCGCTGCAGCGCATGGTGCCAGCCGATCACGCGCGCCGCGTCGACCCCGGGAACCATTCCGGCGAGCCAGAGAGCGAACGCTGCGAGCAGTCCGCACACCTCGCAGAGGAGATAGACGGGAAAGAAGAGCACGCAGCGCAGGGCGACGAATCCGCGCGGACGGATCCCATCGACCGCCAGTGCGAGCGGCATCAGCAGCGGGGCGACCACCAGCGAAATCACGCACAGGAACACGCAGAGAGGAATGGTGACTGCACGGCGCGCGAATCTGCGGCCGGCCGGTTCCGTCGTTGGACGCTGGCGGTTCACGCCGGATTTCCCTCCGCTGCCGCGGCGCTCGTCCCCTTCTTGTACCGGGCGGGCCGCCAGACCGCTCGGCTCGTCGGGCTGCAGGCCTTGCCGGCAGGTGGCGTTTGCTACGCCGCCCTGCCTTCGAGCAACGCTGCGAGGCCGAGGGAGGCCGCCAGCGGGCGCAGCTTCGCCAGCGCCCCGGCTTCGATCTGGCGCACGCGCTCGCGCGAAATCCCGAGATCCTGACCGATCTCCTGCAACGTGTTCGCCGTCTGCCCGCGCATGCCGAAGCGCCGCACGATCACGCTTCGCTCTCGCGCATCGAGTCGATCGAGAAGCTGCCCGATGCGTCCGCCGAGCACTCCCGCGTCCAGATCCTGCCAGGGCTCGGCGACATCGGGATCGGCGAGCGTGTCTTCGAGTCGTCTCGTGTCACCGCCCGGCAGCGGCGTATCGAGTGACACCGTCGGCCGGCGAACCTCCGTCAACCAGTCGAGTTCCGTGTCGCTGATGCGCAGTTCATCGGCCAGCTCGCCGCGCGTGGGCTCGCGGCCGAGTTCGCTGGCGAGTGTCGCGCTCGCCCGTCCGTACTTGAGCATCAGATCGTAGATGTGCGACGGGAGCCGAACGGTCCGCGAGTGATTCTGAACCGCTCGAATGAACGACTGCCGAATCCACCAGACCGCGTACGTCGAAAACTTGAATCCACGCCGGTGATCGAACTTCTCGACCGCCCGCACCAGCCCGAGATTCCCTTCCTGAATCAGGTCGAGGAACGGGATCCCGAGCCCGCGAAAATCTTTCGCCACCGACACCACGAGCTTGAGGTTGTGTCGGATGAAGCGGTTCTTCAGTTCGAGCATCTCGCGTGCGACGCGTTCGATCTCGTCGACGGCGCGCACGAACTCGCGTGCACGCATGCCCGCCCAGAGTTCCTGCTCGACGATCTCGCGACGCGATGCGCCTTCGTCGAGCAGTGCTCGGACGACCGACGCCCGCGCCACGAGCGTGCGCTGAAGGCCGGTGACGAGGTCGAGGGCGAGGCCCGCGGATTCGAGTTCGCGGCCGAGCTTCGTGCGGAGCTTCGGAAGACCGGCGCGCTCGGCCGCCGTTCGCTTTCGCAGCAGGGAGTCGAGCGAGGCGAGCGACCGCGAAGCCCGGCCCAGCCAGCGATCGATCTCGGCGCCGTGGTCCGCGCCGCTGCCGTCGCGAAACGAGTCGCTCAGCGTCGCGGTCACGCGATCGGCGGTCCGAATCTCTTGCCAGCGCTCGATCACGGTCCGGGCTGCGCCCGGCACCGCGAACACGGAGCGTCGCCAGCACGCGGTGGTCTCTTCGAAGGAGGCCGCGAGCACCTGCTCCTGATCGCGGGTCAACGTCGGCAGCGGAGCGATCTCACGCAGATAGCTTCGGAGATGCGTCGCCTCGTCGCGCGCTCCCGCGTCCTCGGTCGCCCTCTCTCGGGGCATCACCGGGGCGTCCGACTCACCGAGATCCGAGAAATCCCTGCCAGTGAACTCGCCAGAAGGATTCAGATCGTCCATTGCCCCGCCCTTTCTTGAAGCCAATAAACGCTCGAAACGTTCACCGCCCCCTGTATGCAGCGTTCATTGTCGCTCGTCAAGGCCGCTTTGGCCGACCGAATGAATGTTTTGAACGATTTTCAGACCGGCTTTGACGCTGCCGGATGACCGATCTAAGGTCGGCTCCGTTGAGAGAGGGCGCGCCGTTGACGATCGAACCCGAACGACTGATCTCGCCGAAACTCCTCGCCGATGCTCTGGGGCTCGGCGAAGCCACCATCAAGCGCTGGGTCGATCAGGGGCGGATCACCGCGGCCCGAACCGAGGGGGGGCACCGGCGAATCGCGCTTGGTGATGCACTGCATTACATCCGAACGCGCCAGCTTCCTCTGTCGAGACCCGAGCTGCTGGGCCTCCAGAGCGGAGGGGCGACCCCCGACTCGTTCGAGCGGCTGATCACGTCCGAGAGCCCGGGCGAGGCGATTCAGGTTCTCGAAAGTTTGTACGCCTCGGGGGTCGCGCCGGCCGTGCTCGCGGACGACTGGATCGCCCCGGCGATGGCGGCCCTCGGCCACGGATGGGAAAACGGATCCCTCGGTGTCACCGACGAGCACCAGGCGACCACCTGCCTGGTGCGCGGGATGCACGGACTGCTGCATGCCTCGAGTAGTTCGGGAGATCGGCCGCTCGCGTTCGTCGCCGCGCTCGACGACGACCCGTACGTTCTGCCCGGCCTCTGCTGCGAACTGCTGCTTCGCGACGTCGGGATGCGCGTGCGCAACTTCGGACCCAACACGCCTGCCGCCGATCTCGCACGGGTCGTCGAACGCGAGCACCCCGTTCTGCTCGCGATGTCGTTTTCACTCGAGGATGGTTCACACGTCGATGCGCGAAGCCTCCACGCGCTCGCCGAGGCGGCACGGCGCACGGGCTGCGCGATCGCGATCGGTGGACGCGGCTGTAGCGATCCGCTCGGCGATGCGCTCGGCGCGACGATCTGGTGCCGCTCGATGCGCGAACTCGAACGCATCGCAAATCATCTGCTGTTGTCCCGTCCCGCCTCGAGAGAGCGCGCGTGATGGATCCTGCGGCATCGCCGCCGCCGCCCGACCCGGACGCGACCGCGCGCGATCGGAGGCCAACACCCGAATCGGCAGCGTGGCAGATCCGTGTCTTTTTCGACGGCCAGTGCCCGTTGTGCCGACGTGAGATCGATTTCCTCCGGCGGCGAGATGGCGACCGCGCCCGGATCGCGTTCGAAGACATCACGGCGATCGACTTCGATCCTGCGCGGCACGGGATCGCGGGCGCAGACCTGTCGGGTCGGATCCATGGTCTCTTGCCCGACGGACGCGTGATCGACGGAGTCGAGGTCTTCCGGCGCCTCTACGATGCGGTCGGGCTGGGCTGGCTCCTCGCTCCCACTCGCTGGCCCTTGCTGCGACCGCTCGCGGACGCGGCCTATCGATGGTTTGCACGTCATCGGCTTCGTCTGACCGGGCGCGCACGGCCGAGTTGCGACGACCGGTGCGTCGGCGGCGGCCGGCCGCGGTTCTCCGGCGCGCGGTGAGAGCGCTCGTCTGGCTTCGAGCCGATCTGCGATGCGAAGACAACGCTGCGATTCACGCCGCGATCGACGCTGGCGCCGATGCGCTCTCTCCCGTCTTCCTCTTCGACCCCTGGTTCCGGGAAGAAACTCGCGCCGGTGGGCCTCGCCTCGCGTTCTTGCGCGCCTGCGTCGATGAACTCGCCCGCACGCTGGTCGCGCGCGGCTCGGGTCTCGTGCTTCGAGATGGAGCGCCGGCCGAGTGGGTGCCACGCCTCGCCTTCGAAGCACGCGCCGATCTCGTCTGCTGGAGTCGAGGTGACACGCGGTTCGCACGCCGCCGGGACGCGAGTGTTCGCAGCGCGCTCGAACGTGCGGGGATTCGTGTCATCGAATGCAAGGATTCCGTCGTGTACGAGAGCGACGAGATCCAGTCGGTCTCGGGGCGCCCGTACGCCGTCTACACCGCGTATCGAAACGCCTGGTGCGCGCGGCGCGCGCGAGACCGCGAGCAGCCGCGCGGAATGCCCAAACTTCCGCCGATGATTCCGGATCTCGACGCGGGCAGACTTCCGGCCGCGGCAACGATCGAATCCAACGACCGCGCTCGCCTCGCGCTACCCGCGGCCGGCGAGCGAGCAGCACGAGCGCGCCTCGCCGCGTTCCTTTCCGATTCCGCCAGGGATTACCACGTCACCCGTGACCAGGTGGCACTCGATGGCACGTCCCGACTCTCGCCACACCTGCGCTTCGGCACGATCTCCGCTCTACGCTGCCTGTCGGAAGCGGAAGCGCGGATCGTCGCCGAGCCGAGCGCAGAGCCGGGTCTTCGCAAGTGGATCGACGAACTCGTCTGGCGCGAGTTCTACCGGGCGGTGCTGGCGGAGCACCCGCGCGTCCTGCGGCACAGCCACCGACCCGAGTTCGAAGACATCGAATGGAACGACGATGAAGCGAGTTTTTCGGCGTGGTGCGACGGGTGCACGGGATTCCCGATCGTCGATGCCGCCATGCGCCAGCTCACGAGCACGGGCTGGATGCACAACCGGCTGCGGATGATCGTCGCGAGCTTCCTCACACGGGATCTCTTGATCGACTGGCGCCTCGGCGAAGCGTTCTTTCGCGCGCATCTCGTCGACGGAGATCCCGCATCGAACAACGGCGGCTGGCAATGGGCGGCCGGAACCGGGACGGACGCGCAGCCGTACTTCCGAATCTTCAATCCCGTCCTGCAGGGTGAACGCTTCGATCCCGACGGAACGTTCGTCCGGCGATTTCTCCCCGAACTCGAAGCCGTTCCCCGGCGCTTCATCCATCGTCCGTGGGACGCGCCATCACCACCGAAACATTATCCGTCGCCGATCGTCAGCCATGCCGAGCGTCGCGTGGTCGCACTTCGCCGATGGGAAGCCGCACGCACCCGCGCGAAGCAGCGGGCAGAGTGATCGAGCGCAGCGTGTTCGATCGAGCCATTGCGTCGTGGCGCCCACGATCCGACGCGGGCGATCCGAATCAGCCGCCAAAACGCTTCGAAGCCGCTCCCGAAATCCGCCGCGCGAGCGAGCGCGGGAGCACGCCCGTCAGCGTGGCGAGCACCTGATTCCCGCCACCGGGCACGCAGACCAGATCACCGCGACGGAGCGCCTCGATCGATGCGTCCACCACGGCGGAGGCGTCCATCCACGCGAAGTCGGGCACCGACGAACTCGAGATTCCCGCTCGCTCTTGAAACTCGGTGCGCGTAAAGCCCGGCTGCAACACCTGCAGCTTCACGCCCGAGCCGGCGATCTCTTCGTGAATCGCCTCGGTGAAGCTGTTGACGAACGCCTTGGTGGCTCCGTACGTGGCGTTGAGCGGCAGCGGCGCGAGGCCGGCCATCGACGACACGTTGATCACGGCCCCCTGCCCCCGCTTCAGCATGCCCGGCAAGACCGCACGCGTGAGACGCATCAACGCGATCACGTTGAGTCGGATCTCTTCTTCCTCGTGTGCGACGTCGAGCTCGGCAAACGGTCCGAAGGTGCCAAACCCCGCGTTGTTGACGAGCAGGTCGAAGGTCGGGTCGCTGGCCAGCCGCTCCTCGACGATCGAAAGCTGGTCCGCGCGCGTCAGATCGGCGGCCAGAACTTCCACTTCGATCGCACGAGAATCGACGAGCCGCTTCGCGAGTGCGTCGAGCCGATCGCGCGATCGCGCGACGACGACCAGATCGTATTGCTCGCGTGCGAGCCGTTCGGCATACGCCGCGCCGATGCCGGCCGAAGCACCCGTCACCAGCGCGCGACGACGCGGCCCTCGAGGGCCGCCTTCGGATGACGTCGATCGATCCGCCGAACTTCGTCCCGTGCCCGACATCTTCGGCCTCCCGCTCCGGGTCACTCCACCCGATGCCGAAAAGGCTGACACACGCGGCGCGCCGTGTCCGCCCCGAGCGGGCGTCGCGCGTGCGATGCGCGCGCGCATCGCGATCCCTCGATCCCACGAGCGTTCTGGGACTCGCGGTTCGGCCGATCTCGCCTCCGCGAGTGCGGGGACGTGGCGAGGTTCGCGCGGCGAGCAGACGCGCCCGCGGTGCGGTATCGACTGTCCGCCGATTCGGCTCGCGAGCCCTTCGAGGAGGTTTGATGCGCATCACCGCCGCCGTCAGCAAGGCCGCCAGCACGCCCTT
>CAZDHU010000052.1:0-2524 GCA_964505355.1 uncultured Myxococcaceae bacterium | reverse complement strand
GGTTGCGCCCATGACCGACAGCTTGGCAGTAACAAAGCTGCGAGACTATTTAACCAAGAGAAGTTTTTGCACCGCATAGTTTTCCCCTGCCTTGATGGCCGCAAAATAAATCCCCGAAGCCAACCTCGCACCGTCAATCATAATCTGATGCTCTCCCGCCGCAAAAGACTGATCCACGATCTTCTGCACCAATCTTCCGGTCACGTCAAGCAACTCCAGCTTCACAAATTGAGCTTTCGGCAATTCAAACCGAATCACAGTAGTAGGATTAAACGGATTGGGGTAGGGAGGATAAAGCTTAAACTCTTTCGGCAGCAAACTTCCGTCATCCGCATCCGCCGCCGTTCCCGCACCCAAACACCGCACGTTCTTCACACCCGAAACCGCATCACTCAAAATGCGCAGTGTGTCCACATGAGTTCCAACCGACTGCGGCGTGAACACCACAGGCACGTTCAGTGTATCGCCAATTTCAACCGTTGCCGGACCTGTGAAATTCGCGTGATAGTTCGCGGTCGATGAAATCTCCGTCACCGTCAGCACGTTCGATCCGGTATTGATCAACCCCAGCGAGTGCGAAGAGCTGTCTCCCACCGCCACCGGCCCGAAATTCAAACTCGCAGGCAGAGCCGCAATATCCGGTACATAAGCCAAAAACATCGCGCACCCGTCCCACCCCGGCACAGCAAACGATTGCGATGCGCCAAACAATAAAAACCCGTTCTCCGTCTGAATCATCCCGTCACACCGATCCGCTTCATCTCCGCCCTTCACCACCGACCAAACACTGTCCCCATTTTCATCAACTTTAAGCAGCCAATAATCCGATTGCTCAAACTCAATGTCTTCCGAAGAGAAATTCCCTGCAATGATGAATCCGCCGTCAGATGCATTAACGATTTCTACGCCGTCTTCGTACGCGAGGCCGCCGTAATGTTTGTTCCAAAGCAATGAATCAATGTCGTACATGACGGCAGAAAACAACCACAAGTCGCTGGTTACTCCATCCAATTCAGTGAAACCTGTACTGACCAATTGATTACTCGAAATATCTATGGTTGCGCCAAAAATCGCATCATTTTCGGGACCACCAAACTCGCTGTTTTGACCAGAGGATCGAAGCACTCCATTTGAGTTCGAGTTGACCGAGTCCCGCACGCTTCCAAAAAGCACAAAGTCCGGACCCATCAACAAGTGCCCGCTGTTTTCGTTGATGCGAATCCCATCAAAGTAACTGGTTTCTGTTCCTGCACCACTTCTTCGTTTGTAAGATAGGTGCCTGCCATTCGCGCTGCTTGACAAGGTATACGAAACTCGCCACTCATTGGAGTTCATGTAGAATGCGCTGCCTAAGCTTGCATTCGCGCTGTCACCACCGTCAATCTCTAACTGCGCTCCCAAGTCACCGTGCGAGTTAAGCTCATAGACGGCAATCCGACTACGTTGTCCACTGGAAGCGGTAATTTCAGTTGCTAAGTAGTAACCGTTCTGCGATGAGTCAATTTGCTTGAACCTCCAGTACTCATTGTCCGCATACCTCCGGCTCCAAACCAATTCCCCATCCCGGTCAATCTTCACCAACAACGCTTCCCCCGCCATCGCATTCCACTCTCGCGCCTCACCGCACAGCAAATACCCGTCACTAACTTCTATTGCATCATAAAAATACTCGTCCCCACCATCGTCAAACGCAAACGTCCAAACCGAGTCCGGCGGAAACGGCTGAGCAAAAGAAGCAGAAGCGAGAATAAGAAAGAGCACGATTCTGATTCCCCCCCAGTCCTCTGGGGGGGTAAAGGGGGGTAAAATCCCAAGCGGCTTATTTACGTTTGAGCGCATCAAGAATAGTTTCGAGAACATAGGGCATGCTCTCCTTAACTTGTAATTAGTAACTCGAATAACTCGATTCTGATTCCCCCCCAGTCCTCTGGGGGGGTAAGGGGGGGTAAAATCCCAAGCGGCTTACTACCGCTTAAGCTCTTCAATAATCTGTTCGAGAACATAAGACATGGAGTCCCTTACTTGGCCGTTGGTAAAGCGGACCACTCGATAACCAAGAAAATTCAAGTGCTCCGTGCGCCGCGCATCATGCTCCTGCTGTGCGATTTCGCCGTGAGACGGTCCGTCTATTTCAACAATGAGTTGCCGTTCGATGCAAATAAAATCTACAATGTAATCACCAACCGGATGCTGTCGCCGAAATTTCACTCCGAGCTGCTCAGTTCGCAGCTTGTACCAAAGCAGTCTTTCCGCTTGAGTTTGATCTCGTCGGAACTCGTGCGCACGCTGCCAGGTTTTCCACTTAACTTTGTCGAAGTCTCTCACTGTTTACCCCCCTTTTTTCCGCCCAGAGGACTGGTGGGAAATCAGAGTCCTACTTCACCAACATAAGTTTCTGCGTTGCCACAAATCCCCCAGCATTCATCCGCACAAAATACAATCCCGAAGCACATTCCACACAACTCCAACTCACCGAATGTACCCCCGCCGCTGCAACTTCATCCACCAGCGTAGTCACCAACCG
>CAZDHU010000051.1:0-6552 GCA_964505355.1 uncultured Myxococcaceae bacterium | reverse complement strand
GTGCCCGATCCGCCGCCTCCTCCGCTGCCCGCTTCCTTCGTCCAGTGCACGAGGGCCATCGGTTCGTCTTCGATCCAGACGAAGTCTTCGGCCGTGTCGTCGCCCGTCGGGTCGACGTGAAGTTGCTCGATCGTGTGGCCTTCCGGGTCGTAGAAGGAGAGCGTCGTCTGGCCGGCGACGGTCTTCTTCACCCGCCGGCCGAAGGCGTCGTGGGTGTAGGTGGCGAGGCTCGTACTCGTCACGGGCTCGCGCAGTTCGACCAGACGATTGCTCTCGTCGAAGACGTGGCTCTTCGAGCCCGAATACGGCGCGACTCCTGCGTAGATGCGGTTGCCGAACGCGTCGTGCGCGTAGTGCATCGGGAGGGCTCCCGTCTGCTGCGCGATCCGGTCGGTGCCGGGCTCGTAGGTCGTCATCGTCGTCCCTGCCGCACTCGTCGTGCTCGTGCGGTTGCCGGCCGCGTCGTACACGTACTCGAAGCGCGGGCTGCCCGACAGGTCGGTCGACTTCCACAGGCGATCGAGCTCGTCGTAGGCATAGAACCGGCTTTCGCTCGCGTCGCGGTGGTCGATCACGCGGTCGAGGTTCGGGCCGGGATCGGTCGGGCCGGGGCTACCCGTCGTGTAGTCGTAGCTGTAGCTGCGATCGAGCACGCTGCCCGAAGGGGCCGTGACGTCGAGTTCGGTCAGCTGGCCGCGCAGGTTGTACTCGCGGGTCGAGACGACGGCGTTGTGGCCTGTCGTGCCGTCGTACGGCGGAAACTCGGCGCGGGTTCTCGGACCAAAGGGGCGGAAGGCGAGCTCGCGGATCGTCTCGGTGGACGCGCCGGCCGTCACGGCGACGGTCTTCGGACGAAGGCCTGCGTACTGCGTGGTCGCCGCGACGCCGCTCGGCGTTTGCACCAGCGTGCGGTTTCCTGACGCGTCGTAGTCGTACGAGACCGTGTAGTCCTCGCCGTCGATCGTCGTCGTCTCGGTGGCGATCTCGCCGCGGGCCGTGTAGCCGAAGCTCGTCGTGACGAGGCCGTTGCTCGCCCCGGCGAGCCGACCCTTCTGATTCTGCGCCGCGCTGCCGTCGTAGGTGAAGATCCAGTCGGGATCGCTCGGAAGATCGACGCCCGTCAGCCGGCCCGCTCCGTCGTAGCTGTAGAGCGTCGTTCGCGGCGTGCCGGTTGCGTCCTCCACCTTCTGCACGAGGTTGCCGGCTGCGTCGTAGCCGTAGCCCGTGGTGCCGGTATCGGGCGAGTTCACGCGCACCAGCCTCCCGAGGTCGTCGAACTGATGATCGGTCGATTTGCCCGCGGCATCGGTGACCTCGTTCACGTTCGAGGCCGGGTCGTAGGTGAACTGCGTCACGTAGGTGGCGCTGCGCACCTGCTCGATCCGCGTCAGCCGGTCCAGCGCGTCGTAGAGCAGCGTGTCGTGCCGTCCGTTTTCGTCCGTGATGGCGGTCGGGTTGCCCTCGTTGTCGTGGCCGAACTCGCTGAACACGGTGTTGCCCGCGAAGAGCGGGTTGAAGGCCTTCAGCAGGCGCCCGGCCTGATCGAACGAGAAGTTCGCGTCGCCGCGCAGCGTGCCACGGTTAGAAAGATCGACGAAGCCCGAATACAGCGCCTCGCGGGTCGTGCGCCCACCCGTGATTTCGTAGACGATCGCGTTGCCCGCGGCGTCGGCGAGAAAGCTGAGCCGGTTCTTCGTGTCGTAGCCGAGCCGCAGTGAGGCGGGCTGCGCGAACGAGTCGGGAGGAAACTCGACCCGCGCGAGATTTCCGTCGATGTCGTACGAAAACGCGACCGTCGAGTCGCCCGGGCCCGCGAAGGGCGGCGTGATCGTCTTCACCCGCCCGGCGGCATCGAACGTGAAAAGCGTCACGCGACCATTTGCGTCGGTCACGGTCTGTGCGTTTCCGCGAGCGTCGAAGTTCGAGTAGAGGGTTTCGAGGTACGGCGAGCCCGTTCCATTCGTGAATCGGCGCGTCGCCGTGCGAAACCCCGTCACCGGGTCGTAGACGTGCTCGGTCCGCTGCACCATCGTGGGGCCGATCTGCACCGTCACGTGGCCCGCGGCGTCGTATTCGAAAAGCGTCGTGCTCGACACCGGCACCACGGCACCGCTTTGCGCTTCGAGGCCCTTGCCCGATTCGACCTTCGCGAAGACGTGGCCCGTCGGGGCCTCGTTCGGCAGCAGCGGATCGTCGCCGGGCGCGGCCGGGTCGTCGTAGTCGTAGAGCACGCGGCGCTCGATGGCGCCGGTGACGACCGAGGGCTCGGTGACGACGAGCGGCTTGCGAAGCGTCGGATGCCAGAGCGTCTCACGCCGCGACGCGTAGTGATCGCCCTCGTCGAACTCGCCCGGCACCGTGCCGTCGTCGATCCAGCCCTCGACCACGCGCAGCGGGTTGCCACGCGTGTCGTAGCCGTCGAACAGCGTCACTCCGCCATTCTTGTCCGTCTTCGTCCGCCAGCGCGGGCCGCTCGCCGTCGCGATCGTCTCGCGCACGCCGCTCGTGAAGGCGACCTCGACTCCCGGGCCACCGAGGCCCGTTGCGCCCGTGAGGGCGCCCTTGCTCGCGTTGAAGGTCGCGAGCGTCTGCGCGCTCGCGTTCTTCACCGTCGTCACCACCTGGCCCGTGTTGGGCGTCGCGTACGAAAAGACCAGCGGCTGATCGAGCGAGGGCTCGTCGGCGCTCGTGACGCGGCTTCCGCCGCTCCATCCCCAGCTCGCGAGCGTCGTCGTCGTGCCGCCGACCATGCGCCCAACCGACGTCATGCGGCCCCACAATGCGGGCGAGGTGTAGGTGTAGATCCACTGAAACACGTCGTTCGGATCGTCCGTCGAGCGGTCGGGACCCGTCACGCTCACCAGATTTTGCGAACTGTCGTACGCATACGTCCACGTCTCGCCGCCACCGACCACGCTCGCGATGCGGCCCGCGTTCGCGTGGCCCGTCGGAAAGAACGTGACGGTGGCGGAGTTCGTGCCCTGCACGTAGGTCGCGCTGTCCGTCCCCCACGAGACGTTCAGCATCTCTTCGCCCGGCGCGCGGAGCGAAGTGAGCCGGCCACTCGCATCGAAGGTCGCCTCGACGCCATCTTCGGCCACGTACGACACCACGCCCGAGCCGTCGACGGCGAGCGTCCCTCCGTTGCGAATGCTCGGGAGGTAGGGATCGGCGGGGGATGCCTGCGCGTAGGGAGCCGGCGAACGAAACGGTCGCCAGACGATCGCGATTCGCGCATCGAACATCCCGTACGGGCCAGAGCGCGTCACCTGCCAGTCGAGTGCGTGCTTCCAGAGGCGACCGAAGCGGCCGATTGGATAGCTCGTGAAGCCGCCAAATCGATCGCTCGCATAGTGGCGGCGGAAGACGAGCGCCCCGCCGAGATCGAGGTCGGTCGCTTCCCATTCGAGGCTGCCGTCCGAGATGTCGACCGGGTCGCCCACGTCGTTGCCGGGATCCGACGCGGCGTCGCCCGTCGGCCGGCCTGCCTTGCACTGATTCGGTTCGGGGTTCTCGTTGCAGGCGTCGTAGATTGCGGGGGGTAGCGGCGTGCCGCAGGGCGTTTCGCTCGGATCGCGCCCCGCGTACTTGAACCAGTCGTTGACCGTCGGCGTATTGCACCAGGCCGTCGGCCCCGGAAACTCGCCTGTGCGGCAGTCGACGTAGACGATGTTCGATGCCGTCCATTTCAGGACGCCCGGCGAGCACCAAGTGCTAGCATTCTGCCATGATCGAACGATGATCCACGGGCAATCGACCTTCTGATTGGTCTGCGCGCCGGCGTCTCGTGCAAACGAAACCCAAACGACGCTCAGGAGAACCAGCGCGAGCGCGGCCCGCGACATGCGACATGCGACATGCGACATGCGACATCAATGCCGGGATTCACCTGATTCGTCAAGAACAATTCGACTGTGTGGCGAAATGAAAATCCGCGGGTGCGAGCCGCTCGAATCACAACGCGCCGGCCACACCCCGAGGGGCGCGGTCGCTCACGACCACCGTGCCCGCCCTTGCACGACACGCCCCGCGCGCGTCGGCTCACTCACTCCCGCTCGTCAGCGTTCTCCGAGTCCACAGCCCGCTCGTCGGCGCGCCGGCACGCGAGCAGCGTCGGCTGGTTTCGCGCGTGCCGAATCGTCGTCGCGAACCGCCTCAGTTCGATCGCCGGCGGCCACGCGCGCCAGCTCGCCCGGCCGCGCAAGACGTCACGCGCGAATCGAATCGGCGCGTCTCGCCCCCCGGGACGTCAGGCGCTCAGCTTCGCGAGATACCGATCGGTGCTTTCGCGCACGTGTCGCGCTCGTTCGGCCGGATCTTCGTCGACGAGCTTCTCGTCGGGTGTCACCTGGAAGATGGGCTGGCCCTTGCGAACGATCACGCCGTTTTCCTGCACCAGCACGCCGGTGACGGTGCCAGAGAAGGACGCGTAGATCTTGTTGAACATCTTCATCACTTCGATGATGAAGAGCGGGTCGCCCTTCTCGAAGTGCTGCCCGGGCTCGACGTACGCCGGCAGATGCGGTGCTTCGGTCGCGTAGAACATGCCGCCCATCGGCGCGACGATCTGGTCCGCCCGGGTCGCGGGCGGCGGAACCAGCACCTTGCGCATCGCTTCCTGCAGCGCGGGATCGAGCAACCGTTCGGGAATCACGATCGAGAGATCGCCGGCAACGGTGAGTTCGTCGAAGCCGACGTGCGCGCCGATCAGCGGTAGCAGGCCGAGGATGTCGAGTCCGAGTTGATGGCCGAGATGCGCCGCGCGCACGCGTTCCCAGAGCGGCGCGTCGAAACCGAAGGCCGGTTTCGCTCCGCGCAGCGTCCGATCGAGCACGGGCCACGCCGTGTTCGAGGGAACCCGCTCGGCGAGTTTCGCGTAGAAGCCGAGGGCGACGCCGAGCATCTCGCGGTCGTGCTCCCAGATGCGGTCCGCCGCGGCCTCGTCCGCGCCGTCGAGGTGAAGCAGCCGGTAGGTCTCGGCGAGGATCTCGATCGGATTTCGAGCCCAGACCACGCGCCCGTCGCCGTCGAGGTTCGCGTCGAGGCGATGCTGACTGAGCCAGGCGGAGAGGAAGTGCGGCTCGTGAAAGAGCGCGCGGATCGGTCGCTCGACGAGCGTCTCTTTCAAGTCGAACAGCTTCTGCGTCGCCGCGGCGTTGCCCGCGCCGGCTGCCTTCACGGCCGATCGCTCGAGCTGGTGGAAGGCGTAGTCGAGGTCGATCGCACGGGCTTCCTGCGCCAGCAAACCGACCAGCGTGAGATAGGGCACGACGAAGCGCGTGGTCGGCTTCGCCCACGGATCACGCGCTTCGAACCAGCGCATGATGCCGTAGAGAAACTCGTGATTGGTCGCGAGATCGATCCCGCGAATCGTCGTCCGTCGCAGGATCTCGGTCAGCCGCGACCAGCTTTCTTCGCGGCTCGAACCGGTCGCCAGCAAGAGCGCGATGTTCGAGTCGTAGGCGCCGGCGAGCCGGTAGCGCATGAACAGGCCCGTGTCGGGGTTCTTGATCGAAATGCCCTGATCGTCCCGGATCTCGCCGTCGATCGGGTCGCTCCAGGAGACGATCACGCCGCCGGCCGCGGGGTTGAGCGCGCGATCGGTCGCGTTGAGCCGCACCTCGAGCGCGGCGACGTCGCGCGGCACGCGCACGGGTCGCGGTAGCGTCTTGCCGTGGCGTGCGATCAACGCCATCGCCTCGACCAGCGAGTGCACTTCGAAGCCATCGTCGGGGTCGGCGGGATTCGCGAAGCGAAGCGCGTAGCAGAGTTCGGAGACGCGGTGTTCGACCTGAATCCGCGTGTTCACTTCCATGAAGTAGTGCCGGTCGCCTTCGACGATGCACTCGAAGGTGGAGGCGGAATCGAGCTTCACCGCGCGTCCGAAGCGCTCGGCTTCGGACTCCATGCGCGCGAGCACCACGCGGTCGGATTCGAGCGACTTCGCCTTCGCGTCGCTGCCGGCGGCACGAGCCGCGTCGATCGCCCGTTGCAGGCCTTCCTGCGTGATCGACACCTCGACCAGCTTCTGCTCGTGCATCTGCAGCGAGCAATCGCGGCCGCCGAGGGCGACGCACCAGTCGCCGTTGCCGAGAATCTGGATCTCGTTGTGACGGGTCGACTCGACGTTGAGCTCGATCAGCATGTTCTTGTTGTCGCCGACGCCGGTCGCCTTCACCTCGGCCAGGATCTCGCGCACCAGCCCCGGCACGCCGGCGGCGTCCGAGAAGATGCGCTGTCCCTTGCCGCCGCCGCCGCCGATCGCCTTCAGGCGGAAGCGCCGGCCGGGGTTCTCCTGCAGCAGGCGCGCGGCCTCGAGCCGGATGGTCTCGCCCAGCTCCTCGATGGTGAAGAGGTCGAGGCCGGCGCGGTACGACGCCTCGAGGATCTGCTCGGCCAGCACCGGCAGCGCCAGCGACTCGTCGGCGAGGCCCGCCACGTCGAGCGTGGCCTGCGTGGCACAGGCGCGCAGCGCCGTGCGGTCGGGATGCAGGCGCAGCAGCGTGCGCACGGTGGCGTCGTTGATGCCCGGCGTCACCGACACCTGGTTCT
>CAZDHU010000050.1:0-3760 GCA_964505355.1 uncultured Myxococcaceae bacterium | reverse complement strand
CGGCGAGCCACTCGCTGCCCCCAACTTCGTTTCGTGTCTCTCCGGCCAGCACCAGCTCGAGCCCCCCGGCCGTGAAGTGCGAGACCGCGAAGCGCTCCCACGGTTCGAGGAGGCCCACCACCGCCACCGTCGGCGTGGGGTGAATCGGTCGCCCGGCCGTCTCGTTGTAGAAGGAGACGTTGCCGGAGATCACCGGAGTTCCGAGCGCGCGGGCCGCTTCGCCGAGGCCGCGCACCGACTCCGCGAACTGCCACATGATGCCGGGCTTCTCGGGGTTCCCGAAGTTCAGGCAGTTGGTCAGTGCGAGCGGACGCGCGCCCGTACAGGCGACGTTGCGCGCCGCTTCGGCCACCGCCGCGCGCGTGCCTTCGGCCGGATCGAGCCAGCACCAGCGCGCGTTGCAGTCGACCGACATCGCGAGCGCTTTCTGGGTCGGCGACCCGTCCTCGCGCTTGACCCGCACCAGCGCGGCATCACCGCCCGGCCCGATCACCGTGTTGCCCTGCACCAGCGAGTCGTACTGGCGATGGATCCACGCTTTCGAGCCGAGGTTCGGCGAATCGAGCAGCGCGAGCAGCGCACCCGACGGATCGCTTTCGGTCGCGAGCGTCGCCAGGTCGAGTCGCGTGATCGCGTCCTGATCTGCCGGGCGGGCCATCGGACGGTCGTAGACGGGCGCGCATTCCGCGACCGGATCGACCGGGATCTCGACGACCGTCTTGCCGTGCCAGCGGATCCGCATCCGCCCGTCGCCGGTCACGCGACCGACCACCGCGACCTCGAGTTCCCAGCGCTCGAAGATCTCGCGCACCTCGTCCTCGCGCCCCGCGCGAACCACCAGCAGCATTCGCTCCTGGCTCTCCGAGAGCAGCAACTCGTAGGGCGTCATGCCGGACTCGCGCTGCGGAACGAGATCGAGATCCATCTCGATCCCGGTTCCGGCGCGGCTCGCCATCTCGAACGACGAACAGGTCAGACCGGCGGCACCCATGTCTTGAATGCCAATCAGCGCATCGTTGCCGAGCAGTTCGAGACAGGCTTCGATCAGGCACTTCTCCGCAAACGGATCGCCCACCTGTACGGTCGGCCGCTTCGCTTCCGCCCCTTCACCGAACTCGGCCGACGCGAGCAGGCTCGCCCCGTGGATTCCGTCGCGCCCGGTCTTGCTGCCGACGTAGATCACGGGGTTACCGATCCCCGCCGCGTTGCCTTTCCAGAAGCGATTCGCGTCGACCACGCCGAGGTTGAAGGCGTTGACGAGGATGTTTCCGCGGTAGCACTCGTGGAAGGCGGTCTCGCCGCCGACCGTCGCCACGCCGACGGCGTTGCCGTAGCCACCGATGCCATCGACCACGCCGCCGAGCAGTCGCTGGTGCAGCGGATCGTCGAGCGGACCGAAGCGCAGCGAGTCGAGCGACGCGACGGGACGCGCGCCCATGCTGAAGATGTCGCGCAGGATCCCGCCGACACCGGTCGCGGCGCCCTGCCGGGGTTCGATGAAGCTCGGGTGGTTGTGGCTTTCGATCTTGAAGATCACCGCGAGACCGTCGCCGATCGCGACGACACCCGCGCCCTCACCGGGACCCTGCAGCACCTGCTCGCCGTCGGTCGGCAGCCGGCGCAGATGAACCTTGCTCGACTTGTAGGAGCAGTGTTCCGACCACATGACGGAAAAGATGCCGAGCTCCGGCAGGGTCGGAACGCGGCCGAGGATCTCGACGATTCGCGCGTACTCGTCGTCGCCGAGGCCGTGCTCGCGCGCGAGTGCGAGATCGACTTCCCCGTCTCGCTCGCTCATCGAGCCTCCTGCGCGCGCACGAAGTCGACGAACGAACCGAGAATCACGCGACCGTCCGTCCCGCCGATCACTTCTTCGACGGCATGCTCGCAATGCGGCATCAGCCCGAAGACGTTGCCGCGTTCGTTTCGGATCCCCGCGATGTTGCGCAGCGAGCCGTTCGGGTTCGCGTCGTCGGTGGCGGCGCCGGACGGATCGACGTAGCGCACGACGACCTGCCCGCCGGCTTCGAGTCGATCGATCTGCTCCGGGCTCGCGAAGTAACACCCTTCACCGTGTTTGACGGGCAGCCGCAGGCACTGCCCGACGCGTGCGCGCGAGGTGAAGGGCGGCGCGGCCTGCTCGACGCGGATCGAGACGAACTCGCAGACGAAGTGGAGATCGCGGTTGCGAACGAGAACCCCGGGCAATAGGCCGGCTTCGCAGAGCACCTGAAAGCCGTTGCAGGTGCCGAGGACGGGACCGCCGGCATCGGCGAAGCGGCGGACCGCCGCCATCACCGGCGAAAATCGCGCCATCGCACCGCAGCGCAGGTAGTCGCCGTACGAGAAACCGCCGGGTAGCAGCACGCCGCGCGTTCCCGGCGGCAACTCGGCGCGCTGGTGCCAGACCAGCGTCGCCGGCGCACCGAGCACGGACTTGATCGCGAACTGCATGTCCCGGTCGTCATTCGATCCCGGGAACCGGATCACGGCAAACACGGGTGTCCTGCGACCTCCACGCCAGCGGGTCGATCCATGTCGGGCGGCGACCTTCCGGGGGGAGAAGGGCCGCCGCGTTCTCGGGATGCCTGGAAACGCGCGCAGGTTAGCGGCGACCCGCGGCCGAGGTCAACGCGCCGGCGAGCGTGATAGGATCGGCGCGATCCGCGCAGAGAGGACATCCATGGGCGTCGATCCCGGTCTGCTTCGCGAAGGGTGTGCGCGCACGCTCGACCGCACGAATTTCCCGCAACTCGGCGAGCGATTCGAAGGCAAGGTGCGCGACAGCTACGTCGCCGGGGAACGGCGCACGATCGTGGTCAGCGATCGCGTGAGCTGTTTCGACCGCGTCGTCGGCACCCTGCCCTTCAAGGGACAGGTGTTGAACCAGGTCGCGGCGTTCTGGTTCGAGCGCACCCGCGCGATCGCGCGCAACCACCTGCTCGCCGTGCCCGACCCGGTGGTCTCGGTGGTCGAAGAGGTGACGCCGCTTCCCGTCGAGTTCGTGATGCGCGCGCACCTGACCGGCTCGACCTCCACCTCGATCTGGACCGCCTACGCCCGCGGCGAGCGCCGCTACTGCGGACATCGGCTGCCCGATGGCCTGCGCCAGCACGAACCGCTGCCCGAACCGCTGCTCACCCCGACCACCAAGGCCGCAACGGGCGGACACGACGAACTCACGAGCCGCGAGCAACTGATCGAGAGCGGAGCGATCACGGCCGAGACCTTCGACGGCGCAGCCCGTATGGCGCACGCGCTCTTTCGCGAAGGAACGCGCTTCGCTGCGACCCGCGGGCTGATCCTCGTCGACACCAAGTACGAAATCGGCGTCGATGCCCACGGCGAGCTGGTGGTGATCGACGAAATCCACACACCCGATTCGAGCCGCTACTGGGTTCGCGACCGCTTCGAGCGCGCGCTTCGCGAAGGCCGCGACCCCGAAGCGCTCGACAAGGAATACCTGCGGCGCTGGCTCGGCGAACAGGGCTACCGCGGCGACGGCCCCGTGCCCGAGATTCCGCTCGACGTCCGTTGCGAAGCGGCCCGCCGATACATCGAAGCCTTCGAACAGGTGACGGGGCAGCCCTTCGAACCCAACACCGAAGACCCCGTCACCCGAATCCGCCGCAACCTCGCCCTCCCCTAGCAATTCGCCGCAGGCGAATTGCGCGCCCTCGAGCAAGCCGCCGGCGCAATGCCCCCCGCAGCATCCGCCGAAGGCGGATGTTGCTCCGCGCGACAGCTGCGCCCCGCAGGA
>CAZDHU010000049.1:0-3112 GCA_964505355.1 uncultured Myxococcaceae bacterium | reverse complement strand
GATCCCGATCTTTCTCCACCCCACGTGGTTTCTCGTCTTCGCCCTCGTCACGCTGGCGCTCAGAAGCCATCTGAGCTCGACCCACCCGGACTGGCGTGGCGAGGCGTCGCTGGTCGCCGCAGCAGCCACCGCCGTTCTCTTCTTCGGCTCGATCCTGCTGCACGAACTCGGGCACAGCGTGCTCGCCCTGCGACACCGCGTGCCGGTCCGTTCGATCACGCTGTTCATCTTCGGTGGCGTCGCGGCGATCGAACGCGAACCCGACTCGCCGCGCGCCGAGTTCGAGATCGCGATCGCCGGCCCCATCGTCAGCTTCGCGCTGGCGGGGACCTTTCACACGGTGGCGATCGCGGTTGCGGCGGGATCGATCGGCGCCGAGATGGCGCGCTGGCTGTCGACCATCAACCTCGGCGTCGCGCTCTTCAATCTCCTTCCGGGCTTCCCGCTCGATGGCGGCCGCGTGCTACGCGCGGTGCTCTGGTGGCGGCACGGCGACGGCGGCCGCGCGACCCGGACGGCGGCGCGCGTCGGGCAGTGGATCGCCTACGGCTTCATCGCGTTCGGTGCGGTGCGCGCGCTCTCGCAGGACATCTCCGGACTCTGGACCGCGTTCATCGGCTGGTTCTTGCTCTCGGCCGCTGGCAGCTCGGCGCAGCAGGCCATGATCGACGGCTCCCTGCAGGGACTTCGCGCGCGCGACGTGCTCTCGCCCGACGTTCCGCGCGTCGGCGCCGCGGTCAGCGTCGAAGAGTTCGTGCGCTCGTTCGTGATGCGCGGGCGAAGATTCGCACTCGTCGAGTCGGACGCGGGCTCGGTGATCGGCCTCGTCAGCCTGACCGACGTCAAGCAGGTGACACCGTCCGACTGGACGACGACGCGGGTCGATTCGATCGCCACGCCGTTCTCTGCGATCGAGATGGCCGACGCGAGCACGAGTCTGCGCGACGTGCTGCGGGCGATGGCGAGCCGCGACGTGAACCAGATCCCGGTGCGCGAGGGCGAGCGCGTGCTCGGCGTGATTTCACGCGACGCGCTGGTGCAGTTGATCGAGCTGCGCCGGGCGCGCTGAAGGCGCGGCGCGCGGCTTCAGCCCGCGCCGAACAGCCGGCCGTGAAACATCCGCAGCAGCACGGTGACGGCGACGCCGATGCCCGTCGCGAGCGGCGACAGCTCGCGAAGTCCGCGCAGCGTGTCGCGGCCGGTGAACGGAAAAAAGGGCGTGGCCGCCACGAAGGCTTCGAAGCCGGCCGGCCCCGAGATCCGTTTGCGCAGATCTTGATGCCACGAGCCGAGCACGCCGAAGACGACGAAGCCGCCGAAGAACGCGAGATCCGACGCGAAGGGATTGGCGATCGCGTGCAGCGCGCCGAAGAGCGCAAGGCCCATGTTCTGGGGGTGACGCGTGATCCGGTAGATCCCGCGCGGCTCGAGCGATCCCGGCCGAATCGCCGCCGGTCCCGGCGAGAGCAGGCTGGAGACGATCATCACGAAGGCCGTACCCATGCCGAGGTAGAGCATCCAGCGCAGCGCGCCGTCGACGCCCGGCGCAAAGAGCGCGGGCCCTTCGTGACGATGCGCCTGATACACGGCCACCAGCGGCCCGAAGAACGCGAAGGCGACCAGCGAGTAGACGCCGAGAAACGCGGGGGCGCCGAGGCGCGCCACCAGCCGCGGGCGCCAGCGGACGCTCGAAAGCAAGAGGTGCGAGCCCGCGAATCCAATCCAGAGCAGCGTGATCTCGAGTGCCGATGCCACGTCGCGACCTCCTGTGCGGCCCGCGCGCCGCGATGCTGGATTCGGTTCAACCGCGATCGAGATAGCCGAATACGTGCGTCAGCCGCATCGCCGCGAAGAAGTTTCGCAACACCGCGCGACGCGGATGAAAGACCATGAAGCGCGGCCGCCAGGGATTCGACTGCACCTTGCGGTAGAACTCGACCGAGCGCGCATAGCCGCCGGTCTTCGCCGCCATCGCGTAGCCATGGCGCACCAGCCACTGTGTCAGCGTGCCGACGCCGAGAAACTCACCGACCTCCGGTACCGCGAACGGGCCGAACGTCGCGTATCGCACGCCCTCTTCGCCGAGTGTTTCGAGCGCTGACGTGACGACGAGTTCCGCGACGCCCTTCGGCGCCTCGGGGTCGCGCACGAGATGACAGAGGTGCCAGCCGCCGAGCGCGGGAACGGGATGCGCGATCAGCAGCGACCACATGCGCTCGCTCGACTTCGGATCGAAGACTGCGAAGTAACGCTTCGCCTCGGGCAGCTTCCAGGCATCGACTTCGAGAATGTGTGCGGGCCGCGCCACCCCCTGCGCGATCCACTTGCGGATCAGTGCTTCGGCGGCGCTGCGAAACTCGGGCGCGATGGTGTGCGTGCCGCGGGGAAGAGCGACTCCCTCGATCCCGGACTTGCGCAGTCGCTTCACGTACTGCCGCATTTTCTTCGCGCTGCCGCCGCTCGGCTCCCAGCAGGCTGGATCGAGTTCGGGCTCGCTCGTCAGTTGAACGGCCGAAGCGCCGTACGACACCGCGGCACGTGCAAACGATTCGCTCGCGAGAAAGCCGAGCACGAGACGTCCGGCCGCACTCCGGTCGGCGAGAAACTCGCGTACGACGTCGGGCATCGAGCCTTCGGGCGCGAGCGGCTCGCCGATCACGATGTCGACGCCGCCGACCGGCCGGTAGGGCACCACCGCGCCGGCCACGCTTCGCGAAGCGAAGAATCGGTAGAGACCGGGGTTCTGCAGCGTGTCGAAGGCGAACGCGGTGCGCCCGTATCGCCGCAGCGCCTGCGCGGGATCGACCGGAGCGTCGTTCAGCGTCCGGCCCGTTCGCTGCGGCGTTTGCATGCGCTTCCCCCCGGCGCCACATCCGCGTGCGCCGCGCGATCGGCGCAGGCTACTGCAGCGCGTGGCGCGTCCAAAGGCCGGATCGGCGGAGCGCAGGTACGCAGGCGTCAGTCGGCGTCGGGAGAAAGCGTCTCGGAGAGCAACGCGTCGCTCGCGGGATCGAACTCGATCCGCGGCACGATCCAGCCCGGTGCGCGCTCGCGACGATCGCGGTGCGCACAAAGATCGCGTTGCCAGCGCGCGTGAAGCGCGCGACCGCGC
>CAZDHU010000048.1:0-2255 GCA_964505355.1 uncultured Myxococcaceae bacterium | reverse complement strand
CATTTGAGTTTTATATATGTTGTTTAGCACCGTTTGCATGTTTGCCGGTTCCACGTCATCGGGCAGCCAGTCGCCTGGGCAGGGTTTGTTCAACCTGTTCCCGATTGTTTTGATGTTTGTGGTGTTCTATTTCCTCTTGATCCGTCCGCAGACCAAGCGGCAGAAGGAGATGGAGACCATGCAAAAAAGCCTCAAACCCGGCATGAAGGTCATGACCTCCAGCGGTGTAATCGGCCAAATCCTCAATGTGCGGGAAAAAAGCCTGACCCTGCGCTCGGCGGATTCCAAGCTGGAGTTCACCCGCTCGGCCGTAACGGATGTTTTGGAGCGCGGCGAGGAGGAAGCCGAAACCACCGCTCCGCCGGTCAAGAAACAATAGCCGCGGCTCATTCGCTTTTGTTCCCACTTCAAGTCACCCCATCACACCATGAATCAAAGTCACCTGTGGAAGTTCCTGCTGATCGCCTTCATTGTCTCGTGGTCAGCGTTTGAGTCGTTCCCGCCCACCTCCCAGCCGCTGCTGGATGCGTTTCAGCAGCGAGCCGTGAACACGGACAGCAATTTTCAAGCGATTGTGGCGAAGGCCAAGGCGATGAATGAGACCAACGCCATTCGCGCCTTCGGCAACCTCAAGGACGCGATCGGGACGCAGGTCATCACCAACTATTTTCCGTTTGTGGATGTCAGCAAGGAGACCGGCGCGACCAACCAAACGCGGGCCATTCTGGCGCGATTGCAAAAGGATGCGACGGGCAAGATCAAACTGGGCCTGGATCTGCGCGGCGGCTCTGCATTCACGGTGGGCCTGGACATCAGCAAACTGGCCGACACCAATGACGTGCAGAAGGGCGTGCAGGAGCGCAGCATGGCGTTGTCGCATGCCATCGAGGTGCTCCGCAAGCGGGTGGATCGCTTCGGCGTTTCGGAACCGATCATCCAGCCCTCGGGCGAAGACCGCATCATCATCCAAATCCCCGGCCTGACGGAGGAGGAAAAGCTCAGCGCCAGCAATCAAATCACCAAGGCCGCCTTCCTGGAGTTCAAGCTGGTGCACCCGGAAAACGCCGAAATGCTGAAGCAGGAGATTGTGCCGGTCGGTTACGAACTGAAGAAGGAAGTCAGCACCCACGACGGCAAGGAGAGTGTGACTTCGTACCTGGTGACGAAGAAAGCGCTGATGACGGGCGAGTACGTATCGAAGGCCCACTTCTCCCGGGATCATATGACCGGCCAGCCCCAGATTCAGTTCGAACTGACCACCGAAGGCGCGAAGATATTTGGCCAGATCACGACGGAGCATGTCAAAGAAAACCTGGCGATCGTTCTGGACGGCGAGTTGAAATCGGCGCCGGTCATCAACGAACCGATCATGGGCGGCAGCGGCGTGATCAACGGCCGGTTCACCGATAAGGAGGCGATGGAACTCGCCAACGTGCTGGAGAATCCGCTGAAAACGCCGGTGAAGATTTTGGAAAGCCGGGAGGTCAGCCCGTCGCTCGGGGCCGACACGATCAAGAAGGGCTTCAATGCGGCGTTGTTCGGGGTGGTGGCGGTGGCGTTGTTCATGCTGGTCTATTACCTGCTGGCCGGCCTGGTGGCCAATGTGGCTTTGATTCTGAATATCATCATTTTGTTCGGTGTCATGTGCAGCATCAACACAACCCTCACCCTGCCGGGCATCGCGGGCATCGTGCTCACCATCGGCATGGCGGTGGACGCCAACGTGCTCATCTACGAGCGCATCCGCGAGGAATTGGCGGCGGGCAAGTCCATCCGGGGGGCGATTGCCGCCGGCTATGACAAGGCGTTCAGCACCATTTTGGACTCCAACGTCACAACCTTGATCGCTTCGGTGCTGCTGATCTACATGGGCACCGGCCCGGTTAAAGGCTTCGGCGTCACGCTCACCATCGGCGTCGCAGCCAGCATGTTCACCGCCTTGGTGGTCACCCGGCTGGTCTTTGACATCATGCTGCATTTCAACCTGATCAAGAGCCTGAAGATGCTGCACATCATCAAAGGGTCAAACATCAACTTCATGAAGTTCGCCAAGCTCGCGTTCGCCCTGTCCTGGACCTTGGTGCTGGCTGGCATGATCACCGGCTTTGTCCGGGGCAAGAACGTTTATGGCGTGGACTTCGCCGGGGGTGACAGCATGATCATGAGTTTCAGTGCGAAAGTTCCCGAAACACAACTGCGCAAGGTGGCAGAGGAACTTAAAGTCGGCGATGTCACAATCCAATATCAGAAAGATG
>CAZDHU010000047.1:0-2462 GCA_964505355.1 uncultured Myxococcaceae bacterium | reverse complement strand
AAGCGGGATCGGTGGCGTACACCTACGACCCGTCAGGCGACCGGGCTCTACGCTCGGCGAAGCAGGTGCGGCGGGACGCGATCAAGGCCGGCGGACCGGACGCGGCCATCGATGAAGCGGCCCGCCACTTCGGCCTCGGGGCAACGGCGCTGACGTACGCGGCCTCGCTGCCCGAACCGCTCTACTTGCCGGCGCGCGCCCCGATCAGCTGACTGAGCTTCTTCGGGTCGGCACTGCCGTTCGACTTCTTCATCGCCAGCCCGATCAGCACACCCTGCAGGCGTCGTTCGCCGCCCACGAAGCGGGCGGCTTCGTCCGGGTGCTCCGCGAACACTTCGTCCACCCAGCGCAGCAGCGCGCCGTCGTCGCCAACCTGGAGCAGCCCGTCGCGCTCCGCGATCGCCGCGGCAGTGCCGCCCTCGGCGACGAGCGTCGAGTAGATCTTCTTCGCCGCGGTATTGCTCACCGTACCGGCCTTCACCATTCGAATGAGTTCGCCGAGCTGCGGCGCCGCGACGGGCGCCGCGTTGCCGCCGGTCCCCGCGTTTCGCGCGGCGAGCATCTCACCCATGACCCAATGCGCGGCGGCTTTCGGGTCACCGGACTCGCGGGCGACCGATTCGAAGTAGTCGCCGAGTTCGCGTTCCGCGGTGAGCACTTCCGCTTCCGAGGCCGAGACGCCGAAGTCTGCCTGGTAGCGCGCCCGACGCGCCGCGGGGAATTCCGGAAGCGACGCGCGGATCCCGTCGACATAGCCGGCCGCCAGCACGAGCGGCGGCAGATCGGGATCAGGGAAATACCGGTAATCGTGACTCCCTTCTTTCGACCGGGCCGGGCGCACGGCGTTGCGATCGGCGTCGTACAGCATCGTCTGCTGGTGCACCGCGCCACCCGCGTCGTGGACGGCGCAGTGGCGCGCGAACTCCACTTCGAGCGCGCGCTCGACGTTCGAGAACGAATTGAGGTTCTTGATCTCCGTGCGCGTGCGCAGCGCCTGTTCACCGTGGAGGCGCGCACTTACGTTGGCATCGACCCGGAGACTTCCCTCCTCCATCGAGCAGTCGCTGACGCCGGCGTAGATCAGGATCTCCTTCACGGCGCGCAGGTAGGCGCCGGCCTCGGCGCTCGACCGGATCTCGGGCTCGCTCACGATCTCGATGAGCGGCACACCGGTGCGGTTGAGATCGATGGCCGTGTACCCGGCGAACCGGTCGTGCACCGACTTGCCGGCGTCCTCTTCCATGTGAATGCGCGTGACGCCGATCGTGCGACCGTTACCGACCGCCACCGATCCGCGCTCCGCGATCGGCAGTTCGAACTGCGAGATCTGATATCCCTTGGGCAGGTCGGGGTAGAAATAGTTCTTGCGCGCGAACACCGACCGTTCGCGGATCGTGCAACCGAGCGCGAGCCCCGCCCGTGTGGCGAGTTCGACGGCCTTCGCGTTCATGACCGGAAGGGCGCCCGGCAACGCAAGGCAGACCGGGCAGGTATTCCGGTTCGGCGGATCGCCGAACGTCGTCGCGCAGCGGCAGAAGATCTTGGTGCGCGTGCGCAATTGCACGTGAACCTCGAGCCCGACCACCATCTCGTAGCGATCGTGGCTCACTGGTGCGCGTCCGGGCCGAGTTCTGTCTCGATGGCATAGGCCACGCGGAACATCGCGGCCTCGTCAAACTTCGGCGCAATGACCTGGCCGCCGACTGGAAGGCCGCCCACACGGCCGATCGGGACCGACATCGCCGGAAGCTCCGCGAGATTGGCCGTGACCGTGAAGATGTCGCTCATGTACATCTCGTACGGATCCGAGATTTCGCCGAAGCGGAACGCCGGCGTGGGCGTCGTCGGCGTGAACAACGCATGCACGCCCGACGAGAACACGTTCCTGAAGTCGCGGCGAATCAGCTCGCGAACCTGCATCGCCTTGCGGTAGTAGGCGTCGTAGTAGCCGGCCGACAGCACGTACGTGCCGAGCAGGATGCGCCGGGTGACTTCGGCGCCGAAACCCCGCGACCGCGTGGCCTCGTACATGCCACGGAGTCCGTCGCCCTCGACACGCATGCCGTACCGGACGCCATCGAAACGCGCGAGGTTCGCGGAGCACTCGGCCGGCGCGATGATGTAATACGCGGGAATCGCGAGCGCCGTGTTCGGGAGCGACACGTCGCGAATCTCCGCGCCGCGGGCCCGCAGTCCTTCGACCGCGCGAACGCAATGATCCCGCACGTGCGTGTCGAGGGTCTCCGGGAAGTATTCGCGCGGAAGACCGATCACCATGCCCTTCAGGTCGCGCGCGGTGGTCCGCAGCGCGGGCGTCGCGACCGGGGCGGAGGTGGCATCGCGCGCGGTGTCGGACCCGGAAATCACCTCGAGCGCCAGCGCGGCGTCGTCGACGGTGCGGCCGAACACGCCGATGTTGTCGAGCGACGAAGCGAAGGCGACAAGTCCGAACCGGCTGACGC
>CAZDHU010000046.1:0-4473 GCA_964505355.1 uncultured Myxococcaceae bacterium | reverse complement strand
GACGTGGACCAGCCCGTCCGCGAACGGCTCGGCGGAGACCACGATCGCGTACGCCGCGAAGACGAAGAGCAGCGCCGCCCAGAGGCGGCGCCCCGCGTGGCCGAACTCGTGATCGATCAGCGACGCCGGGCCAATCGTCTCGGTTGGTTGCGACTCGCTGCGCATGGCGAAGACGACGTAGGCGAGAAAGAGCCCCGTCAGCACGATGGCATCGACGAGCGTGATGTGTCCACCGAACGGAATGAAGAAGGAATAGATCGTGGCGAGCAGCAGAAACCGGATCTCGAGCCGCTGCCGCGGATCGATCCGGAGCGCCCGGGTGCGTTCTCGTACACAGGAGATCAGCACGACCACCGCCCAGCCGAGACCGATCAGCAATCGATTGCCGCCGGTCATGTTGGCGACGGCATACGGCGCGTACGTGGGGTCGGTCCCCGCTCGCCACGCGAAGTGAAGATCGACCGCGTATTCCGGCAACACGCTGACGAGCGCGAGCACCAGCAGCGCGAGCGACTGCGGAATGTCTTGCTCGGCGAGTTCGGTCGCCCACGAGAGCAGGAAGGCGGCACCGAGAATCGCGCAGCCGGCGAGCACGGCGGTCAGCTCGGGCAGAAGACCGAGCCCCGCGAGGTTGTTCGCGACGATCCACGGCAGTGGCAGCACCATCGCGAACAAGAACCAGAAGACGTCCCGTTTGCGGGCGCCCCCGGTTCGCGAACCGGCGTCCGTCATTCGAGGCTCTGGCCGAACTCGCGGGCGAATCGTTGCCGGACTTCGTCGGGAGACAGCGAGAGACCCTGCGGCCCCTGCACTTCGACGGTCAGCGCGCCGAGCAGGCTGCCGATGCGCCCGGCGGTTTCGAGCGGCAGGCCACGGGCCATGCCGTGCAGGAGCCCGGCCCGGAAGGCATCCCCGCAACCGGTCGGGTCGACGACCTTGCGTGCAGGAACCGGCGGGATCTCGATCCGGCGCTCGCGCGTCACCACCGTCGAACCTTCGGCGCCGCGCGTCACCACGATCGCGCGGGTCAACGCGAGCAGCCCGTCTTCGCCCATGCCCGCGCGATCACAGGTGAGCGACCACTCGTAGTCGTTGGCGACGTAGACGTCCGAGCCCGCGATCAGCTCGCGCAACTCTTCCCAGCTGAAGACCGGAAGCTGATGACTGGGATCGATCACCGTCGGCACGCCTCGCGCCTTCAGTGCGCGCGCGTGCTGAAGCATCGCCTCCTTGTCGGTCGGTGCGACGATCGCGACTTCCAGCTCGTCCCGCACGTCGTCGATCGACTCTTCGCGCGCGCGCTCCATCGCACCGGGGTGAAATGCGATGATCTGGTTGTCGTCGAGGTCGGTGGTGATGAAGCACTGCGAAGTCAGCGCGTCGTCGGCGATCCGGATGAAGTCGCGCCGGATGCCGTGGCGATCGAGCCAGCGGGCGTAGGCATCGAAGTCGCCGCCGGCGGTGGCGAGCAGCGCGGGATCGTCTCCGAGCAGCCGCAGCGAAAACGAAATGTTACCGGCCGTGCCACCGAAGTTGCGCCGCAACGTCGGCACGTGAAAGGCGACGTTCAGCATGTGAATCTTGTCCGGCAGAATGTGGTGCTTGAAACGGTCCGGGAAGACCATGATGTGGTCGAGCGCGAGCGAGCCCGTGACGAGAATCGACATGCGAACCTCCGAGGCGCCGAGTCTCGCGAGGGCCGGAAGCGCGGTCAAGCCACGGGAGATAGACTGCGAGCGATGCGGATTTCCGATGCGTTCGGCCGCGAGCGGCCCGTGATCTCGTTCGAGCTCTTCCCGCCGAAGACGCCGGCCGGCTTCGATTCGCTGTTTCGCACCATCGGCGAGCTCAAGCGGCTCGATCCCGCCTTCGTGTCCGTGACCTGGGGGGCCGGCGGGTCGACGCGGGCGCAGACCATCGACCTCGTGACCCGGATTCAGCACGAGATCGGCATCACCGCGATGGCACACCTGACGTGCGTGGGCTCGACGCGCCACGAGCTGGACGAGATTCTCGCGCGACTGGTGGAGGCGGGAATCGAGAACGTGCTCGCGCTGGGGGGTGATCCTCCGCGCGACCAGCCCGATTACCGGCCGCCCCCCGACGGACTGACCCACGCCGCCGAGCTGGTGACGCTGATCCGCGAGCGCTTTCCGATCTGCATCGGCGCCGCGTGTTATCCCGAGACGCATCCCCGTGCCGCGAGCCCCGAAGCCGATCTCGACGCACTCGTGCGCAAGGTGAATGCCGGCGTCGACTTCCTCGTCACGCAGCTCTTCTTCGACGACGAGGATTACGTGCGGTTCGTCGCGCGCGCGCGCGCGGCGGGCATCCGCGTGCCGATCGTGCCGGGCATCATGCCGGTGGTGAGCCGCCAGAACGTGCGCCGGATGGCGAGCCTCTCGAATGCGCGCATCCCGCGCGAACTCGACGAGCGCCTCGACGCGGCGGGCGACGATCCCGCGCGCACGCTCGAAGAGGGCATCGCCTGGGCGACCGCGCAGTGCCGTCGTCTGCTCGATCGCGGCGCGCCGGGCCTTCACTTCTACACGCTCAATCAATCGCCGGCGACGCGACGCATTCACGCCGCGCTGTTCGGCCGCTGAGTCGACCCTCGGTGGCGCCGCTGCGAATCGCCGTCTTGCTTTCGGGCGAAGGCACGTCGCTCGAGAATCTCTGCGATCGCATCGATGCCGGCGCGCTTCCCGCACGCGTCGTGCTCGTGATCTCGTCGCGCGCTTCGGCGGGCGGCGTCGCGCGTGCGCGGCGGCGCGGCATTCCCGCCCTCGTCGTTCCGCGCAAAGAGATCCCGAACGTCGCGACGTTCAACGACCGGCTGCACGCGGCGCTCGCCGAGCACGACGTCGATCTCGTCGCACTGCTCGGTTTCCTCTCGCCGTTCGAGCCGCGCGCACGCTTCGCGAATCGCGCGCTCAACGTTCATCCCGCGTTGATCCCCGCCTTTTGTGGACACGGCTTCTACGGACATCGCGTGCACGAAGCGGTGCTCGCGGCGGGGGTGAAGCTGAGCGGGGCGACGGTGCATTTCGTCGACGACGAATACGATCACGGGCCGATCGTGTTGCAGGAGGCCGTACCCGTGCTCGACGATGACACCGCCGACACGCTGGCCGCGCGCGTGGTGGCCGTCGAACGGCGCCTGGTGCCCGAAGCGATCGGGCTGTTCGCAGCGGGACGGCTCGCCGTCGAGGGCCGGCGCGTTCGGATCCTGCCGCCCCGACCAGGCCCTTCGTGAGCGCGGACTTCGCGGGCACGAACTGGCGCCGGACGCCCTGACGAAGCCCCCCGCTCTCCCATCCTTCTTCTGGTTGACCGGAAGCGAATCTGTGGCGAATCTTCGCCCATGCTTCGCCCCGCTCTCTCCACGGCCATCCTTCCGAACCCGGCGAATGGCGTCGATTCGCCCGGGCTCGCCGCAGCACTCGAAACCCTCGGCGGGCAGATCCGTCGCGGCGGCCGGCCGGAGGAAGCGGCCGCGCGGCTCGCCACCGGGCTGGCTCCGATCGATGCGCAGCTCGGCGGCGGCATTCCGCGCGGCCGGCTGAGCGAACTCTCGGGCCCCGATTCCAGCGGTCGCACCGCCCTCGCCGTGTCACTGCTCGCCGGCGTCACCCGCAGTGGCGCCGTCGCCGCCTTCGTCGATCTCGCCGATGCCTTCGACGCCGCTTCGGCCGCCGCGTGCGGCGTCGAACTCTCGCAGGTGCTCTGGGTGCGCGCGCCACGTCTTCGTGCTGCGTTGCGCGCCACCGAGCGCTTGCTCGAAGCGACGGGCCTTCCACTCGTCGTGCTCGATCTTCCTGCGCTCACGCCGGCACAGACGCGCGATCTCGATGGCGCCGCCTGGCCGCGTCTCGCCCGTGCGGCCGCCGCTTCGAACACCGCATTCGTCGTGCTCTCGCCCGAGCGACACAGCGGTGTGTGGGCCGGGCTCGCACTCTCTCTCGCCTCCGGGGACGCTCACTTCACGAACGCGCCCGTGCTGCTCGAGGGACGCGACGTCATCGTGCACGTCGCGCGCGCTCGCACCGGGCGCACGGACTTTTCATCGGCCACGGATTCGTTTCCCGATCGCGCGCAGCATGCCCGTGCGAACGGCGTCCGCATCCGACTCGCGGCGCCGGCCGCCTGAGCAGCGGCCGGCATGCGCATCGCCTGCCTGCTGGTGCGCGACCTTCCGCTGGCCGCGATGCTGCGCGCGCAACCCGAACTCGCGGGCCAGCCGCTGGTGATCGCGAGCGGAGCGGGACCACGCGCACAGGTGATCTCCGCCTCGCCCGAAGCGCTGCGAGCCGGCATCCGGCTCTTCGACTCGCTGGTGCACGCGCGCGCGGCCCTGCCCTCGCTGCAGGTGCAATCGCTCTCGCCCGCGCGCGAACAAAGCGCGCGCGGCGCCCTGCTCGACGTCGCTCGCTCTGCGTCTCCGCGCGTCGCACCGGCCCCGCCCGGCACCGG
>CAZDHU010000045.1:0-2236 GCA_964505355.1 uncultured Myxococcaceae bacterium | reverse complement strand
TCGATCGGCACTTCCGGTGTGATCTGCTCGGGAAGCGGGGCACGAAAATCACCCACGTCGAGACGACGATGATCGATCAGGTCGCCGCCGATCGATTCGGCGGGATCGCCGTCCCAGGCGATGCAGGCGGGAAGCGAGATTCGAACGCCTCGACTTCCGCGCACTACTCGACCGGACGCGGTCATGGTGGAACCCCGAACTCTCTGGCGACGAGATCTGGCGTTTGCGGCACGAGCAAGGCCACTTCGATCTCGCCGAACTGATGGCGCGCGATCTTCGACGTCAAACGCCGTCGCTGCTCGAATCGCTTCGCGGCGAGGGGCCGACCCCGGAGGCTGCGGCGACCGCACTCGCCGCGCGGTGGAGAGAGATCGCCGAACATCGGCTCGGCGCACACCGCTGGCTGCAACGCCGCTACGACCTCGAGACCCTGCACGGCATCGATCCCGAAGCGCAGGGGCGCTGGTGGCGCGAGATCGATCGAGATCTGCGCCGCACCCGGGGTCGCTGAGCCGCTCGCTCACCCTGCCGGCGCCGGAGATCGAACCCGATCGGAGGCCGCCGGAGGTCGCCGGCCGGGGCTCTTCTTGACTGACCCGATCGGTCATGTATGAATCGGGCATGGCACGCTCCATTCCCGCCGACCGGTTCCAGCATCTCGTCGACTGCGCGGCGCGGGTCTTCATCGACCGCGGCTACGCGCGAACGCAAATGGCCGACGTGGCCGAGGCGATGGGGGTCGCCAAGGGAACCCTCTACCTCTACGTCGAAAGCAAGGAAGCGCTCTTCGATCTCGTCGTTCGTTCGCTCGACGCCGCGGAGCCCGTCGAGGTGCCGGCCCGGCTGCCTCATCCGACGCCGAAGCCGGGCGCCACGCTGAGGTGGGTTCGTGATCGGCTGGCGCGGCAATCGCCTTCGCCGGCGCTCGCCTCGGCGCTCGATCGAACGAAGGTCGCCGACCCCCGTGCGGAGCTCGGCGAAATCATCCGCGAGCTCCATCGCACGATCGGTCGCAACCGGCGCGGCATCAAACTGATGGAACGCTCGGCACAGTTTCACCCGAAACTGGCAGCGGCCTGGTTCTCGGGCGCTCGCGTGGCCCTCGTCGAGACGCTCGCGCGGTATCTCGCGAAGCGGATCGAAGGCGGACTGCTGCGTCCGGTACCCGACACCACGGTCGCGGCCCGGATGATGCTCGAAACCATCGTCACCTGGTCCGTACACGCGCACTGGGATCCGTCGCCGCAGGCGCTCGACGACGCCGTCGTCGAAAACACCCTGATTCAGTTCCTCACCGGCGGTCTGGTGAAGGAGGTGCCCGAATGAATCCCGATCTCTTCGCGTCTCGCGCGGAGCGTCGCCACGACATCGACTGGCTCCGGGTGGTCGCCACCTGGCTGTTGCTGGTCTTTCACACGGCCATGGTGTTCAACCCGGCGCCGTTCTTTCACGTGCGCAACGCCGAGACGTCCTTCTTCTTCCTCGTCTTCTGCGGCTTCATCGGCCTCTGGCACATGCCGCTCTTCTTTCTTCTCGCGGGCTGGTCCGCCTGCGCGTCGATCCGCGAGCGCGGCGTTCGAGCGTTCCTTCACGAACGAGTCTTTCGGCTCTTCGTTCCACTGCTGGCGGGATGCACCGTCATGATGCCCGTGATCAAGTTTTTCGAACTCTCGAATGGTCTCGATGCGAACTACACCGGGCTCAGCGTCGATCCCACGCGGCAGGACGGATTTCGTCAGGTGATTCCTGCGGGATTACCCGTCGCGCCGCACTTCGACGAACGCTTCCTCGACTTTCTGCCCACCTTCTTCACGAATCCGTCGCGATTCACCTGGGCCCATCTCTGGTTCGTCGCCTATCTGCTGCTGTTCTCGGTGCTTCTGCTTCCGCTCTTCCTGCGGATCCTTCGCTCGCGCGACGGAGTTTTCGCAACCGCGTCGCGGTGGTGGGTCTTCGCGCCGATCGTCCCGCTCACGATCATTCAGTGGACGATGCGCGCGCGATGGCCCGGCCTGCCCAATCTCGTGCAAGATTGGGCGAACGTCGCGTACTACGGCACGTATCTGATCGCCGGAGCGTGCCTCGCGCGGTCGCCGTCTCTCGACGCTGCGGCAGGGCGTGAATGGAAACGCGCACTGGTGATCGGCGTCGCGACGAGCGGCGTGTTGCTTCTCGGAGCGCTTCGCGCCTTCGATTCGCCGACGGTGCTGCTCGCGGGGAGCGCAGTCGCGGGCTG
>CAZDHU010000044.1:0-6252 GCA_964505355.1 uncultured Myxococcaceae bacterium | reverse complement strand
CTCTCGTTCGTCGTGCACTTCACGACCGCGGCGATGTACTACTTCACCGCGCTCGCCGTCGGTGCCGGAGCAAAGGCCGCGTTCTGGCCGCTGGTCTTCGGGTCTTCGATCCAGATCTTCGCGACGGTGATCGCGCCGACGATGGGCGGAGTCGGTGCCCGCGAGTGGGCGCAGTACGTCACGCTCGGCCACATGATCGGGCCGGGAGCCGCGATCGTTTCGGCGGCGCTCGGCTTCTGGGCCGCCGAGGCGCTCACACTGTTTGGCGGCGTGTTCTGGTGGATTCGAGATGCGAACTACACGCCTGCCTACTGCCGCGTCGACGGCAGACAGGTGGATTACGCGGAAGCAGCGCGGGCGGCGGTCCATCTCGGGAGTCTCGACGCGACCCGCGGTGACGTTCCGGCGTCACGCGGCGCGGAAGCCGAACCGCTCGCGTCGCGCATCGTTCAAAGCCTCGCGCTCGGAGCCGGTGCCGGCGTGCTCGCCGGCCTCGTTCTCGGCGCGATCGAGGCTGCGGTGATCGCGCGCGGCGGCTTCGGCGAAGACGCGCAGGTGCTCTGGTACGGGCCGCTCGTCTACGCCGTTGCGCTCGGCCTCGCGGGAGCGGGCACCGGTGCCCTTCTCGGCCTGCTGCCGATGGATCGCGACGAAATCCGCGGCTGGACGCCGCCGCTGGTCTGGCTCGCGTCGCTGGTTCCCGTCGGCCTCGCGGTGACGTTGTTCCGGGTCCGGCGCGACGTGTTCGCCGAGCAAATGCCGCCGATCGGCTGGCTCGCCGCCATTGGTGCGGCGGCGGCGGCGCTCGCACTGTTCCTCTTTCTCGCCGGACCGCGACTGCTGCGCGGAACAGCGGGACGTTTCGTCGGGCCGCTTCCCGCTCTCGCACTGCTCGCGCTCACCGTGATCTCCGGCCGCATCGCCGCTCCGAACGTCGTTCCGCCTCTGCAACGACCGGCGAAGGCGCCGGCAGTTCCCGCACATCTCGCGGATCGGCCGAACGTGATGCTCGTCATGATCGACACGCTGCGCGCGGACCAGATGTCGTGCTACGGCGGCCCGGTCGAGACTCCGAATCTTTGCGGGCTCGCCGCCGACGGTGGCACGCTCTTTCACGGGTTTTCGAATGCTTCGTGGACCAAACCGGCCACTGCGTCACTGCTGACCTCGATGCTGCCGTCGAGTCACGGCGCGATGTCGAAGACCGCCTCGCTGTCGCCGGATCTGACGCTGCTGCCGGAGGCGATGCAGGCCGCCGGCTTCGCGACCGGGGGAATCGTCACCAACATCAATCTCGCACCGAGCTTCGGTTTCGATCAGGGCTACGACGAGTACGTCTACCTGGCGCCCGACTACATCGCCGGCGCGCAGGAGTCGAGCAGCAAACTCGTGCTGTATCAGATCCTGCGCAAGGTGTGGTTCACGCTGAAACCCGGAAAGCGCGTCGGCGACTACTACCAGAGTGCAGAAACGGTCGGTGCGCGCGCCGGCGAATGGCTGGACCGACATCGCGACTCTCGGTTCTTCTTCTTTCTGCACTTCATGGATCCGCACGATCCGTACTTCGAGCATCCCTGGAACGGCCGCGCCATCGCGCGCGTCGCTGGCGATCCCGCGCCGGCGATGGCCCCGGAGATGCTGAGTCTGTATCGCGGCGAGATCCGATACCTCGACGACGAGTTCGCGAAGCTGATCGAGCGGATGAAGCGCGATGGTCTGTACGACTCGACGATGATCGTCGTCACCGCCGATCACGGCGAAGAGTTTTTCGAGCACGGCGGGTTCTGGCACGGGCTCACGCTCTACGAAGAGCAGATCGCCGTTCCGCTGCTCGTCAAGTGGCCGAAGGGACACGTCGTCGCGCCGGCCCGGATCGACGGGATGGCCCGACAGATCGACATCGCGCCGACGATACTGGCCCGCGTCGGAGCCGAGATTCCCGCGGCGATGCAGGGCATCGATCTGCTCTCGCCCCGCGAGGCTCGCGACGAGAAGGATCGCGTGCTTCTCGCCGAGGAAGACCACGAGGGCAACGTGTTGCGCGCGCTGCGCACGGATCGATGGAAGCTGATCGAGGCGAACGAAGGAAATCCGCGCGGCCTTCCGCCGCAGGCGCTGTTCGATCTTCCGGCCGATCCGCGCGAAGTCACGAATCTTCACGAGCGCGAGCCGGCGGTCGCCGGCGAACTTCGATCGACGCTCGAGGCGAGCCAGCAGTTCGCGCGTTCGAAGGCGGTGGAAGGCGGCGGAGCGGCACATCTCTCGGAGTCGCAGGAGGAAGCGCTGCGCGCGCTCGGCTACATCCAGTGAGGGACGAGCCGCGATCGGCGGCGATCCGGGGAGGGAGCGCATGGCGAATCCGAACGACGCAAACGAAGGACGCGCGCGGCGACGAGTGCTGATCGTTGGCGGCGTCGCCGGTGGCGCCTCCTGTGCGGCGCGCCTTCGCCGACTCGACGAATCCTGCGAGATCATCGTTTTCGAACGCGGCCCGCACGTCTCGTTCGCCAACTGCGGCCTGCCCTACTTCGTCGGCGACGTGATCACCGACGAACGCCGCCTGCTGGTGGCGGATCCCGCGCTGTTTCACACGCGGTTCGAAGTCGCGGTTCGCGTCGAGCACGAGGTGCTCCGCATCGATCGCTCACGCCGCGTGATCGAGGTGCGTGACATCCGCACGGGCTCGACGCGCGAAGAACCGTACGACGCGCTGGTGCTCGCGCCGGGCGCGTCCCCGATCCGTCCGCCGCTTCCCGGACTCGACCGGCCGGGTGTGTTCTCGTTGCGCTCGATCCCCGATTCGCTCGCGATCCGTGAGTGGATCCGCGCGCGTCGCGCTACGCGCGCCGTCGTGGTCGGTGGCGGCTTCATCGGGCTCGAGATGATGGAGAACCTCGTTCACCGCGGGCTCGCCGTGACCGTGATCGAAAAGTTGCCGCAGGTGATGCCGCCGCTCGATCCCGAGATGACCGTGCCGGTGCAGGAGCACGTCGTCTCGAAAGGCGTTTCGCTGGTGCTCGGCGACGGGCTGGCCCGGATCGACGAAGAGGACGGCGAACTCGTCGTGGTCACGGAATCCGGAGCGCGTCATCCCGCCGGAATCGTGATTCTCGGAATCGGCGTGAGGCCCGAGACCGGGCTCGCACGCGAGGCCGGGCTCGCGATCGGTGACCGGGGTGGGATCGCCGTCGACGATCAGATGCGCACGTCCGATCCCGCGGTCTTCGCGGTTGGTGACGCGGTCGAGGTTCGCGACGTCGTCACCGGGCAGCCGGCGATGGTGCCGCTCGCCGGACCGGCGAATCGGCAGGGTCGCGTGGCCGCCGACGCGATCGCGGGGCGCGCTTCTCGATTTCGAGGCGTGCAGGCCACTGCCGTCGTCGGCGTGTTCGACTGGACCGTCGCTTCGACGGGAGTCAGCGAAAAGGGGCTACGCCGCGCCGGCGTGACGAACTTCGAGAAGGTCTACCTGCACCCCGGACACCACGCCGGCTACTACCCCGGCGCTTCGCCGATTCATCTCAAACTGCTCTTCTCGACGGAGGACGGTCGCATCCTCGGCGCGCAGGCCGCCGGCACACACGGCGTCGAGAAGCGCATCGACGTGATCGCGATGGCGCTGCAGCGAGGAGGCACGGTGCACGATCTCGCCGAAGCCGAGCTGTGTTACGCGCCGCAGTTCGGCTCCGCGAAGGATCCCGTCGACTTCGCGGGCATGCTCGCCGTCAACGTGCTCGACGGCACGATGCCGCTCGCGCGCTGGAGCGAGGTCGGACGCAGTGAGGCACTGCTGGTCGACGTTCGCGAGCCGAACGAGCACGCGGCCGGGTCGATCCCGGATTCGATCAATCTTCCGCTCTCGCGCCTTCGAACCGAGTTCGACACGCTGCCACGCGACCGCGAACTCTGGCTCTACTGCGGCGTCGGCCAGCGCGGCTACTACGCGACGCGGTTTCTGCGCCAGCACGGGTTCGAAGCGCGGAACCTCTCGGGAGGGTTCACGACCTATCTCGCGCTGGAGCGCGCCGGCCTCGTCGGATCGTCGAACCCGCGCTGACGCGTCTCTGCCTCGCGGCGAGCGCGCCGCACTCAATCGATCGCCGACTGCTCCACCTCGTCGAGAAAGCCGAGCACTTCCTCGTTCCAGAGTTCCGGGCGCTCGAAGTACGGCGAGTGACCGCTCTCGGGCACGATCGTGAACCGGCTTCGCGTCGTCATCGAGGCCGCGTCCCGAATCACGTCGGGCGGAAAGATCGGATCGTGTTCTCCCACCACGAAGAGCTTCGGCATCTCGAGCGCGGCCACTCGCGCGGCATCGTGCGTGGTGGTGACCAGTTCGAGCGGAATGCTGGCCGGCGGCGGTGGCGCGAGACTCGCGATCTGGTCGTAGAGAAACGCGCGCGCGGGATCCCGCCGGCCGAGCGCGCTGCCGAGCGCGGGATGGCGATCGAGCGGCCATCGATCCGGCGGCGGTGCACTCGACATGCGCACCGCGAAATCACGAAAGGCGTCCGCCACCCGCGGACTCGGGATTCCGCCCGGCGTGTCCGCGAGCGTCAGCGAACGAACACGCCGGGGATGCGCGAGCGCGAACGCCATCACGGTCCAGCCGCCCATCGACTGGCCGACCAGATGGGCACACTCGATGCCCTGCTGATCGAGCAGTGCTGCGAGGTCTCCGGCTGCGCTCGCCGGTCCCGCCTTTCCGGTCTGGTTGGTGGATCGACCAAACCCGCGCTGATCGAAGGTGAGGACGCGGAAACGACGCGCGAACACCGGCACCTGCTGAAACCAGCTCGCGTGACTGCCGCCGAGGCCGTGGGTCAACACGAGCGCACTGCCCTCGCCGTACGACTCGAAGGCGATGCGCTCGCCCTCGCGCACGAGCTCGCCGCGCGGGCCTCGCACCGGCGCATCGCTGATCCATTCGCTCATCGTGTCGTGAACCCTCCGCGCGCGAAGCGCCGCGCGCTGCCGCGGTCGCTCGCCAGCGATCTACAACAGCGTTCCGCGCAGAAAGACCGTGGCCACGCTGAAGTAGAGCACGATGCCCGTCACGTCGACGAGCGTCGCGACGAAGGGCGCGGAGGCGCTCGCCGGATCGAGGCCCGCCCGTCGCAGGGCGAACGGCAGCATCGAGCCCGAGAGCGCGCCCCAGAGCACGATACCGACCAGACTCACCGCCACCGTCGCCGCGATCAGGATGTAGTGCTCGCCGTAGATGGCTTCGTGGCCGGGCCAGAACAGAATCCGGATCGCACCGATCCCGCCGAGAATCGCGCCGAGGGCGAGCCCGACCACCAGTTCTCGCTTCATCACCCGCCACCAGTCGCGCGGTCGCACGTCGCCGACGGCCATCGCGCGGATCACCAGCGTCGAGGCCTGCGAACCCGAGTTGCCTCCGCTCGAAATGATGAGCGGAATGAAGAGCGCGAGCACGACGGCCTTCGCGATCTCGTCTTCGAAGCGGCTCATCGCGGTGGCCGTGAGCAGCTCGCCGACGAAGAGCAGCCCGAGCCATCCCCCGCGCTTGCGCACCATCTCGGGCAGCGTGGTCTGCAGATAGGGCGCGTCGAGCGCTTCGGTACCGCCGATCTTCTGAATGTCTTCGGTGGCCTCTTCACGCACCACGTCGACGATGTCGTCGATGGTCACGATGCCCTGCATGCGGCCCGCGGCATCGACCACCGGCATCGCCATCAGATCGTGCTCGGCAAAGAGATTCGAAAGCGCTTCCTGGTCCATGTCCTCGGCGGCGGAAAGGACGTCGGTCGTCATCACGTCGCGCACCCGTCGATCGGGCTGTGCCGCGAAGAGGTCGCGAAACGACACGACGCCCAGCAGGTGCTGATCGGTGTCGAGCACGTAGATGTAGTAGATGGTTTCCACGCGCTCGCGTGCCTGTCGGCGCAGATACGAAATCGCTTCGTCGACCGACATGTCCGGCCGCAGCCGCACGTAGCGCGGGCTCATCAGGCCGCCGGCGTCGTCCTCCGCATAGGCGAGCAACGCGGTGACCTCGCGGCGCGTCGCATCGTCGAGCAGGCGATAGAGCCCGTCACGCGTTTCTTCCGGCACCGCCTGCAACACGTCCACCGCGTCGTCCGGCGCGAGCTGACGCATCCAGATCTGACGTTCCGCGATCGGCATCGCGAGCAGCAGGCCGGCGGCATCGAGCGGATCGAGGCCGAGAAAGAAATCCTCGGCGTCCGCCGGCGAGAGCAGGCGAAATCCCTCGGCGCGATCTTCGTC
>CAZDHU010000043.1:0-8032 GCA_964505355.1 uncultured Myxococcaceae bacterium | reverse complement strand
CGCGGCCGGCTCGCCGCGCCAGACGATGGGCGCCGCGAGAATCTCCACCTCCAGCAGTCGTCCGTCGAGCCGTCGCAGGCGTTCCCGCACCTCCGTCACGCGCGATTCGTTCGCCGCGAGCTCGCCGTCGGTCGGCCGGGTCGCCAGCAGGTCACCGAGTCGACGCCCCAGCAGATCGGTCGCCTCGGCACCACCGAGCAGGCGAATCGTGGCCGCGTTCGCGTACAGGAACGTGCCCGCGCGGGTCACGGCGACGGCGAACGGCGAGCGCTCGATCAGCAGTTCGAAGCTGTCGTTGCGCCGCGAAACGGAGACCGACTCCGCGCGGGCGGGGCCAGTCCGCGATTCCGGTCGAACCCGGGGCGTGCGCGGAAGAGCGGGATCTCGCACCATTTTCTCAATCTAACACCCTCGAACCCGCGCTCGCGCGCCCCGTTTGAGGGGGCGGCAACGGCTGGCTCAACCCCTCGCCGCCGCCGGCCGATTGCTCGGGATGCCATGGCCACCGCCGCCGACCTCGCCGCGTCCAACCCGGATCCTCTGCTCCCCCTCGCCAGCGCACTGCCCTGGATCGAGGAGCGCTTTCAGGGGGCGCTCGGCGTGATCGCCGTGCCGGCCCTTCCTCTCGAGGACGTCGAGTGCCACTACGGGGTCGAGGCGCATCGGCAGGCGCTGAGCGGTGTCGTGTCGCTGGTGAGCGAAACGCTTCGCAGCCGCCTCGAAGACGGGGATCTGGTGCTACCGGGAAGCCTCGGCCGCAGCGAAGTGGTCGTCGTCTGCTTTCGAGACGCGACGGACCGCACCTTCCAGCAAGACGTCTTGACCGAGATGCACCGGCTGCTCGCCCGAACGCTGGCGGCGCAAAGCCATCGCATCGGCCGGCCATTTCTGCACAGCGTGTCGACGCTGCCGGTCGGGACGGCGTTCGTGCTGCGCAATCCCACGATTTCGGTCAACACGCAGCTCCGCGCGGCGCTCGAAGAGGCGCGTGCGCACGCCGATCTCGGCGCGCGCTTCGAAGCGCGACGGAAGCGCGAGGAGCTGCTGAGCGTGCTGGTCGGCGAGCAGGTGACGAGTGTCTACGAACCGATCGTCGACGTCGGCTCGCGGACGGTCTTCGGCTACGAGGCGCTCTCGCGCGGGCCGACGGGCACCGATCTTCACACGCCGACCGTCCTCTTCGACCGCGCCGTCGAAGAAGGGCTGGTCTTCGAACTCGACGCGCTTTGTCGCCGTCGTGCGCTCGAAGGCGCGATCGATCTTCCCGGCGGAACGCGCCTGTTCCTCAACTTCCGCCCCACCACCTTCCACGACCCCAGCTTTCGCGCGGAGACGCTGATTCAGACGCTGCAACGCTGTCGTCTCAGTCCCTCCGACATCGTGTTCGAAATCTCCGAACAGGAGTCGATCGACAACTTCTGGCTCTTTCGCGAAGTCCGGGACTACTACGGCGCGCTCGGCTTCCAGATCGCGCTCGACGACACGGGCGCGGGCTACTCGAGTCTGTCGGCGGTGATGGAACTCTCCCCGGAGTTCATCAAGGTCGATCGCGCATTCGTGCAGGGCATCGATCAGGACGCCGCACGCCAGGAGATGCTGCGCGCGCTTCACCTCGTCGCGCGACGGATCGGTGCGCGGATCATCGCCGAAGGCCTCGACACGATCGAAGAGCTCGAAACGCTGCGCGAGCTCGGGATTCCGTTCGGTCAGGGCTGGCTGTTCGGGAAGGCGACGCCGCTGCGCGCGCGGGACTGAGCGCATCGCGGCTGGCCCGGCTCCGCGCGGGCCGTCATGATCCCGCGATGCACGACCAATCCCGAAGTTTCAGGCGCATGCTGCTGGCGGTCCTCTGGCTGATCTGCGCGAGCCACGCAGAAGTCGCACGCGCGGCAGAAGCCGCCCTGCGCTGCGGTCCGGCCTTCGGCGAGATGCCCGGACCCGAAGACTTCGATCTCGAACGCGACGGGACGGAAACGCGTCTGCTCGTGTCGGCGTTCGACCGCCGAACAGAAGGCGAGGGCGGCCTCTGGAGCGTGACGATCGGCCCGGACGGGCCGACGCAGGTACGCCGTTTCGAAGTCGATGCCGGCGGCTGTCCGCTGCGCCCGCACGGCGTCTCGTTCGCGCGCGGGGACGATGGAGTGGCGCGACTCCATGTGGTGCAGCACGCGCACGCTGGCGATGACGGTCGCGATGGCTGCGTGCTTCCCCGGACGGCGGGCGGTGATCTTCTTCGCCACCAGGTGCTGATCTATCGCGTCGCCGGCGAGCGGCTCGAACTGGAATCGCGACTCGCCGATCCGCTGCTGCGCAGCCCGAACGATCTCTTCGCGCTGCCTGATGGCACGCTCTACGTCAGCAACGAGATCACCGACCGTTCACTGTTTTCGGCGCTGGTCGAGTACGTCGGGCTGCGGGTCGGGTCGGACGTCGTTCACTACGACCCGCGGCGCGCTGGCGCGCCGTGGAGGCGCGTGCTGCGCGGCCCGCGATTCCCGAACGGGGTCCTCGCGCTGGGCGATCGGTTCTTCGTCGCGGGAACGCTCGATCTCGCCGTTCACGTATATCGCCGCGATCCGCGCAGCGGCGATCTCGTCGAGCGGCTCGGGTCGATCTGGGTCGGATCTGCGGTCGACAACCTGATGGTCGAAGACGGAGAGCCGCTTTCGCTGACGACGGCCGCGCATCCCGAGATGGGGGCATTTCTACGACATCGGACGGATCCGAGCGTCCCGTCGCCGTGGGAGATCTGGAGGCTCCGGCCCGGTGGGCCCGAACCGTCGGCGAGTCGGCTCCTGCGCCACGACGGTCGCGGCGTGGCTGCGGCCGCGACCGCGCTGCGCGTAGGGGATTCGTTCTACGCCGGGCAGGTCTTTGGCCGCGGCCTCACGCGCTGCGTACCGGAATCGCGTCCCTGATCGATCCACCGCAGTTTCAACCGAAGGGCGAAATCGTGCCGCACGCTCCGTCTCCGGTGCGGCAGGGCGGGTTGCAATTCTCGATCGCGAGTTAGCCTCGGAGCATGAAGGACGAAGCGACAGCGCTTCTCGGCGGACCGAGGATCGACGGCAGGACGGCCCGCGGGCAGCGAACGCGCGCGCGCCTGATCAGCACCGTGCTCGACCTGGTGGCGAAAGGGGAGCTGCGGCTGACGGCGCCTACCATCGCGTCCAGTGCGGGCGTCTCGATTCGCTCGTTGTTCCAGCACTTCCCGGATCTCGAATCGCTCTGGATCGCCGCGGCTGATCGTGCGCTCGAACTCACGCTGCCGCTGCTCAAGCCGGTTGCCTCCGAAGGGCCGCTCGAGCCGCGGCTGCAGAGCTTCCTCGAGCAGCGCGCCCGCGTGCTCGAAGCGACCACACCGATGCGACAGGCCGCACTGGTGCTCGCCCCGACTTCGCAGGAGATGCAGCAACGCTTCGCGACGGCTCGCCGGGTCGGACTCGACGAGATCGAGCGGGCCTTCGGCGCCGAGCTCTCCACGTACGCCGGCGCCGAACGCGATCGGCTCGTTCATGCGCTCGAAATCGCGACCAACTGGGCGAGCTGGAACAGTCTGCGCGGCCCGATCGGACTTTCGCCCGATGCGGCGCGCGAGGTGATGGCGCACACGGTCCGAGCGCTGCTCACGTCGCGTTCCGCCGGCTGAAGAGGGCGCAGCGCGTCAGGCGCGATCGAGCGCGTCGTCGAATGCCCGCAACGCCTCGGGCTGAAACTCGGGCAGCGGTTCGGAGCCGATTCTTTCGTTGCGCAGGCTCTCCGCGAAAAACGCCGTCACCAGACCGCGCAGCAATCGATGCACCCGCGCTTCCGGAAGAGTGTCGAGAAACGGGCGCGGGAAGCGCGTTTGCTGCGGCCGGACGGCCTTTTCGTGCATCCCGTGCAAGAGCGCGATGCCATCACAAAAATGGAAGTGGTCGGCGTCGCGCGCGACGACGAGTTGATGAGGCGGAGCGAGCCGCGCCACCAGCGGCCCAATGCTCGAATCGAGATCGACCAGACAATCGTCGGCGCCCGCGATCACGAGACTCGGAACCGCAAGGGGCAACTCGCCCTCTTCGAAGGCGCGCCGCCCGACGAAAGGCTCGGAGGCCGGCGCGAGCCCGCAGACCACGCGAACCCTCGCGTCCGCGCGCGGCATCTTGAGCGCCGTCCAGCCGCCGAACGAATGTCCGAGGGCTCCAATGCGATTCGAATCGATCTGCGGCATCGGACCCTCGGCCCGAAGCGCCGCGTCGATCGCCGCGCGCAGGTCTCCGGGACGCCGGGCGCGCGCGAACCGATGCACGTCTTTTCGCTGCGACTCGTCGAGCCGGAGCATCTCCGGGAAGGTGTTGCCGGTGTGATCCGGCGCGACCACGACGAACCCATGACTGGCGAGATGCGTGGTCAGAAAGGTCGACTGCCGGCGAAGGCCCGAGTTTCCGTGGGAAAACGCGAGCAGTGGCCAGCGGCCCGGAGCGGCCGGTGCATCGACGCAGGCCTCGTGAGGTTGCCCGAAGGGATGCGGCGCTTCGAAGCGAGCGTCGGGCGCAACGCGCGCCGAATCGACCGGATACCAGAGGTCGGTCGGTAGCCGGCGCGACGGATCGTCGGGATCGGCCACATCGAGCGTCATCACTCCGACCGCGTGCGGACCCCGTTCGCTCGACTGCGCGAGATCGAATGCCATCCCGGCTGTGTACGCCGTGGTTTCGCGACCGGCAACGCCGCCTCGGCGGATTCCCGGGGCCCCGAGGGCTCGTGAATCGGCAGCCCTCCCCGCAACCGCGCGCGGCCGCGAGGCTCAAGAACGCGGCGCGTCCACCGATGGAACCCATGAGATCGCGGCCTCGAGCGACGGGGGTTCCATGCACGAGAAACGAAACGCCGGCGCGACCCGGACGTCCCGCGCGGTTCCTCCGATGGCGTCGCCCGAAAAGCCGGCGGCACGCGAGCGAACCCGTCGCGCGGCCGGGCTGGTCGTACACGATCCGATGCCCGCTGAACCTCGGAACCGGCGTCACCGCGCGAAGGGTGCGACGACGAAGCCGGTTGCACTGGCCCGCGACCCGCTCGACGGCGCCGTCGCCGCGCTCGCGCAGGATGCCGGTGCGGCGGCGCGCGAGCTCGAATCCGCTGCGGCATTGCAGCGCGCACGGCGCGAGCTCCGGACGCGAGATGGCGAGCGGCGCCAGTTGCAGGGTGAACTCGAGCGCGTGAGCGCAGAAGCAGCGGCTGCCGTCGCGCAGTGCGCGGAGCTGAGACGGATTCAAGAAGGATGGCGCGCGGCGACGGCGACGCGGGATCGTCGCGTCGCGGAACTGGAGCGCGAGCGCCTCGATGCCTCGCGTCTCGAGGCGGATGCACGAAAAGAACTCGAGACGCTGCGCGCATTGCTGGCGGGTGCCGAGGCCGGGCGAATCGAAGCCGAACAGGCCCGGGCCGCGCTCGAAACGGAAGCCCGTTCGCTGCGCGAAACGACGGCTTCGCTGCGCAGCACGCTCGGAATGCGCGAGGACGCGCTGACCGCCGCACGCAGCGCAGAGCGCGTCGCACACGGCGAAGAGATCGCGAACGCCCGGCGTTCGGCGCTGGCGGCGAATCGGCGTGCGGAAGAAGCCGAAGAGCGCTGCAGCGCGCGCGAGGCCGAGCTCGTCCGCCTGCGCACCTCGTTCACTTCGCTGCGCGATGCGGGCGTGGCCCGTGATGCCGAACTCGAAGAGCTGCACCGGCTGCTCGAGACCGAGCGCTCGGTGATCGCCTCGCGCGATGAAGAGCTCGAACGCGTGCGCACGGCGCTTTCTGCCGCGAACGAAACGCTCGTCGCGCGAGAGAGCGCGGAACGTCGCCTGGAGGGCGATTTGCGCAGCGCGCGTCGCTCGCTCGAAGCACGCGAGACGGAGCTGGAGGCGCTGCGCGCGTCGATGACGCACGCGCAGCAGCTCCTGCAATGGCCGGGCGGCGCGGCCGCCGCGCCGTCGCGCACGGCCCGCGCGACCGCGCCGGAACCGATGCGAAACGCACCAGAATCGCTCGTCGAGGCGGATTCGCGAGATCCGGAAGGTTCGGGAGCGACGGATCTCGCCGCGGTGCTCGACGCCGAAGCGGTGGTCGTCGAGAGCGGCACCACTTCGCCCTCTCCCGTCGCCGATTCCGCGCGCGCGGGCTCGCGGCAAGAGACGACCGGGGACACCGATCGAGCAGATCTCGGCGCGGCCGCGAGCGATCCGGACCTCGCGACGGAAACGCCGTTCATCGCCGACGAACGCGCCATCTCGGATTCGACTTCTGCGGCCGGGCACTCGGCGCAGGAAGCCGAACCCGCCGCGGAGTTGCAGGCCGAGCCGCCGGTGCCGATCACGGAGCCGCTCGCGAATGCGCCCGTCTTCGAACACGAGGTTCGGCGGACCCGACTCGGCGATGCGGACCTGGCGCCGACGATCGACGCATCCGGCGAGCCCGCGGCGCCGGCCGTGCCCGAAGAAACGATCGACGGACCGGTCGAGCTGCGGCGCGCCTCGTCGCTCTGGACGCGACTCGCCGAGCGGGTCACCCGGCGCGAGCGACGTGCGCCGGCGACGATCGTGCCCCCGCTGCGCCGCCTTGCGACATCCGCCGCGAGCGCGGCCGATCTGCCGCTCGCGCTCTCACCCGCTGCGCCCGTGACGCCGCCCCTCGAATACTGGGTCGCGAAGTACGTTCGGCCGAAGCTCGAAGCCTGCGGGATCGAAAGTCTCGACGCGTTCTTCCTCGATCCGCTGGTCGCTCGCTGTCGCGCGCTTCCGCGCGAGACGGTGTCGATTCTCTCGCTCAGTGCCGGGACCGGAGAGCTCGAGGTACGGCTCGCCTCGATGGCCCGTGCCGAGGGCATCAGCAACTTTCGAATCGACTGCATGGCGAGCGATCCTGCGTCTCTGATCGCGGGACGCGAACTCGCGAGCGAGCGACACGTCGGATCGCAGATCCGATTTCTTCACCGCACGATCGCGCAATGGACGGGCGAAGAGTCGTACGCGCTCTGCCTCGCGGTCGACTCGCTGCACCGCGTCGCGCTGCTCGAAGCGACGCTCGATCGCGTGCATCGAGCGCTCGGCTCCGATGGCGTCCTGCTCACGGTCGAACGGATCGGTGCGAACGGGCACGCGCGCTGGCCGGAGGCACGCGCCATTCTCGAACGCATCTGGCGTTTGATGCCCGCTCGCTACAAGACGCTCGCGTCGAGCGGCGCGGTGGAGCCCGACTTCGACGCGCCGCCGGCTTCCGCCGACGACGGGCTGCGCGCCGCCGACCTTCTGTCCGAGCTGGTGGCGCGCTTCGAGTCCGACACCTTCGTCGCCTTCGGCAATCTGATCGAACCCTTCCTGCATCCGCGATTCACCGGCGCGATCGATCCGTCGAACGAGGAAGACCGCCGTTTCCTCGACCGCGTCGCCGAGATCGACGATGCGAAGATCGATGCCGGCGTCTTCCCGCCGACGCGGATCGTCGCATCGTGGCAGACCGGAGCGGTCGCACGAATGCGAAGCTGGCGAGATCGAACCCCCGAAACCTGCGTGCGTCGGGCTGTGCGAGGGAGCGAATGAAATCGAGACATCGGCACCAGATCGAACGCCGGCGCAAGGAACGAAACGAATCCCGCCCGCGCATCGCGCGTACGCTGCGTGCGGGGGATCGCGTGGATTCGTTGCGACCGCGGCCGCCGGCGACTGCCTCACCGCCGACACCGGCTCCGTCCCTCTGACTCGAGACCGGTTCGCGACCCTTCTCGGTCGCGAGCGCGCGCTGTACCGTTCGCGACCGAACGCGGGTGGCGACGGAGGCGCGATGGACGCTGCAGAGGACGGAACGCGGACGGTCGACTCTCCGTTCGTGATCGACGTTCGCGACGGCGACTTCGAGCAAGCGGTGCTCGAACGTTCCCGCTCCGTTCCCGTGGTCGTCGACTTCTGGGCCCCGTGGTGCGCTCCCTGCCGCACGCTCGGTCCGATTCTCGAACGAATCGCGGTCGAACACGCGGGTGCGTTCGTACTGGCGAAGGTGAACGTCGACG
>CAZDHU010000042.1:0-12434 GCA_964505355.1 uncultured Myxococcaceae bacterium | reverse complement strand
CGAAGACGATCCGGTCTCGACGGTGAACGTCAGCGATACCGAGACGGGCGGCCACGGTAGCTCGCTCATAACCAATGGCAAGACCGACAAGCTACTTCACTACGAGCTGAAGAAACCGCTACTTCTCTGAAACCTCACCTGTCTCTTCGCGACCGAGTGTCGTTCGGCCTTCGTGATCGGTCTCGGTACCGGTGCAACGTCCGGCGAGCTCGCCGCGCTCGGCGGCATGCAGCGGGTGGTGACAGCGGAGATTTCGCCCGCGGTCACGCGCGCGCTGCCGCTCTTCGGTTTCGCCAATCAACAGGCAGATCAGAATCCGCGACTCACGATCCGGCGCGCGGACGCGTACCGGGCGCTGCTGCGCGACCCCGATCGATACGACGTGATCGTCTCCGAGCCGAGCAACCCGTGGGTCGTCGGGGTCGAGAATCTCTACAGCCGGGAGTTCCTCGAAGCCGCGAAAGCACGGCTGCAGCCCGGCGGCGTGTACGCCCAGTGGTTCCACGTCTACGAGTCGTCCCGCGAAACGATGGAGCTGGTTCTTCGCACCTACGCCGCCGTGTTTGGCGCCGTCGCCATCTGGGACACGATGCCCGGCGACGTCGTCCTGCTGGGCTGGAACGACCCGTCGGACGCTCTCGGCATCGAGCGACTCGAGCGGCGGGTGTGCGAGCCGAGCATCGCGGCCGCACTCGCGCGCGTGAACCTCCCGACGCTGCCGGCATTGCTTTCGCGCGAGCGATTGCCGCTCGGCGTCGCACGCACCGGCCTGCCGGCCGGTCCCATTCACACGCTTTTCCATCCCGTGTTGAGCCATCGGGCCGCCCGCGAGTTCTTCGTCGGCGCGACCGCCGATCCCGTCGAAGCGAACGGACTCGCGGCTGCGCGAATCGGAGTCCGGAACTCGCTCTGGCAGCGATACCGCGCCGCGGATCGAGGATCGTCCGGAGACGACGACCGGGCGGCCTTCGTGGCCGAGACGTGTCTCGATCGCCCGGTTCCGTGCGCGACCGCGATCGCGTGGTGGCGACACGAAGCGCCCGACTCCCCGCTCCTCGCGGAGGCGGAAGCCACGCTCTCCGCGCGCGGCGTGATCCGTCCCGAGCGGGTCGCTCTGCTCGAACGATTCTTCGGGGATGGCTGCGCGTCGTCTCCCGCAGGCGTGTCACTGGCCGAGGTCGAACGGTGGACCGTCGCCTTCGAGCGCTACTACCACCACGCGACGCCGTTTCGTCGGAGTGCGCTCGCGTCCTGCTGGGATCGTTGCCGCGACCGAACCTCGGGCACCGAATGCCGCGAGGCACGAGCGAAGATGGAAGCCCGACTCGGCGATCTGCATCTCGACGCGACGAACTCCAGCGCGGGGCCGTGATTGCGCCGTCGCACTTCGCGCGGAGATCGCGCGCGCTATCCGCCGTACGCCATCACGATCGAAAGAGCGAACGCGGCCGCCCAGCCCGAGAGAACGAAACGAAGCACCGCCCCGCGCCATGCGGGCGACCGGCGCGCAACGAGGTCGAACCCGGACGCGGCGAAGAATCCGAGCGCCGGGGTTAGAAAGAGTGCGTAGAACGCTTTGCCGAGCGACCACATGGGAAGCCGAAGATTGACCTGCAGCAACGAGGCCAGCAGCAGCGGCGGAAGCAAGACGAGAAGCGTGAATGCAATCCGTCGCCCGGGATCGCGATCGCGCGCCGCGCGCCAGCCCGCGTGCATCCAGCCCGCGGCAACGAGACCGGTCGCCGGGAGCGCGAGCGGAAAACTCGCCGCCATCCAGTCCCATCTCCGGTACCCGTGCGCAACGCCAGCGCCACTCAGCATGCCGTCACCCCAGAGCGTCGAATAGAGGGAATCCCAGAAGCTGACGAACCCCGAGCACCAGGGGATCACGAAGGCTTCTCCGAATCGGAAGAAATACGCCGGCAAATGGAAGCCCGGCTGCTGCCACCACGTCCGGCCCGGCGCCGTGTTCAGGTTCCAGACGAACGGATCGCCGAACAGCCACCAGTTGCGCACATAGAACCATCCGGCGAGGACGAGGATCAGACCGAGTGAGACGGCGGCGCCGGAAGCGGCCGACCGCGGCGGCGCTTCTTCGGCGACGATTCGCTTCGCGGCCACGGCGCCGACCAGCACCGGCACCAGCAGCGCAGCCGAGTATTTCGTCAGCAACGCCGCCGAGAGCAGCAGCCCGAGCGCGACGTCCTGTCGTCGTCTCGCACGCGGCGCGACGAGCGCGCGGAGTGCGACCAGTAGCGCGAGGCTCGCGAGCAGTGCGTGCAGCGACTCGTTGGACGCGCAGGAGGCGAGCGTGAGATTCATCGGAAGCAGACCCGCCACCAGCAGAGCCGTCGCTTCGAGCCATCGCTGCTCGGGCGCCAGCAGCCGGGCGAGCGAGCGCGCAACGAACGCCATGCCGAAGCCCGAGAGAACGGGCAACAATGAAACGACACCCCGCGCAACGGCACGGTCGGCACCGGGATCGACCAACCGCATCCACTGCGCCGTCACGGCGTGGTAGAGCGGCGGGTGATACATCGCCCAGCCCTCGGAGGCGCGAGGGAGCGCGGGCGATTCCATGAGACGCGAGATGTAACGGAGGTGCTGCTCCGCATCGAAGCCCACGTACGGCGGAATCTCGATCACGACATACCACACGAATCGGAGCCAGATTCCGGAGAGAAGGAGGATCGCCGCCCGCGGTGCAGCGTTCGCTGCGCGCTGCCGCCCGCGCAAGAGCGACGCCAATACGCCGCCGGTAATCACGGCGGCGACGAGCGGAATCGCGTGTGCTTCGAGGCCGGCACGGGGGGAAGGGAGCCCGGCGGCGTACGCGGGATCGACGATCGCCTCGTCGGCGACGACGACGGGCGCCGTGACTCTCCCCTGCTCGGTCGCCGACCAGTTCGGATCGGTGACGAGGGCGGGAGAGAGCCCGTCGAGGCGAAGCTGAAACACGGCGGGTCCGGTGGCATTCCGAACTTCGGCGTGGAACACGTTCTCGCCCGGAACGAGCAATGCCGCGACGTCGGCGACCGACTGCTCCTTCCAGTGCATGGCGTCGCTCGCCACCGGGACGGGCTGCCCGTTCAGCGTCAGCGCAACTTCTCGAAGCGCGCGAACGCGAAGCATCGCGGCGTCGGGGATCCGCTCGACGAGGAAGCGCCGCTCGAACACGGTCGCGGGGATCCGCGAAAGGTCGACGTTCAGCGCGCCGAGTCGGAGCACGGGCTGCACCGTGATCCACGGCGCTCCCCCCGGCAGCAATAGAGGAACCGCGGGCGACCACAACGCGCCGTGGAGCAGCACGCCGGCCACGCCGAGAACGAAGCAGATGGCCAGCGCGATCTGTCCCCGCCCGAGCCACGCGATCCTCGTTCCGGTCGCCATCCGATTCCCCTTCGCCGGCCCGCCGCGCGAGCCGCGGCACTTCCTACCATGAATCACACGCACTGCGGCTCGGTGTGGCCTTTGCGCGCCGGCTCGACTCGGTCGATTCCCCGAACCGAATCCCGGTCTCCGGAGGCGGGCAGGACCCGCTTTTCCCTCGAATTCCGCGTCACACGACCCTCTACAGCGGCTTCTTCCGCAATTCTTTGATGGACATTGCCCTCCCAAATGGGGGAGACTGAGCGACGTTCGTGCCGCCCCCCGGCCGTGGTTGGTCAGGTTCCGCGGGCGCGATCCCGAGGTTCAACCGCCTGTGACACAGGATTCGGCGTTTCGCCCCTTTGCGCCGACTGCGACGCGAGTTCATGCCAGCACGATGCCGGATCGATCCTCGGCACGTGTGCTGGTCGTCGAGGACGACGACTCCGCGCGTGAGTACCTGACGCTGGTGCTTCAACGACACGGTCTACGCGTGACGACTGCGCCGGACGGACGTCGCGCCGTCGGGCTGTTCGAGGCCGGTCTCGAGGTCGAGGCGGCTCTTCTCGATGTCGGACTGCCCGGAATGGACGGCATCGAGACGTTGCGCCGCATCCGCGAGCTCCGCCCTGGCCTTCCCGTGATCATGGTCTCGGGCCGCGAGGATGTCCCGACCGTCGTCGCGGCCGCGCGACTCGGCGTGATCGACTTCATCAACAAGCCCTACGACCCGGCCGAACTGGCGCGCGCGATCGATGCGGCGGTGGCCTGCGCAGCTCCGCGAGCCGAGGCCAGGCGGCCGGGCAGCGTCGAAAAGCCGCGTTTCTGGGAAGGCGTCGGCATGGCGGGCGTGCGCGACACGATCGCGCAGATCGCCGATACCGATGCCTCGATCGTGATTCAGGGCGAGACGGGAGTCGGCAAAGAAGTGGTGGCGCGCGCCATCCACGAGGCGTCGAACCGCGCGCACCGGCCGTTCGTCAAGGTGCTGTGCGCAGCGCTGCCGAGCCAGTTGCTGGAGAGCGAGCTGTTCGGTTTCGAGAAGGGCGCCTTCACGGATGCGCGCGCTCAGAAGAAGGGGCGCTTCGAGCTGGCCGAAGGCGGCACCATCTTCCTCGACGAAATCGGCGAGATGGGACCCGACCTGCAGCCGAAGCTGCTTCAGGTGCTGCAGGATCGCGAGTTTCATCGCCTGGGCGGCAACGAACCGATCAAGGTCGACGTGCGCGTGATCTGTGCGACGCACCGGCCGCTCGAAGAGATGGTGCGCGACGGCCGCTTCCGTTCCGATCTCTTCTACCGCCTCAACGTCGTGCAGATCCAGGTGCCGCCGCTGCGGACGCGGCGCGACGAGATCCCGGCGCTCTTCGACGGTTTCGTCGCGCATTACGCGGCGAAGTACCGCCGCCCGGTTCCCGTCATCGGCCCCGAGATCCGCGAGCGGCTCGCGCGTTCGTCGTTCCCGGGCAACGTTCGCGAACTCGAGAATCTCGCCAAGCGCCTCGTCGTGCTGGGCCCGCCCAAGGCGGCCGTCCTCGAGTGGCGCGCGCCCGAGATGCGCGCTGCCGACGATTTCGCGCGTACGGCCGGTGAAGTGCCGCTGCTCGAAGTGCGCCGGCGCGTCTCGCGCGAAGTCGAACGCGCGGTGATCGATTGTGCGCTGATGGCGACCGGCTGGAACCGCCGCGAAGCCGCGCGTCGACTCAACCTCTCGTATTCGACCATGCTCGAAAAGATGAAAGAGTGCGGCCTGCGTGACGCGGCGGATCGCCCCGGTGGCGAGACCGATGGCGACGAGGCCGACGACGGCTTCGACGGTTCGATGACGCCGGCCTCGCAGCCCGGCCTCTGATCGAACTCCGATCGAACTCTGATCGAGCGAGAACCCGGATCGCGAACGCGCGCCGAAGCACCGCCCGCGCTGGCTCACGCCTCGCGGTCGGGAACCAGCAAGAGCGGGCGATCGATCTGCTGCAGCACGCGCAGCGCCACCGAGCCGACGAGCGTCGCGTGCAGCGTGCCCCGGCCATGCGTCCCCATGCAGACGAGCGCGGCGTTCCAGCGACGCGCCGCCTCGAGAATGGCCTGCACCACGTCGTCGGATTCGACGACGGCGATTTCGGTCTGGATGCCGGACGCGGCGGCGGATTGCGGAATCAACCCCCGCAGATGGGATTCGATCTCGGTCACGAGCTTCGTTCGCATCTCTTCGGAAATGGCCGGCACCGGCGAATAGTGCGCATAGAGCGGACTCGGCGCGCGCGGCGTCTGCATCACGTGCAGAAGCTGCATCCGCGCTCCTTCTCCTGCCACGCGAAAGGCCGCTCGCACGCCGGCATCACCGAGCGGCGACAGATCGCTGACCGCCAGCAGTCGCCGGATTCTCGTCTCGTTCTCGCGCATTTCCTCTCCTTGCCGCATCCCCCGCTCCACGGGTTCGGCGCGATTCACGACGTCGTCGCAGCGGCCCGTCTCGCGACGGCCGCGAGTTCGTCGCGGTCGCCGATCACCACCAGCAGATCGTCGGCGGCGAGACACTGCGTCGCTGCCGGCACCAGATCGAACGAGCCATCGCGCGGCCGGCGTGCCACCACGCGCAGCCGGGCGCCGCCGTGCTCGATCGATCCGAGTTCGGCCCCGATCAGCCCGGAGCCCGCTTCGATTCGAATCTCTTCGAGGTCGACGCGCTCGCCGTGAAGCGGACGCGAGAGTTCGAGAAAGTCGACGACCGCCGGCCGGAGAATGGCGGCGGCCGTACGGATGCCGCCGAGATGAAACGGAGACACGATCTGATCGGCGCCCGCCCGACGAAGTCGCCGGACCGCGGAGTCGGTTTCGCCGCGAGCGTGAATCCGCAGATCCGGCTTCGCTTCGCGCGCGGCGAGCGTGATGAAGACGTTCTCGGATTCCGATCCCGTCGCCACCACGAGCGCACAGGCCCGCGCGATGCCTGCGCGCTCCAGCACGACGTCGTCCGCCGCAGATCCCGTCACGTGCGCGAGATTCGCCTCCTCGAGGGCCGGCGACAACGACGCGTCCTGCTCGATCACGACCACCGACTTGCCTGCACCGATCAACTCGTCGACCACGGCGCGACCAAATCGGCCGTAACCGCAAACCACGACGTGCTCGCGCAGCGCTGCGATCTCGTGCGCCATCCATTTCCTCCGCCGCGCGATCCGGCGCGCGGGATCGAATGCGTGTTGCGCGACGCGGGAAGCCGCAAAGCCGAACGTACCGACGCCGAACGCGATCAACCCGATGGTGAACGCACGCACGGCCGGTGTCGGCCGGGCCACCTCTCCGTAGCCCACGGTCGTCATCGTCGTCACGGTCATGAAGAGCGCGTCGAGCCAGCCGACGTCGCCGAGCACGACGTAGCCGGCCGTGCCGGCCACGGTCAGCAGCAAGACCGCCGCGATCGGCCCGGCGGCGGGATGCTGGCGCACCCAGAATCTGCGGTTCATCCGCCGGCACTCGCGCGACGCAAGGCCGCGAGCACGAGTTCGAGCCGGTCGTTGCCGAAGTACATGTCGTCGCCCTCGACGAAGATCGTCGGCGAACCGAAGCCGCCGCGCGAGACCAGTTCCTCCGTGTTGGCGCGCAGTCGCCCGCGGATTTCGTCGCCGTCGGCCCGGACCAGCAGCGCCTCGGGCTCGTGCCCCAGTCGCCGCGCAATCTCCGCCAGCTCTTCGGGCTTCGAGATCTCGCGACCCTCACGCCAGTAGGCCTCGAAGACCGCGCCCGCCCACTGCGGCAGCCAGCCTTCGTCGAGCGCGACGAGCGCCACACGCATCGCGCGCGCGCTGTTGATTGGAAACTGTTTGGGCCAGTGGAGCTCGACGCCCAGATGGCGCGCCCAGTCCGCCAGATCTTTGGCGAAGTATCGCGCTTTGGCGGGCACCGGATTCGCGCGCGCTTCGTACACGCTCGGATTCACGGCATTGAAGACGCCACCGACGAGGATCGGACGCCAGATCAACGTGGCGTTGCCCTGACGAGCGACCTCTTCGATCCGCTGGAACGCCAGCCAGGTCCACGGACTCGAACAATCGAAGAAGAACTCGAGACGCGGCATGGGGCTCCTCGCTTCGCGATCCGTCGCGTTCGGTCGCGGCCGGCAGAGTGAGAGGATACGCTGGGCAGGCGGCCGAACGCCCTGCCGGAGAACCCTCCCACGACGTGTTGAGCGAGCATCAGCTTCTTCTGTTCTGGACGCAGCTCTTCGCGCTGCTCGTCGTCGCACGCGCGCTCGGCTCGCTCGCCCGTCGGTTCGGTCAGCCCGCCGTGGTCGGCGAACTCGGAGCCGGCCTTCTGCTCGGGCCCTCGGTGCTCGGAGCCCTCGCACCTGGCGCATTCTTCTGGCTCTTCCCGGCCGATCCCGTTCAGCGCGGGCTGCTCTCAGCGCTGGCCTGGATCGGCGTCTTCTTCCTGCTCGTCGACACGGGATTCGAAATCGATCTCGGGCTGGTCCGACGACTGGGCGCCGCCACCCTGCGGATCGCGATCGGCAGCCTCGTGCTGCCGGTGCTCGCCGGCATCGGCATCGGCTTCGTACTGCCCGGACGCTTCATCGGCGCTTCGGACGATCGCGTGGTCTTCGCACTCTTCATGGGCACGGCGCTCGGCATCTCCGCGTTGCCGGTGATCGCGAAGATCCTCTCCGATCTCGATCTGATGCGCCGCAACATCGCGCAGGTGACGATCACCGCGGCGATGGCGAACGACGTCGCGGGCTGGGTGCTGCTCGGCGTGGTGGCGGGCCTCGCCCGCTCGGGCTCGTTCGATGCCGGTGCGCTCGCGTTGACGCTCGCGGGGCTCGCGCTCTTCTGCGTCGTCGCCGCGACGCTCGGCCAGCGGGCGGTCGATCAGCTCCTTCGCCGCGCGCGCGCCCGGCGCAGTGTGATTTCGTCGCAAATCGCGCTGGTGCTGCTGATCACGCTCGCCTTCGGCATCGTGACGCAGGCGCTCGGCATCGAAGCCGTCCTCGGCGCGTTCGTCGCGGGCATCCTGATCGGTCGCTCGCGCTATCAGGAAAGCGAGGTCTTCGACCGGCTGCGCGCGGTGACGAGCGCGATCTTCGCACCGCTCTTCTTCGCCTCGGCGGGCCTTCGCGTCGATCTCGCCTTGCTCGACGATCCCGACGTGATCGGCTGGGGGCTGCTCGTGCTGGCCGTCGCCAGTCTTTCCAAGTTTCTCGGTTCGTACGCCGGCGCGCGGGGAGCCGGATTCGCGCGCATCGAAGGGCTCGCGATCGGCGCCGGGCTGAACGCGCGCGGTGCGGTCGAGATCGTCATCGCGACCGTCGGTCTCACGCTCGGCGTGCTGAACGAACGCTCTTACACGGTGATCGTACTGATGGCGATCGCCACCTCGATGATGGCGCCGCCCATCTTGCGCGCACTGCTGCACCGCTGGCCCGGCTCCGACGAAGAGCAGCGCCGTCTCGAACAGGAGCGGCGACTCGGGGGCAACGTACTGTTGCGCCCGGCGCGATTGCTGCTGCCGAGCCACGGCGGACCGAACTCGATCCTCGCCGCACAGATCGTCGATCAGGTCTGGCCGAGCGACCAAGAAGTGACGGTGCTTTCGGCCGGCCGTGACGTCCCACCCGACGATCTCGCACGTGTGCTCGCCGTCTTTTCGAACCGGCCGGTGGTGCACGAACACGCGGCCACGAAGCTGCCGCTCGACGCGATCCTCGAGCACGCCGGGCTCGGCTACGGCGCGATCGCCGTCGGTGCCACGGATCTCGCGATCGAGGGCCGCCTCGCCTCACCGATCGTCGATGATCTGCTGGCGCAGAGCCCGATCCCGCTGATCATGGTGCGACGGGGTTCTCGCGACGCGGCCGCAGGCGCTCGCCACTGGCGTCGAATCCTCGTGCCCGCGACCGGCACGCGCACGGGACGCGCCGCCCTCGAAGTGGCCTGCGCCGTCGCGCGCGCGAACGACGCCGAGCTGGTGCTCGCACACATCGTGACCTCGCCCGACGAAGCCGACCGGCTGCTCGATCCCGCGGACGAGGCGAACGAGATCGAACCGCACGAAGCGAGCTTCGGCGAAGGCGCAGACCTGCGGCTCGAGATCGCCGAACGCGTGCTGGCCGACGCGCGAACTCTCGCCTTCGAGTTCGGCGTCCGCCTGCGAACCGAGATCCGGCGCGCACGCGCCGCGCCGGAAGCCCTGCTCGCACTCGCCACCGAGCACGACGTCGATCTCGTGGTCCTGACGGCGAACGTGCGACAGCTCTCGGGACGCCCGTTCCTCGGGCACGGCGTCGAGTATCTGCTCGCTCGAAGCGCCAGCACCGTGATCGTGGTGACGGCGCCGGCGGGGCGAACGCTCTGACCGGTGACCGAACGCGTCGTGACCCGGCGCGGTCGAGGGCAGCGCGGAGCGGAAGTCACGCGCAGCCGCGGCCGGAAGGCCGCGGCGAGCCACGGAGCGCAGCGTGGCCTCTGGCGGCGCCTGCTCCGCATCGCGCGGATCGGAGTTCAGGCAACCCGGTGAACGACGGATCGCCGGGGGACCGGCCGACACCGGATGGTGTCAGACCGGCTTTGCCTTCGCAGCGGATTCACGTGCCGCGGCACCGAAGATCCCGCGCGTCATCAGCACGCGAGACTCTTGCATCCGCCGCTGGTAGATCTCGGCCCGCGCAGCGTGCGCTTCGCGATCGTCGGGCGCCGCCATCACCGCATGGTCGACGAGGTGCGAGGCGAGGCGAAGGTTTCCGGCCGCGGCGAGCTCGCGTGCGCGCGCGCAGAGCACGGCGACTCCGCCGGCGAGCGTCGCGATCTCGGTCGCGAGTTCGGCCTCGGGCGCCGGCTTCAAATGCGACGGCACGCCGTCGTACCAGCCTCCTTCGAGACGCCAGATGTTGCGCACGACGAACTCCGGCTCGTCGTACACGACCTGCAAGAAGGGTCGTTCGGCGAGATGCGCGGGCGGCCGCACTTCCTGCAGAATCGCGTCGAGCGTCATCCCCGCATTCATGCGCGCCAGCGTCTCGCGCTCCAGCACTTCGAGCCATTCCGCGGTCTCGCCGAGCGCCTGCCGCACGCGATCGGCACCGACGATCGGCAGCCCGTGGCCCGGCACCAGCAACTCGGCTTCCCGCGTCGCCATCTCTCGCAGCGAGCGAGCCCAGTCGGCCGCGTAGCGCTGCACCTTCTGCGGATTTCCCGCGTTCGGCGCGACCCAGATGAACTGATCGCCGGTGAAGAGCGTGCGCCGTTCGGGCAACCAGACCCACGTGTGATCGTCGGTCTCTCCGCGCGCGTGTCGAAGCTCGAACGTGACGCCACCGATCTCGAGCCGGAGCGATTCGTCGTAGGTGGTGTCGGGAAGATCGAACTCCCGCGGCCACGACGGGGGCACCGAGAACTGTCGGGCGTTGATCGTCGCGTTGTAGCCGTGCGTTCGGCGATAGCGCTCGAAACGCGGCACCACGTTCGCGTGCGAGACGACGTGCGGTGGCGCGAGCTTCTTCTCACGCGCTTCGACCAGAAACGGCGGCAACCCGAACGCATGATCGGCGTGGCCGTGCGTGTAGATCGCGCTGTGCAGCCGCGCGGCATCGATGCGACGGACGAGGGCGTGATTCTCGCGGCGACCGAGCCAGCTGCCGGTGTCGATCATCACCAGCCCTTCGCCGGTGCGAAGCACGCTGATGTTGGCGAAGACGTGAACGAAGAAGAGCCCGTCCGAGATTTCTTCGAAGGCCCCGCTGGTCTGCCAGGGGTGGCCCTGTCGAGTGTCCCCCTGCCAGGCGCGTTCCGCACGATCGAGCAGTTCTCCCATGGCGTGATCCCTCTTCGTCGATGGGGCTACGGATGATCCGGTGCGGCCGTGGCCGGCGTCTCGGCGCGGCGCAGCGTGATGCGCACGCGCCGCGGGTCGAGCTTCACGACCTCGACCCCGCCGGGATGACGCACGTCGGTGTCGGCGAGATCGAAGGTGCGGCGTCCGAGCGCGGCGACGATCGCATCGACGCGCACCGCGAGCGAACGCTCGTCGAGCAGCACGAAGGAACGGCGCGGTCCGGAGAAGGTCGCGCTCACCTGCGCGGGCTCGACCTTCTCGAGTTCCCATCCCTCCGGCACGTTTTCGACCGCGACTGGAATCTGGTGCGTCGTTTGCACGGTCTGCGCACCGGGGACGAGCACGAGCCAGAGAACGGCGGAGAGCGCGATCGCGGCCAGTCGTTCGGCCCAGCGCTCGCGCAGGGCGCTCGCGATCCGTTCGCGCGGCGAACGGGCCGTCCCCGCGTGGCGGAACGCGCCGAGAACCGCCTTCAGCTCTTCGGTGCCGCCCAGTGCGCGCAGGCGTCCTTCGCGTGCGACCGAAATTTCTCCGCGCTCTTCGGAGATCACGATGCAGAGTGCGTCCGTGCGCTCGGCGAGTCCGAGAGCGGCCGCGTGTCGCGTGCCGCGACGAGCGAGCTGTTCGCGGTCGTCGGACAGCGGCAGATGCGTCGCAAAGCGAATCAGCCGATCGCCGCGAATCACCACCGCCCCGTCATGACCGGGCGAGGCCGGATCGAAGAGGGCGAGCAGCAGGACGTCGCTCGGCACCCCGTCGAGCACGACGCCACCGGTCACGAATCGATCGACGCCGTCTTCTCCTTCGAGCACCAGCAGCGCGCCGTGACGCGCACGCACGAGCTCTCCGCAGGCGCGAACGATCGCGTCGCTGACCGTGTCTCCGGGCGCCGGTGCAGACCGCCCGCGCCGGAGCCCGAGCGCGGCGATGCGTTCGAAGATCTGGCGCAGCTCGCTCTGGAACAGCACCACGAGGACGACGACGAAGATGGCGAGGAAGCCCTGCAGGAGCCACGCGGTGAGCTGCATGCCGATCTCGCGGGCCACGAGGGACGTGACGACCAGCATGCCCATGCCGGCCACCGCGAGGCCGGCCCGCGCGTTGCGCAGGGCGACGATGCCCGCGTAGAGCAGGGCCGACACGAATGCGACGTCGAGCACGTCGACGACGCCGATGTCGAGCAGCGACCGAAGCATCGAGCCCCCCGAAGCACGAGTCCGAACCGACCCGGCCGGCCG
>CAZDHU010000041.1:0-1625 GCA_964505355.1 uncultured Myxococcaceae bacterium | reverse complement strand
CGATTGAGCGGGAACGGCATCATCACCGTGCCCGTAGGCGCGGTGAATCGGTCGTTGGGATCGAGCGCATAGCCGCGTGCGCGCGGGTGCACGACGCGTTGCGGATCCTGCACGGGATCGAGCAGGTTGCCGGCGAAGGTCGACACGAGGCCGGAGAAGGGGAAGCTCGGGAGCAGGGCGGGGTTGAGGCTCTCGTCGGGCAGGAAGCGCGAGTGGGCGAGCCGGATCTCGAACTGCGAGAAGGCGTCGCTGACCACGTTGCCGTTCTTCGGCGCCCACGCGAGCCCTTCGATGTCGATGTTCTGCGTCGACTCGTCTTGCAAGCCCAGGCCCGCGTCGAAGTAGCGCCAGAGCGTTTGGAGCTTCGCCCCGAGCGGATTCAGCGGCGTGTTCACTCCGCCACCCAGGGCCGGCATCTGCGCCGGAATCGACTGCGTGCGATCGACGATGCCCGCGAAGTGCGTCACCGGTCGCGGGCGGATGACTCCCTCGGTGAGGTCGGCGAGGAACTGCCCGCGCACTTCCGGCAGGCCGTCGTTCAGGATCTGGTCGGTCGAATCGAAGCGCAGCACGAAGCCGTCGGTGTTCTCGCTCGGAGCCGCCGCATCGAGACGGAAGTCGATCTGGACGGCGTTCGTCGCCAGGCCGTTGCCCGCGAGGTCGCGCACTCCGCGCGGCCCGCCGTTCACGGTGAGGAAGTAGGTTTCCGTCGCGCCCGCGACGTGCGCGAGCGGCACGACGGGCTGCACCTCGATTCCCGGTTGATCGAAGGTCGGCAGCAGAAGCGTGGGCACGAGATCGCGCGCGTCGTTCGGGGTCGCCGCGCTGGCGAGCACTATGCCGTCGAAGTTTCTCGCGCTCGCGGCATCGATCACCTCGCTGAAGAGCACGCGCACCTCCGAGTCCGGCGCGACACCGTCGTTGGGCAGCGCGCTCGCCGTGGTGAACCTGACGAAGCAGCCTTCGCTGCCGGCGTCGAGCACGGGATCGAAGCGGGTCGACTCGAGCGCCAGCCCGTTCGCCGGAGCGAAGCCGGCGGTCATGCGCACGCGCGCTCCCGCGGCCGTTGCTCCCACGGGTGCCGCGCTGGCTTCCACGACCTCGAAGATCAGGCTGGAGCCCTGCACGAGCACGTCGCCGACGCGCAGCGTGTGCGCGCAGGCCGGCGTGGCGAAGGTGAAGTCGAGCGTGAAGAAGCCGCGACCCGCGGCCGGATAGGGCGCGATGTTGCCGACCGAACCGAGCTGCTCGCCGACGATGCGCGGCGCCTCGACATCGCGCAAGAAGCCGTTGAACGCGTCGCCGGTCACGGCGCTCGCGCCGCCGCTGCGCGCGCCGCGCAAGACGTCCTGCGTCGGCGAGGCGAGATCGACCGGACCATTGCCCGTGATCGAGACGCCGTTGCCGGCGAAGTTCGTCAGGATGCGCGTCTGACCCGTGCCTGGGCTCGTGATCGTCGGCACGCGCAGCACGACGTTGGCGAGGTTCGCGTTCGTCGCGGCGGGCAGTCCGGTCGGATGGATCGGTCCGGGATAACCCGAGAACGTGTCGATGAACGCGGTCGCGGGCTTCAGGATCAAGCGCGTGGGCTGGAACTCCTCGCGTCCGTCGCCGTCCGTGTCGGC
>CAZDHU010000040.1:0-8110 GCA_964505355.1 uncultured Myxococcaceae bacterium | reverse complement strand
CGCAGGATGTACTTGAGAGCGGCGCTGAAGCCCTTGGTGTCCGCGCCGACCTCGCGCTGGTTCACGACGCAACCCTTGTGCGGGTGCAGATACTCGATCGGATCCTCGATCGTCACGATGTGATCGTTGCGCTCGGTATTGATGCGATCGATGATGCTCGCCAGGGTCGTGGACTTCCCCGACCCGGTCGGTCCCGTGACGAGGATGAGGCCGCGCGGCTTGCGCGCCAGAACGGTCACGACCTTGGGCAGGCCGAGCTCCTCGAAGCTCAGGATCTTGTACGGAATCGCCCGGAAGGCGCCCGCCACGGCTCCACGCTGCATGAAGACGTTTCCTCGGAAGCGCTAGAGTCCTCGCACGCCGAACGAGAGATCGAGCTCCCAGGTCTCCTCGAAGCGGTGCTTCTGCGCGTCGGTCAGGATCGAGTAGCAGAGCTGTTTGGTCTCCGGCGGCGCCATCGGGGGCATCTTGAGTGGGTGGAGCTTGCCGTCGATCCGCAGCTGCGGCGGACTATTGGTCGTGATGTGGAGATCGCTCGCTCCCTTCTCGATCATCGCCTTCAGGAGCTGATGCAGATTTGCCATGCTGTCACCGTTTCCCTGCGGTCCTAGCGGTCCGCCATCGATACGCGCAGCACTTCGCCGAGCGTCGTGATGCCCTCACGGAGCTTGTTGAGTGCGCTCCGTCGCAGCGTCGTCATGCCCAGACGTACGGCCTCGCGCTTGAGCTCGATCCCGGAGGCGCCGTTCAGCACGAACTCCTTCAGCTCCTCGGCCATCTCCATCGCTTCGTAGATCGCGATCCGTCCCTTGTAGCCGGTCTCCGAGCACGCTCGGCAGCCCTTGCCCTTCACGGGAGTCGTGCCGGCGACCTCTTCCGGCCCCATCCCCGCGTCCGCCAGGGCCTCCTTCGTGACGTCGGGATCCGGCTGCTTGCACTCCTCGCAGACCTTCCGAGCGAGGCGCTGTGCGAGAATGCAGTTGACGGAAGAAGCAACGAGAAAGGGCTCGATGCCCATGTTGAGCAGCCGGTTCACGGTGGACGGCGCGTCGTTGGTGTGGAGCGTCGAGAGCACCATGTGCCCCGTGAGCGCGGCCTTCACCGCAATCTCGGCGGTTTCGAAGTCGCGGATCTCGCCGACCATGATGATGTCGGGGTCCTGGCGCAGGAAGGAGCGCAGGGCCGCGGCGAAGTTGAGGCCGATTTCCTCGTGCATCTGCACCTGATTGATGCCGGCGAGATTGAACTCGACGGGATCCTCTGCGGTCGAGATGTTTTCCGAGGTCTTGTTCAGCTCCGAGAGCGCGGAGTAGAGGCTCGTGGTCTTGCCGGAGCCCGTGGGCCCGGTCACCAGCACCATGCCGAAGGGGCGATGGATGCAATCCTTGAAGACCGCGAGTTGCTGCGGTTCGAACCCCAGTTTGGTCATGTCGAGCTGCAGGTTCGATTTGTCGAGGAGGCGCATCACGATCTTCTCGCCGAAGAGCGTGGGCAGCACGGAGACGCGGAAGTCCATCTCCTTGCCACGTCCCATCTTCAGCTTGATGCGGCCGTCCTGCGGCAACCGGCGCTCGGCGATGTCGAGCTCGGACATGATCTTCATGCGCGAGGTGATCGCGTTCTTCAGCTTCATCGGCGGGCGCATCACTTCGTAGAGCACGCCGTCGATGCGGTAGCGGACGCGAAATTCCTTCTCGTAGGGCTCGACGTGAATGTCCGACGCGGTGCGCTTGACCGCGTCGGTCAGAATCAGGTTCACGAGCTTGACGACGGGGGCGTCTTCGGAGGCCTTGGCGAGTTCACCGACGTCGACGTCGTCCTGGTCGTCGACGACCTCGATGTCGGTGTCGTCGAAGTCGCCCATCACGTCGGCCAGGCTGGCCGAGCTGTCGTAGTACCGATCGATCGCGCGCTTGATCGCATCTTCGGCCGCGACCACGACTTCGACGTTGTATCCGGTCAGGAACTTGATGTCGTCGATGGCGAAGATGTTCGACGGATCCGCGGTGGCGAGGACCAGCGTCGATCCCGCGCGGTTGACCGGCAGGACGGTGTGCTTTTGGGCGACGTCCTCGGGAATCAGCTTGATCACGGCGGGATCGATCTCGAACTGCTCGAGGTCGACCGAGGGCACGCCGTACTGCTTCGCGACGAAGTCCGTCAGCTCGGACTCGCCGAGATAGCCGAGCCGGGTGATCTGCGCGCCGATCCGGCCGCCGGCCGTCCGGACCGCTTCCCGTGCCTGCCGCAGCTGCTCCGCAGTGAGGAGATTCTCCCGGACGAGAAGCTCCCCGATCCGCTCGTTCACGCCGCCTCCTCCCCTCGCACGAACGCCCGCAGGAGGCTCCGCGCCTCTCGGATTCGAGCGGCTTCGCGAGCCCGATCGGAGCGTGCGGCAGCGCACACACGCGTCGCGATCCGTCCCGGCGGGTCATCGACGATTCGGGGAGTCGACTTGACCGTCGTCGCCGGCGGCGGCGGCGCTGACTGCATCGAAGGACGTGCGACCCCATCGGAGACAAACGAGGCCGAGGCTGGTCATGATGACCCAGAAGAGCAGGTGAGAAACCGTACCGAGCGCCACCGCTTCGTCGGTGGGAACCCCGAACAGACCGAGCGCGATCCGACAGGCGGTGTGGTAGACGCCGAAGAAACCCGGGGCCGACGGAATCGATACCGCGAGCCCGACCGCGACCAGGGTGGCGTATCCCGCCTCGAAGGCGCGCACGGGCGAACCGAGATCGATGCGCAGCGCGAAGATCGCGATCACGAACGGCAGCGCCGAGAGGACGAACCAGATCACGACGGAGTGAAAGGCGATCCAGAGCAGATGCGTGCCGCCCTTGATCGAACCCAGTCCTTCGGAAAAACGCCGGAGCTGGCGATCGATCCAGAGTTCGGCGCCGCCGGGAAGGACGAATCCCGTGACGCGCCGAATCAGCGCGAGCAGCGGTTCGGGCGCCACGCGCAGCGCGATCATCAACCCGAGCGGAAGCACGGCGGCGATCAGCAGCGCGGGAATGCCGAGCCACATCGCCTCGGCCGAGGGCGCCTGGTGCGCGCCCATCGCGAAAAACAGCCCGCCCGCGAGCAGCACGAAGGTGACGGTGTCGATCACGCGCTCGAGGACGACGGTGGCGAAGATCGCGGCCGGCGGGTTTCCGGTTTCGCGTCCCAGATACCAGGCGCGCAACACCTCGCCGATGCGCAGCGGAAAGAGGTTGTTGGCCATGAATCCGACGGCGGTGGCGCGAAAGAGCGGACCGGTCTCGATCCTCGCCACCGGATCGGTCAGGTGGCGCCAGCGCAGGGCGCGAAAATGAACGGCGAGCACCTGCGCCGGCACGCTGACGGTGATCAGCAGAAACCAGTTCGCCCGCCAGATGTGCCCGGAGACCTCGCGCACGTCGACGCCGCGAAAGGCATAGCCGAGGCTCGCAACCGTGATCGCGACGCCGACCCAGGTCCACGGGCTCGCGAGCATCGAGCGGCGCGCCTTCGCGCCGTCCGTGCCGGGCCCGGTCGCGCGCGCGCTCACGCCCCGTCCTCCGCGAGCCGACTCTTCGCCCGCTCGACGTCGCGCGCGATCTGTGCACGAAGCTCGGCGGTGCTCTCGAACCTGCGCTCTTCTCGCAGGCGATGCGTGAATGCGAGTTCGACCCGCCGCCCGTAGAGATCCCCCGAGAAATCGATCACGTGAGATTCCGCGAGCAGTGGATCGTGGGGCTTGAACGTCGGACGCCGCCCGACGTTGGTGACCACGGGCAGACTCGTTCCGCGGCCCGGATCTCCGTCGTCGAGCATCTGCAGCCGGCCCGCGTAGACGCCGGTCTCGGGCAGCACTTCGTTCTCGGTCGAAAGATTCGCGGTCGGGAAACGCAGCGTGCGACCCCGTCGATCTCCCGAGGCGACGAACCCGCGCACCGCATACGCGCGTCCGAGCAGCCGTGCCGCTGCTTCCACGTCGCCCGCGGCGAGCAGCCGCCGAATGCGCGTCGAACTCACGTGCTCTCCCTCGACCGTCACCTCGGGCAGGATCGTCGCTTCGAAGCCGAGCGAGGGAGCGAGCCGGGCGAGCGTCTCCAGCGATCCCTCGCGGTCGTGACCAAAGCGAAAGTTGTACCCGACGTACACCTCGACCGGACGCAGGCGGGCATGAAGAACGTCGCGCACGAACGACTCCGGACCCGTCGCGGCGAAGGCGGCGTCGAAGCGTTCGACCACCATCAGGTCGATGCCGAGGGCCGCGAGCCCCTCGATCTTCTGTTCCTGCGTCATCAACAGACCGGGCGCGTCGGCCTTGCCGAGCCACTTTCGCGGGTGCGGATCGAAGGTGTAGACGACCGAGCGACCGCCCTGTGCACGGGCGCGCTCGACGACGGTTCGCATCAGCGCACGGTGTCCGACGTGGAGCCCGTCGAACGTGCCCACGGTGACCACCGCACGCCGGGGCGGCGCCGTCAGCTGCGCGCTACCCGGGATCACCTCCACCGGGTAGCCTCCGCGGCGTGCACATTCTGTCCCGCTACCTGCTGGCGCGATTTCTGCGCAGCTTCCTGGTGATTCTCGTCGTGCTCTTTCTCGCCGTGCTGGTCGGCGACGTGTTGCTCGACCTCGGCGACCTCTTGCAGGCACAGCAGCGCGCGGGCTTGCGCGCCGCGCTCGCCGCGCTCGTGCTCGAAACGCCGGCCCGCTACCTCCCGCTGCTGGTCCCCGTGGCTTCGTTCGCGGCCGCGTTCTTCACGCTCGGCCTCGCCGCGCACTGGCGCGAACTGATCGCCCTCGAGGCGGGCGGCATCTCGCCGCTGCGCGTCGTGCTGCCACTGCTCGGTGCGGGCGCGGCGCTCTCCGCGGTCTCGTTGCTGCTCAACGAGACGGTCGTCCTGCGATCGGCGCGCGCCGTCGAACGCTACGACGCCGATGGATCCGAGGAGTTCGCGCTTCGACGCGGCGCCTTCTGGCATCACAGCGGATCGGTGATCTACGCAGTGCGCGACTCCGACCCCGTGACGCGCACCCTCGTCGACGTCACCGTGCTCGAACTCGCGCCCGAAGGTCGGCTCGCCCGAAGCCTTCACGCGCCGCGCGCGACCGTGCAGGATGGACAGCGCTGGCAGCTGCACGACGTGACGGTTCGGCGATTCGACCCGAGTCGGGCGATCGCGGCCCCGCAAACCGAGCACGTGCCGGAACTTTCGATCGCGGTCGCCGCGAAATCCGACAAGGTGTTGCTCGACGAACGCGCCTCGACGCTTTCGATCGCCGACCTGCAGCACGCGATCTCTGCCCGCAGTCGCCAGGGTCATGACGCCGGTCGCTTCCGCTCGCTGCTGCACGAGCGCCTCTCCGATCCCGTCACCGTGCTGCTCTTCGCCTGGCTCGCGATCCCGTTCGCCCTGCGCGTCGAGCAGCGCCGCAGCCTCGCCGCGCCGGCGCTGCAGGGCGTGGTGCTGCTGGTGGTCTTCTTCTTCGTCCGCAATCTCGGCACCACGCTGGCGGCGGAGAACGTCACTCCGCCCGCGCTCACGCCCTGGCTGATCCTCGCAGCGTTCGCCGGGTTCGGTGCGCTGCAGCTTCGAAGCGCCCCGCGCTGACCGAACGCCGGCGCTCGCTCGATCCGGGCGACGCTCACCGCGGTTCGACGCCCTTGCCGAGGACGTGGAAGAACTCGCTCGACGGCGGCAGCACCAGCGTGGTCCCATCGCCCACCGCTTTGCGATAGGCGTCGAGGCTGCGCAGAAACGAGTAGAAGCCGGGATCGGCGCCGAAGGCTTCGGCGAAGATGCGGGCGGCCTCGGCGTCGCCTTCACCGCGCAGCTTCGCGGCGTCGCGCGATGCCTCCGCGACGAGGACGAGGGCCTCGCGGTCGGCTTCCGCGCGCACTCGCCGCCCCTCCTCCTCGCCTTCCGCACGCGCCTTGCGTGCGAGTCGTTCGCGTTCGGTCCGCATGCGCATGTAGACGTTCTGCTCGGTGCCCGCCGGAAGCTCGGTGCGGTTCAGTCGCACGTCGTCGAGGCGAATGCCGAAGCCCGCGAGCTGCGTGCTGCTCAGCCGCGTGATCTGCTGCATGATCGCGACACGCGATTGCGTCACCACCTCCGAGAGCGTCTTCTGACCGATCACGTTGCGGATGTCCGAACGCACCACGCGATCGATTTGCGCTTCGGCCTGCGTCCGACCCTGCGGAAACGAGCGATAGAACTCGAGCGGGTCCGCGATCCGCCAGACCACGTAGTTGTCGACCACCAGCCGCTCCTCGTCGCGGGTCTGGATCGGCAGCGGTTCGGCGTTCAGATAGAGCGCTCGTTTGTCGAGCACGACGACGTCGGTGACGAAGGGAATCCGCAGCCGAATGCCCGGCTCGGTGGTGACGAGCGTCGGCCGGCCGAACAGCAACACGATCTTCTGTTCGTCCTCGCGCGTGATCAGCACCGGGCCGAGGCCGAGATTGCCCGCCCAGACCAGCGCCGCGAAGCCCGCCAGCACGATCAGCAGCAAGAAGACGAGTCGCCTCATCGGGCTTCTCCCGCCGGCGCCGAAACCGCCGGTGTCGCGCTCCCGGCCGGCGGATTCGCCCGGCCCGTCGTGGGCAGAGGCAACCCGCGACCACCGGGCGCGAACGGCAGATAGGGCAGCACGTTCGCCGTGCCCGGCTCGACGATCAGTGTTTGCACGCGCGGCAACACCTCTTCCATCGCCTCGAAGTAGAGCCGGCGCCGGGTCAGCTCGGGTGCCTTTCGATACTCGGTGACCAGCGCACCGAAGCGGGCGGCTTCACCGGTCGATTGCGCGATCTTCGCCTCGCGATAGCCCCTCGCCTGCTCGGTGATTTCAGCGGCTTCGCCGCGAGCCCGCGGCAGCACTTCGTTCGCGTAGCCCTGCGCCTCGTTGACCGAGCGGCTGCGATCCTGCTGAGCCGCGATCACGTCGTCGAACGCCGCACGTACGGCCGCCGGCGGCTGCACCTCCTGCAACTGAACGGCGACCACGGCAATGCCGGCCTGATAGCCGTCGAGCGCCGACTGAAGTGCTTCCGCCGCCTCGACGGCGACCATCCCGCGCTGCTCGGAGAGAACGCCATCGATCGGATAGCGCCCGACGACTTCACGCATCGCGGCCTGCGCGGCGTCGCGCAGCGTGGCGCGCGGATCTTCCACCCGGAAGCGCGCCGCGAAGGCATCCTTGATTCGGTACTGCACGACGAAGCCGAGGCTGACGATGTTGTTGTCGCTGGTCTGCATCGAAGCCTCGGCAACCGCATCGGCCTGCTCTTCGGCGCTCGACCGGCCGCCGTGGATGCCGAACTCTTCGCGTTCGATCGAGGCGACGTTCAGCACTTCGTGTGCTTCGAGCGGCGGCGGCAGATGCCACTGCAAGCCCGGCGTGTCGGTGGTGCGCGAGTATCGGCCGAAGCGCAGAATCACCGCCGCCTGACCGGGCTCGAGTTGATAGAAGCCGAACCAGCTCCACGCACCGAGAATCGCCAGCGAAGTGATCACGACGAAGACGTTGGCGATCGTGCGGCGCACGCTGCGCCGCACACGCTCGTCCGCCGGCATCGGCTCGGGCTCGCTCATCGACTCCCCCCGTCACCGCTCCCGGTTCGCGTCGCCGCGTCGAGGAACGGACGGATCAAATCCATCGGCAACGGAAACAGAATCGTCGAGTTGTGCTCCGTCGCGATCTCCGTGAGCGTCTGGAGATAGCGCAACTGCAGGGCAGCGGGCTGCGCGGCGAGGATGCCCGAGGCGTCGGCCAGCCGCTGCGCGGCCATGAACTCACCCTCGGCATGAAGCTGCTTGGCGCGCTTCTCTCGCTCTGCCTCCGCCTGCTTCGCCATCGCCCGGCGCATCTCTTCGGGCAGATCGATCGCCTTCAACTCGACCGCGCGCACCTTGATCCCCCAGGGTTCGGTCTGCTGATCGATGATGCCCTGAAGGCGGCGATTGATCTGGTCCCGCTCCGCCAGCAGTTCGTCGAGCTCGGCCTGACCGCACACGCTGCGCAGCGTGGTCTGCGCCATCTGCGACATGCCGAAGAGATAATTCTGCACCTCGATCACCGCGAGATGCGGGTGCATCACGCGGAAATAGATCACGGCGTTGACCTT
>CAZDHU010000039.1:0-31688 GCA_964505355.1 uncultured Myxococcaceae bacterium | reverse complement strand
GGCGCAGCAAGGCTCCCGCTGCGCCGGCCAGCACCACCAGCACGAAGAGCGCGGTCACCAGCCCGAATCCGGCCTCGCGCTTCGAGAGACTCATGGCGAACCTTCGACGTGCACCTGATGCAGCAGACGCACCTGTTCGCTCGCTCGCGTGAGCGACAGATCGAGCGTCACGAGGCTGGCGCGAGTCGCCGTTCCGGGGTCGTACTCGAACGAGCACGCGCTCACGTCGCCGGCGAGCGTCGCGACGTTGCCGAGCGCGAGCACTCCGCTCGAGGGGTCGGTCGGCTGCACGGCCGCGGGGGCATAGCCGTCGACGCGCACGATCGTCCCGCTCGTCGCGTCGCAGACGTAGGAGACGGGCCCCGACACGACGTACACGCGCTGGCGCGGCGAGGCGTAGCGGAAGGTGAACGGAGCGGAGAGCTCGAGTCGATCTTCGTCGGTGGCATCGGCGAGCGTGATCGTGACGCCGGAAGGAGTGATCACACCGGGGTTCGCGTTCGACGCCGCGTCGGACCACGTCGAGGCGTCGGTGGTGTAGATCGCGAGCCGCGTTCCCGCGGCGAGCGTACTGCCCGAGGCCACACCGAGGCTGGCGAAGCGACCGAGCAAATCGAAGGAGTCATCGGACACGAAATCGAGCCAGTCGGTCACGGCGGTGTGATCGACGGCACTCGGATTGACGCCGGGTCCGGAGCGATAGCGGGCCGCATCGGCCGTACGAAACAGTTCGAGCGCACGCCCGTCGGGCGAAATGCGCACGCTGTTGGGCAGCGCGACGCGCACGTCGCGCGCGATTCGTTCGACGACGCCCGACGCGCCGTCGGCGAGCGCGGCGCGGCGCGCGACGTCGATCTGGCCTTCGACCGGGCGAAGGATCAGCCCCGCGAAGAGCCCCGCGAGCACACCCGTCAAGACGAGCACGATCACGAGTTCGATCAGCGTGAAGCCGCAACGCAGCGTCGCGAGCCCGCCGTCGCATCGAAGGGACGGCCCGTTGATCGACCGCCTCACGGGGTCGTCCGGTGGCCGGACACGAGCACGTCGGCCGCGGTGCCGCGCGTCACCCGCACGTCGACGCGCAACACGTCGGGAGCGCCCGACAGATCGCCGAGCTGAGCGGTTTCGTCGACCGTCACGCGAACGCGATAGGCCCCGAGACCGGCGATCGCCGTTCCCGTCTGATCCCGGGCGCCCGAATCGTCGAGACCGTCGAAGTCACAGACGTTGTCGTACAGCGCGCGGCTCGCTTCGGCCGCGGGACACGCGCCGCCGCCCGATCCGAGATCGGGATCGAAGACGGGGCGCAGCAGAACTTCTTCGAGGTAAGCCTGAGCGATCGAGCTGGCCTGTGTCATCGCGAGCGCATCGGCACTCGAGAAGAGCGCCGCACGATGCACCTCGAGCGTGCCCGCGAGAGCGATCGCGATCACGACCATCGAGATCACCAGCTCGACCATCGTGAGGCCGGCCTGATGGGAGGGCCGCGCGACGCCACGGAGAAGGTCAGAGCGCACGGACGAACCCCGTCCCGCCGACGATCAGCAGCGAGCGTCCGCCGACGGTGACGTGAACGTCACTCACCGCAGTGCCGTCGAGCGCCTGTCCCAGCGCATCGAATCGCATGGGATCGACGTCACTCGCGAAAGACACCCCGGGCGGTGCTTCGAGCCGCGTCTCGGCGGCACCATCACCCGGATCGACGACCGGAACGTCGAAGACGGCGCCCGCGCAGCCGGTCTGCTGCGCGAGTCGCAGCGTCGCACCGTCGAAGCGCGCTTCGACGGCGCAGCCGCTCGCGACCGCGACGCGCCGGCCGTGTCGGAGCAGCGCCGTCACCTCGTCGGTGAAGCGGTGCTCGTCGACGTCGTTCCGCGAGAAGAAACGAGGGCCCGCGATGGCGCCGAGCAAACCCAGCAGCGCCATCGCGAGCACCAGTTCGACGAGCGTGAAGCCGCCGTGCGGACGCACCGCCCGTTCCGCCCGCAGGGCGCGACGCGGCGGCGCGATCCGACGCACGGATCCCGCTCAGTTCACCTGGCCGGTGGCGGCGTTGTACGTGAACGAACCACCGCCCGAACCGGCCAGCGTGTAGGTCGCCGTCCCCGCACCCGCCGCAGCGACCTGGCTGCTGGTGAAGACCGAGGGAAGCGACTGCGACATCAGAATCCCGTAGAGCTCGGACGCCGTGTCCTGTGTCGCGTTCGCGGCATCGACCGTCGGCCAGCCCGACGAGTTGACTTCGACCGTGACCGCGCCATCGAGCGTCACCGTTCCGGCTGCTCCGGTGTTCCCGGCCAGCCACTTCGCATGCGCGAGCTGCACACCGGCGTTGAACGAGCCCATCGTGCCCTGCAGCGTCGCCGTGCGCGCCTCGGTCGTCAGGTTCGCGAAGCGCGGCAGAGCCACCGCAGCGAGCAGTCCGAGCAGCGCGATCACGACGACGAGTTCGATGATGGTGAAACCCTGACGAGCGTTCTTGTTCACGAGTGTTCTCCTTCGTGGTTCATGGAAGACTCCGAGGAGCGGCGGCCGAATCTTCGAGCCACGGGGGCACCTCGATCGCGACCAGACGCAACGCCGATTCTCGTCTGCGTTCCCGCTCGGTTCGCGCGTCTCCGTCATCGGATCGGCCGGCGACGAGCTTGAAGCGCGCGAGCTCAGGGCGTTGCGATCCGGCGAGCATCGCGGGTGCAGCTCGCGGGGCATAGACGAGTTCGCGCTGCACAACGTCGAAGCGCCAGGTTCCGGGGATCGGGTTCGAGGGTTTTCTCTCCTCGGATTCGCCCCGGTAGTTCGCCGGAACGGGATTCAGCAGTTTCATCGGGCTCGCGCTCGCGAGCGCGCGCAATCCCGCGTCGTCGCCGCGCGCTTCGAGCACCAGCGCTTCGGCCTCGACGGCGAGCGCCAGCGTGTGCACGAGGTGAACGAACTGTGTTCGCTCCGCCTCTTCCTGGAGAAGGCGCAATCGGGACGCGAGAACGCCCGCCGCCAGCGCCACCACGGCGAAACAGATCGCGAGTCGCAGTGCGGGAATCCGCCGCACCGGCCGCAGCGGCTCGGGGGCGGCGGGAATCGCGCGCACTCCGACGTTCATCCCCCGCCCTTCGCGGCACGCGCGAGATCCCACATCGGGAGATAGACACCGAGTGCGAGCACGAAGACCACGGCGCCGATCGCGACGATCAGAATCGGCTCGATCAGATCGCTCATTCGTTTCAACTGGTACTCGACTTCGGCCTCGCACGATTCCGCGATCTCGCGGTGCATCTCCGCCAGCGCACCGCTCTCCTCGCCGACCGACAGCATGTGCAGATACAGCGTCGCGAAGATGCCGCTGTTCGCGGCCGCGCTGGTCAGACTCTCGCCGTGCTCGAGGCTGGCGCGCATCCCCAGCACGCGTTCGCAGTACCAGCCGTTGTCGACCGCGCGGGCGACGACTCCGAGCGCCTGCAGAATCGGCACCCCCGAGGACACACTCATCGCGAACGAGCGCGCGTAGCGGCCGAGCGTCGCGTCGGTGAGGATGCGCCCCACGAGCGGGAGCCGGAGCTTCCAGTGATCCCAGGCGAGACGCCCCCCGGGCGTACGACTCCACGCCCGCGCACCGAACACGGCGGCGAGCACGAGCGCGAGGCCGTAGTGCCAGTACGCGATGGTGAGCCGGGACGATTCCATCAAGACGCGGGTCGCCCACGGAAGCTCGGCGCCGAACCCTTCGAAGACCCGTGCGAAGGCGGGAATCACGAAGACGTTGATCAGCACCATCGCGCCGAGAATGGCGACGATCACCAGCGAGGGATATCGCATCGCGGACTGGATTCGCCGGCGCGTCTCGCGCTCGAGTTCGAGGTATTCCGACAACTGCAGATACGCTTCGTCGAGTCGGCCCGTCGTCTCACCCACCTGAACCACGCTGGTGAAGAGCGACGGAAACACCTCCGGGTGTCGGTGCAACGCCGCCGACAGCTCGCGGCCTCCTCGCAGGTCGGACGCCACGTCGGTGAGCGCGTTCGCGAGCGAACGGTTCGGCGTTCCTTCCGCGAGGCTGTCGATCGCACGAATGATCGGAATGCCCGCGCGGGCGAGGCGATGCAACTGGCGGCAGAGCAGGATCAGGTCTTCGATCGCGATCGGTGCACGGCGCAATGGCCAGCGGATCGCGACTCCGGGCGCGGCATTCGTCTTCGACGCGATTCGCACGGGAGTGACCGACGCGTCGCGGAGCTGCGCGGCGGCTTCCGCCGCCGAGCCGGCTTCGATCTCCGACTCGATCAGCGTCCCATCGGCCCGGCGGCCCGCGTACGCGAAGACCGTCATCGCCGGTCAGCCGGCGGCCGAGGCGGCCGCGATCAGGTCGTCCTCGCCCTGTTCGGTGACGCGGAGCACTTCCGGCAACGAGATCACGCCTTCACAGGCGAGATCGAGTGCCGCGTCCGTCAGCGAGCGATAGCCCCGGCTCGCGCGTGCGATGCGTTCGTACTCGCCGTGCTCGCCGCGTCGCAGCGCCTCGGCCGCATCCGCGTCGAGTTCGAGCAACTCGTACACCCCGACGCGCCCGCGATGACCACTGCTTCCGCAATCGCTGCAGCCTGCGCCCCGATGAAAGGTCGCGCCGGCGCGTGCCGGCGCGTACGCGGCGAGCCAGGCGCGCTCGCCGGGCGACGCGTCGACCGGGGTGCGGCACTGCACGCAGAGCCGTCGCACGAGACGCTGCGCGACGATGCCGCGCAGCGCGCTCGCGACCAGATACCCGTCGACGCCCATGTCGGCGAGACGAATCGAACTCGCGATGGCGTCGTTCGTGTGCAGCGTCGAGAGCACGAGATGGCCGGTCAGCGCGGCACGCAGCCCGATCTGCGCGGTTTCGTTGTCGCGCATTTCGCCGATCATCACGACGTCGGGATCGTGTCGCAGCACCGAGCGCAGCACGCCCGCGAAGGTGAGCTGAATCTTCGGATTCACCTGCACCTGCTGCACGCGCGGCAACCGATACTCGACCGGGTCTTCGACGGTCAGAATCTTGCGCTCCGCCACGTTCAGTTCGCGCAGCGCGGCGTAGAGCGTCGTCGTCTTGCCGCTGCCGGTGGGGCCGGTCACCAGCAGAAGACCGTGCGGCCGCTGCACGAGCCGCCGAAACCGCACGAGCATCTCCGGCGACATTCCGATTTGATCGAGTGACAGATGATCACCGGACTGATCGAGCAGACGCATCACCACCGACTCGCCCCAGGCGGTCGGCATGGTCGCGATGCGGACGTCGATCGGCCGGTTCGCGATGCGCAGGTTGAAGCGACCGTCCTGCGGAAGGCGCTTCTCGGCGATGTCGAGGCCCGACATCAGTTTGAGTCGCAAGACCAGCGCCGAGGCCACGCGGGCGCCCTCGATCACCTGTTCCCGCAATTGACCGTCGACGCGCTGGCGGATGCGCAGCGTCTTTTCTTCCGGCTCGATGTGAACGTCCGATGCGCCCGCTCGCACGGCGTCTTCGAACAGCGAGTGCAGCAGTTTCGCGACCGGCGCTTCTTCGCCGGCTTCGGCTTCGAGGGTGTCGCCGAGCGCGACTTCGCTCTCGGCCAGCTCTTCGTGCAGCTCGGTCGCGAACGCATTGATCTCTTCGGTCTTGCGGTAGACGCGGTCGAGCGTGCGCAGCAGTTCGGCTTCGCGCACGATCGCCACGCGAATCGTCTTGCCGAGCAGGCGCTCGATTTCCTCGACGGCGAAGACGTCCGTCGGGTCGGCCATCGCGACCAGCGCCTCTCGGCCTTCGTTCTCGAGCACGAGCGCCCGGTGACGCCGGGCATGGATTTCGCGCAGCGCGCCGATCGCCTGTTCGGAGAGCGTCGTCTTGCGCAGCTCGAGGAACGGGATCTCGAGCTGTTGCGAGAGGAAGGTGAGGAGATCGTCCTCGGTCAGGAAGCCGAGATCGATCAAGGTTTGTCCGAGCTTGCGGCCGTTCTCGCGCTGAGCGACCAGCGCGGACTCGACCTGCTCGCGGGTCAGCACACCGTGCTTCACCAGCAGCTCGCCGATGCGGATCTTGCGCGGTCTCATGCAACGCCTCGCCGGGCCATCGTTCGCCGCGGTCGGTCCTTCACCACGGATCGGGCTTCGTCGGTTCGCCGGTCGGGTTTTCGCGCAGCAGGCGTCCCGCTCCGGGCTTCAGCTCTTCCAGCCGCTGTTCGGTGTCGGCGAGCTCTCCGCTCCAGGTCGCGTCGTCGACCACGAGCGGCTTGAGCAGGATCACCAGCTCGCGCCGGTTGGCGCCCGTTTTGGTCTGCCGGAAGAGCGCCCCGGCATAGGGCACGCGCGACAGGAAGGGAAGCCCGCCGCGATCGTCGGACGACCCGTCTTCGATCAATCCGCCGATCACCACGATCTGGCCGCTTCGCGCGCGCACCACGCTGTCGGACTCGCGAATCGTGCTCAGTGCGAGCGGCAGCTCCTGGGTTTCGCCGCCCACCGTGATCTCTTTGATCTGATCGGTCACCTGACTCACCGAGGGATGAACGTGCAGCGTGATCCGGTCGTCGATTCCGATCTGCGGAGTCACGTCGAGCGCGATGCCGGAAAAGAACGGCGTGAGCGTGATGTCCGGCGTGGTGGTCGTCGCCGTGCCCGTGACCGTCGTGCTCGACACGTCGGTCACGAAGAACTCGTCGCTACCGACCTTGATCACCGCCTTCTGGTTGTTGATGGTCGCGATCCGCGGATTCGACAGCGTGTGGACGTCACCCTGCATCTCGAGCAGTTCGACGAACGCGCTGAAGCTGCCGGTCTCGACGCTGAAGGTGAAGGCTCCGCCGAACGCGGAGGTGTCGGTGCCCGAGGGCAGCGATGCGAGCCGGGGATCGACCGTGCCGGTGTTGCCGAAGATCTCGGACACGCCGTTCTTGATCAGGCTTCCGCCGCCCGTTTGTCCGGCCATGAAAATGTCGTCGGCGGCCGGAACCAGTTTCGCCCAGTTGATGCCGGCCTGGAACCCGTCGGAGAGCGCGACTTCGAGGATCTTCGCCTCGAGAATGACCTGCTTGCCGATGCGACGCTGAATCTCGCCGAGATAGTTTTCGACGTCACGCATTTCGAGCGGTGTCGCGCGCACCACCACCATGCCGACGTGAGGGCTCACCATCACCGATCGCCCGGGCCCGGCCCCGATCATCGCCGCCAGCGTCTGCTGCAGTTCCTTCCAGAAGTCGACCTGCGAGTTGGTCTCGACCTGACTGCCGCTGACGGTACCGGCCCGATCGCCTTCGGTGATGATGTGTCCGCGATCGGTCTCGCTCTCGGTGGTGCGCGCGCCGTCGCTCACCTGCCCGGAGTTGACCCGCGTTTCCGAACGACTGGTGCGCTGAACGTTCAGATAGTCGATCTGGAACGAACGCGTCTGCAAGCCGGCCGGTCCGACGAAGAAGGTGTTTCCGCGGGTATGGAAATCGATCGGCGCGATTTCGCGCACGGCTTCCAGCGTTTCTCGCACCGTCACTCCGCGCAGCGCGAGCGACAGCGTCCCCGCGACGTCGGGGTGCAGCACCAGGTTGTACGGAGTTCCGTCGACCAGCCCGGAAAGAAAATCGCGCAACGAGGCCTCGTTCACCGCGACGTCGAAGCGGGGTTCCGCGCGGCGCGGTGCCGCCGGAATCGGCGTCGAGACGGGAGGCGGCGGCTCGGCCGGCTTCGCGGTTTCGGCGGCTACGCGGTCCTCGGCCACGGTCTCGCTCGCGGTCGTCCCGGTCGCCGCCGGCGGCGGCTTTGCACAACCCGCGGCGAAGAGAGTCAGTGCAGCGGCGAACGCCGCACGAGATCGCGTGGCAGTCATCGGCCACCTCCATTCTGCGCGCGGATCGGCGCCTTTGATGCGATGCGCCGCAGTGGCAATCGGATCTCGCCCTCGGCCCCGCGCAGCACGACGTGATCGGGCGAGATCGACGTCACCACCGCGCCCAGCACTTCGTCACCCGGAACCACGCGAACCCCGCCGATCACCGCCATTCGGCGGGTGGGAGAAACGAGGATCATCTGCACCCGCTTCGAGGCGATCGATCCCTCGTCCGCGTCCTGCGCAGCCACCGGGGCGCGCGTCTCGGGGGGACGCGTCGGGTCGACCAGCGCGACGTCGACCGCAGTTGCGCCACGCGCTCCGAAGAGCAGTCCGCAGGCGAACACGAGCGCACGACGACGTTCAGGCACGAATCCACGCCTCCTCTCGGCCGAGCGTGTGGAACCGAATCAGGACCTTCGCGCGCGGATGCTCGATCACCTCGTAATCGAGCGAGTCCCAGTGCAGCTTCCAGGGAAGCGTCTCGAGCACGTCGACCCAGCGCAGCGTCGGCAGATATCCGGCTTCGAGTTCGATCTCGACGGGGTGACGAAAGATGCTCGGTGGCGGTGCGTCCTTCGCCGTCGCCGCGGCGTCGAGCACGGGCTCGGGCTCGAGACTCTCCACGCGAACCAGTCGTAGATCGGACTGCGTCGCCAGAAGTTCGCCAAGAAGCGCGACGATCTCGCGCGGAGGGAGCACCGCGGTTCCGGCCGCGTCGAGACGCGCACCGAGATCGGCGATTTCGACTTCGAGGCGCTCCTTCTCGTCGCGCTGCGCCGCGACGGGATCGTGCGCGGAGGCGGCCTGCAAGGTCGCGAGCTCGCGTCGCGTGGTGTCGGAGATTTCACGCTGCGATTCGCTCTGGCGGGCGATTTCCTCGCGCCGCGCTTGCTGTGGCTGGTGCAGCACGAGCAGCCAGAGTGCAGCGAGCGCGGCAAGGATCGCGAGGCCCATCTGAAGACGCTCGCGCTCACTCTTCCCGTCGAACAGCGTTTCGGCGGCGGTGAGCCGCGCGCGCAGATCCGCGAACAGGCTCCTCATCGCGCGACTCCCTCGGCAGCGTCTCCGACCGCGAAATCGATGCGATCGGGATCTTCTTCGCTGCGCATCGCGCGCAGCGCACCGAAGCGAACGCCCGAAAGCCGGGGCTCGTCTTCGAGCGCGGTCAGCAGATTCGAAACACCGTCGGAAGCGAGGCTCGAACCCTCGAGACCGAGCGTCGCGCCACCGTTCGCGATTCGAACCGAGCGCAGCCAGACGCCGTCGACCGGGTGCCGCGCCAGCGATTCGAGCACGCCGGCGAATCGACGCGCCTCGGTCGAAGGGTCGCTCGCGAGCAATCGAAGCTCTCGCGCCCGCGCATCGCGCTCGGCGCGCAGTCGCACGAGTTCGTTTGCCAGCACCCGGTCGTCTCCGGCCTTCTGCCGCGCGGTGAGCTCCGCGATCTGCGACTTCATCGTTGCCTGCTCGGATTCGAGTGCGGCGAGCGCCGACCGTTCTCGTGCCAGCCGGAAAGCTCCGAACGCGTGGACGGCCGCGAGTAGCCCGGCGAGCGCCAGCGCCACCACCGCGACTTCCCGCGCGCGAAATCGCTTCTTTGGCTCGGCCCGCAGCGACGTCAGCAGATTCGTCGCCGTGTTCTCGCGCTGGCCGAAGATCGCCGCGCCGAGCGCCGGCATCACTCGCGCCTGCACGGACTGCGTGAGCGTACCCTGCCCGGCGAAATGTTCTCCGACGTCGAAGGCGCGCACGCGGACACCGATGTTGCGTTCGAGTGCCGGTCCGACCGCTTCGGGTTCGACGTCGCCCGGTGCGATCCAGAGCGTCGCGACCGGCGTGCGACCGAACGAGGCATCGAAGAAGTCGAGGGAGCGCTGAACCTCGAGCGCGAGCTCTTCGACCGCGATCCTCGCATCGTCGGGCGCTCGCGCGTCGCCGGCGGGAAGGTTCGCGAAGGCTTCGATGTCCGAGGGAACGCTTCGCGTGACGCAGAGCGTGCCGCCGCGACCGATCACGAGCAGCCCGTGTTTGGCGTCGAGCCTGAGCAGCGCACTGCCCTTCGGTTCGTCTCCGCGCGGTGCGAGCGCGGCGAGCGCGCTTTCCGGCGCGCAGACCGCGCGCGGATCGAGGCCGCAGCGGCGTGCGAGTGCGGCGATCTCGCGTACGGCACTGCCGCGTGCAGCCACCACGACGAGCCGGGCGCCGCGCCCCGAGGCGGCGGCGGGCGTTCGACTCGCCACTTCGATCGCCGCATCCTCGACCGGGAAGTCGACGCTGTCCTGCACTGCCCAGCGCGAGGCCTCGAGAAGTTCTTCGTCGGGGACGGCGGGAGCATCGATCAATCGGACCGCGTGCTGGTCGGAGTCGAGCACGCACGCGCAGGGCATTCCCTGCAGTCCGTGCGTTTCGACGATCTCGCGAAGCGTTCGCGCGCGATCATCTTCCACCGGCGGGCAGGGCGTAGAGAGCGCGAGTCGCAGGATGGGGTTTCCATCGGCGCCGCGTTCGAGACACGCCACGTCGATCGACTCGGTCGTCATCGCGATTCCGACGAATCCCGGACGAACCGGCTGGCGCTTCGAGAAGCGGCCCACTCGACCCCCTGCTCCTGTGCCGCACGGCACGGACTTGCACGCGAGTTGCACGCGAGTGATCGGCATGCGGGGTGGCGAGGTTGAGCCGCGAACTCCGGTTTTGGCCCGGCGCGCCGGGGCCGCGGGCCGGTCGCTGCGGCGAAGACCGGAGGCGGCCGGTTCGTGCGGCGGTCGGCGCCGCCGATCGGGCCCTGGCTCCGCGAGACTCCTCCTTGCGGCCGCGGGCCCGGACAGCGCGTCTCCCGCTCCTTCGCCCGGCCCGCCTATACTGCGCCGCGTTTCGAGGGAGGGAATGGATGAGCCGCTGGTTCAGTCGAACGCTGCTCGTGCTGGCCGTCGTCTTCGGCGGCGCCGCGGTCTTCGGGTTCGGCCTCGTCCGCACCCTCGACAGCGAGCGCGTGACCGACGACGTCCACCGCCTCGAGGGCCTCGGCGGAAACGTCGCCGTGCTGCGCACGGCGGCGGGCGCCGTGGTGGTCGACACGATGAGCTTTCGGATGCAGGGCCAGCGCGTCCGCGAACGCGCGGAGCAACTCGGCGGCGGCCCGGTGCAGGCCGTCATCAACACCCACTATCACTTCGATCACACGCACGGAAACCCGGGCTTCGCGCCCGGCACGCGTGTGGTCTCCACCGCACGTACCCTCGAACACCTGACCACGCGCGACGCCGCGTCGTGGACCGGAGGGGCCGCGCAATCCCTCCCGAACGACACGTTCGACGACACGCACGACCTCCGCGTCGGCGGCAAGACGATCCGTTGCCTGCACCCCGGACGTGGACACACCGACGGCGATCTCGTCGTGCTCTTCGTCGAAGATCGCGTGCTGCACACCGGAGATCTCGTCTTTCACCGGCGCTATCCGAACATCGATTTCGAGGCGGGCGGATCGGTCCGGGAGTGGGCCGCGACGCTCGACCGCGTGCTCGAACTCGATTTCGACCGCGTGATCCCCGGCCATGGCGCGATCACCGATCGTGCGGGCGTGGAGCAGTTTCGCGCGTTCATGGCCGAGCTGGCCGGGGCCGCCGAGAGCGCGGTCGCGCAGGGACAGGCGCTGCCCGCGTTTCTCGAGAGCGCGCCGCTGCGGGCCGACGCAGGCTACGAGTCGATGCAGATTCCGTTCGTGATGCGTCTCGATCGTTCGTTCGTCCTGCAGCGAGCCTTCGAAGAGGCGACTCGGCTGCGAACTCCCTGACCGCACGGACACCGGGCGAACGGGAGCCCGCGAACGTCCGCTTCACGCCTGTCGGCTGCCCGCGAGCCTCGAGGAGACATCGTTGGAGCTGTTTTCGATTCGAAACAAGGTGGCGCTGGTGACGGGCGGTTCGCGCGGCATCGGTCTGATGATTGCTCGAGGGTTCGTCGAGGCCGGTGCGACGGTCTACATCTCGTCGCGCAAAGCCGACGTCTGTCAGCAGGTGGCCGCCGAGCTGTCGAAGACGGGACGCTGCGTCGCGATCCCGCTCGATCTCGCCGACGAAGCGTCGGCGCGCCGGCTCGCCGACGAGATCGCATCGCGCGAAGGTCGCCTTCACATCCTCGTCAACAACGCCGGTGCGACCTGGGGCGCGCCGCTCGCCGAGTATCCCGACGAGGCCTTCGACAAAGTGATGAACCTGAACGTGAAGAGCGTCTTTCACCTGACGCGATTCTGCCTGCCGTCGCTCGAGAAGGCGGCCTCTCCCGAAGATCCCGCGCGCGTGATCAACATCGGTTCGATCGACGGACTGCACGTGCCCGGTCTCGAAACCTATGCCTACTCGGCCAGCAAGGCCGCGCTGCACCACATGACGCGCGTGCTGGCGAAGCAACTGGCGCCGAAGCAGATCACGGTGAACGCCGTCGCACCGGGGCCGTTCGAAAGCAAGATGATGGCGGCCACGCTCGACCGTTTCGGCGACGTGATCCGGGCGGGATGCCCGCTGCACCGAATCGGACGCCCCGACGACATGGCGGGCGTCGCGATCTACCTCTCGTCGCGCGCGGGGTCGTACGTGACGGGCGCGGTGATTCCCGTCGACGGCGGCATCGCGACCACGGTCTAGCGAACGACGCTTCCGCCCCGATCGCGCGCCAGTCGAAACCGAACGGACACCGCGGGGTGATCGGAAAGCGGAGCGCCGTCGCGAACGAACTCGGTCGCTTCGCCGGCCGCGATCGGTTCGACGCGCACGTCGTCGCCGCGGCGAAAGAAGACGTGATCGATTCGCACCCATGCGCCGCCCGCACCGCGTTCGTGCCGGGGATGCGCACCGCTGTCGAGAAGCGCGAGGCGATCGCGAAAGGCATCGAGAATCGTTCGGGACGGGGGATCGTCGAGGTCGAGGTTGAAGTCGCCCGCGACCACCAGCGCGCGTCCCGCGCTCGAGCGTTCGAGTCGATCCGCCAGCGCGTCGAGCTGGGTGCGGCGCACCTCCTGATCGTCGGCCCCGGGACCGGCATCGAGGTGCAGGTCGACGAGATCGACCTCGATGCCGGTCGCCAGAGCGAGACGTGCACGAAGAAAGCCCTTGGTCGCGAAGCAGTCGTTGCCACCGCTCAGCCAGCCCGCGCATCCCGGCAGAGGCGACGCTTCGTGAAGCTCGATCTTCAGCTTCGGCGCGATCGAGAGCAGTGTGAGACCGGAGCCGCAGTGCCCGCAAAACGGGGTGAGCCAGCCGAAGGCCGTCCCGCGCGGGCCGTTGCCGCGCCGCACGGCGGCTGCGCCGACCGACGCCATCAGCGCGTCGTGGTGCGACCAGTCTTCTTGCAGCAGAGCGACGTCGTAGCGCGAAAGCAGCGGACCGATCGCGGTCATCCGCGAAGGTGGATCGTCGAATGCGATCCACGAGGGCAGCCCGTGAAGATTGTACGAGACGAGCGAAAGTTCGACGGCGCCCCCGTCGTGAGCGACCGCGCTCGGCGCTTCGGAGGCGGCGGCGGACAGGGACGGCGGTCGAACCGGCGGCGGCTCTTCGCGACACGACGCGAGCGCGACCAGCGCGAGCAGGAGCGAAGCGCTCCGGCGCTTCACGTGTCCGCTCGATCGATCCATTTCTCTTCCGGCGTCGCACGATGCGCGGCAAAGGCGTCGAGCAACGACTCCGGATGCTCGTCGACCAGCACGAGCGCGCGGTGTTTCGGCTTGACGAATCTCGCTTCGACGGCGTCGTCGAGAAAGCGCAGCAGCGGATCGAAGTAGCCGCCGACGTCGAGCACGCCACACGGTTTCGCGTGCAGCCCGAGCTGCGCCCAGGTCAGCACTTCGAAGAACTCCTCCAGCGTACCCACGCCCCCGGGCAGTGCGATGAATCCGTCGGACAGCTCGACCATCTGCGCCTTGCGCTCGTGCATCGAGTCGACGATGCGCAGATCGGTGAGACCGGGGTGCGCGATCTCCTTGCGTGCGAGCGGAAACGGAAGCACGCCGATCACCTCGCCACCGCCCGCGAGCGCGGCGTCGGCGACGACCCCCATCAGTCCGACGCTCGCGCCGCCGTAGACCAGCGCGAGCCCGCGACGCGCGATCTCGGCGCCCAGCGAGCGTGCGGCCGCGGCATAGCGCGGATCCGCACCCGGACTGGAACCGCAGAACACGCAGATCCGTCGCACCGCCTCTCCTCTCGCGTCTTCGGGTCGGTTCGCGAGCGGACGAGCGTCGCGCCCGCCGCTCGCGGTCCGCCTACCAGCCGCCGTACGGCGCCGGCGGCGCGGCGAGGGCCTGCTGCATCAGGACTTCCTGCGCACGCACGCCCTTCAGGTTCTGCACCCGATGATGAGATCCGTCGGAGTCGATGATTCGGGCCTTCACGTCGTCGGCGAGATAGAGGCCGAGGATCTGATCGAGTCGTTCACGCAACTGGGGAGCGCGAACGCGGCACATCACTTCGACCCGACGGTCGAGATTTCGAGGCATCCAGTCGGCGCTGCCGATCCAGAGTTCAGGCACGCCGCCCGCCGCGTTCTCGAACCGCAACACGCGACTGTGTTCGAGAAATCGATCGACGATCGATCGCACGTGGACGTTGTCGGAGACGCCCGGAATCCCCGGCCGCAGGCAGCAGATGCCGCGCACGATCAACTCGATGCGAACGCCCGCCTGCGACGCGCGATAGAGCGACCGAATGATCTCGTCGTCCTGCAACGCGTTGAGCTTGGCGACGATCCGTGCGGCGCGACCCTCGCGGGCGGCGCGCGCTTCGGCCTCGATCCGCTGGACGATTCCGCGCCGCAGCGTGAACGGCGCCACCAGCAGATGCTCGAAGATCGGCGGCGCACAGAGGCTGGTCAGCATGTTGAAGACCGCCGACACCTCCGCCGTCATCTCGGGGTCGGCCGTCAGCAGACCGAGGTCGGTGTAGAGGCGCGCGGTCGACGGGTTGTAGTTTCCGGTGCCGATGTGCGCGTAGCGCCGGATTCCGTCGTCCTCGCGACGCACCACCAGCGTCAGCTTGCAGTGCGTCTTCAGACCGACCAGCCCGTAGACGATCTGCACGCCGGCGTCTTCCATCCGGCGCGCCCAGCGAATGTTCGCTTCTTCGTCGAAGCGCGCCTTCAGCTCCACGACCACGGTGACCTGCTTGCCCCGTTCGGCGGCGGCCACCAGCGCGCGGGCCACCGGAGAATCGTCGCTCGTGCGATACAGCGTCTGCTTGATCGCGAGCACGTTCGGGTCTTCCGCCGCCTGCGCGATGAAGTCGACCACGCTCGAGAACGCATCGAACGGGTGGTGCAGCAGGACGTCACCGCGGCGCACGGTGCGCAGAAGATCGTCGGGATCGCGGAGCTGTGGGTGCGTCGGAGCGGGAAACGGCTGCGCGCGAAGCCGTTCGGCGTCTTCGAGTTCGACGAGATCGAGCAGTCGCGAGAGGTTCACCGGTCCGTCGCATTCCTGGAGATTTCGCGCGGTGAGGCCGAAGTTGTCGAGCAGCGCGGCTTCGAGCCGCTGGCCGACCGGCAATCTCACTTCCAGCCGGACCGCTTCTCCGCGTCGCCGCCGGCGCAGCTCCTGTTCGATCGCCGTCAGCAGATTTTCGACTTCTTCTTCGTCGACGTAGAGATTGCTGTTTCGGGTGACGCGGAACGCCGTGTGATCGAGGATCGGCACGCCGGGAAACAGTTTGGGCAGACTCCAGCGAATCACGTCGGCGAGAAAGACGTAACGCCGGAGGCCGTTTCGCGCGGGCAGCCGCACGATGCGAGCGAGGGCGCTCGGTGCCTGTACGACGGCCAGCCGCTCGGGATGTTCGGGATCGTCGTTCGAGAGCAGCGCCGCGATCGACAGGCTCTTGCTGCCGACGTGCGGGAACGGATGCGTGGGATCGACCGTGATCGGCGTCAGCACGGGGAAGATTTCGGCGTCGAAGTGCGCGTCGAGCCAGCGCGCATCGGCCTCGTCGAGCGTGCCCGGCCGCAGGATGATGGTGCCTTCGCGCTCGAGCGCCGGAACGATCTCGTCTCGCCAGCAGAGATACTGTTCGTTCACCAGCGCACGAACGTGCGTGTCGATCTCGGCCAGTTGTTCGGCCGCCGAGAGTCCGTCGGGATTTCGGTCCGAGACGCCGGCTTCGGCCTGCTGCTCCAGACCGGCCACCCGAATCTCGTAGAACTCCGAGAGATTCGAATCGACGATGGCGAGAAACTTCATCCGTTCGAGCAGCGGATTGGACGAATCGCGCGCCTCTTCGAGCACGCGCCGGTTGAAGTCGAGCCACGAGAGCTCGCGATTGGTGAACCATTCGGGATGGGGCGCGGTCGTGTCGTTGGTCGGCGCCGGAGGCGGCGGCTCGTAGATCGCGGGCATGGCACTCCGATCGGCCATTCGCCCGACGGGGTGGAGGGGTTGCTCCCGAGCGGCCGATCCTCGCGTTCGGGTTTACCACGCCGGCGCGTCGTCCGCCGGGATGTAACGGCGGCGCGCCGGAATCTTCCAGAACCCGTCGTCGGGCACGGCGAACGGGTCGTCGCGCGAGAGGTCGGGAATCCACGCAGTGAGGAATCCGTCACGCCCCCGACCGTGATGCACGCACCCCGTGTCGAGCCCGCGCAGGCCCGGCGCGACGTGAAGTCCCTGCATCGCCCAGTGGCCGTAGACGATCGCGAAGCGATGATTCCGTTCCGCCCATCGCCGATGCCACGCGTTCGACGGATCGACGGGTTCGGCGTCCATCCAGCCCCCCGTCGCGGGATCGATCCCGCGACTGCGCGTGATCCGATCGAGATCGTCGCGGTCGGGATCGCCGCGTGATGCGGCGAGGAGTGCGTCGCAGCGCGCGCGATCGGCGGCACCGAGGCGTTCTTCGATGGCGCGCGCGCGACCGCACAGCGTCGCGAGATCCCAGTCGGGATGCACGCCGGCGTGGACCAGCGCGAACTCGCGTCGCCCGAGGATGCCTGTTTCGACGAGCGGTCGTCGCCGCAGCCAGTCGATCCAGTGGCCGCACTCCGGCGATTCGAGCACGTCGTGAATCGTGTCGAGCGCCTTCACCTTGCGAAGGCCCGCCGCCGCGAGCAGCAAACCGAGTTCGTGATTGCCGAGGACGAGCCGGGCGCGGCCTTGCTCGACCAGCTCGGCCACCATGCGCAGCAGCGCGAGATTACCGGGGCCGCGATTGATCAGATCACCCACGATCCAGAGCGAGTAGCCGCCGGCACCGAACCGGCCGCGTGCGAGCGAGAGAAGTTCCTGAAACTCGTCGACGCATCCCTGCACGTCGCCCACGAAGATCGGCTGCATGGCGGAGGAACGTAGCGGCGCCGGAGCCGTTTCGACGCCGGGCCGCGGCGGAACTTTCGGCGCGTCCGAGGCCACTCGCCGGGGAGCGACCGCGCGGCGCCCGCCGGCTACTCTGCGCCGGCTCGAGGAGGATGCGATGGACTGGAATCTGGCGGACGTCTTCGACCGAGTGGCGGAACTGGTCCCCGATCGCGAGGCCCTCGCCCACGGCGCGACGGGCTGCACGCGGTCGTGGCGCGAGTTCGATCGACGCACCAACGCCCTCGCGAAGCACCTCGCCCGAAATTTCGCCCCCGAGACCCGGATCGCCCTCTATTCCCACAACCGGCCCGAGTACATGGAGGCCTTCGTCGGCGCATTGAAGGCGCGGCTCGTGCCGGTGAACGTCAACTATCGCTATGCCGACGACGAACTCGTCTATCTGTTCGACAACTCCGATGCCGAAGTCGTCGTCTACGAAGCGAGCTACGCACCGCGGGTCGCGTCGGTCCGCGATCGCGCGGCGCGTGTTCGCGAGTGGGTCGAACTCGACGACGGCGCGCCCGGTAATGCGTTCGCCTCGCCGTACGAAGACATCGTGCGCGACGGCGCCGACCGGCTCGACATCGCGCGCAGCGGCGACGATCTCTTCTTTCTCTACACCGGCGGCACGACGGGAATGCCGAAGGGCGTGATGTGGCCGCAGGCGGCGCTCTGGCGGACGATCGGCGGCGGCGCCGACGCGCTCGCCGGCGAGAGCCCGTCGCGCGACATGAGCGAACAGAGCGATCGCATCCTCGACGGGAAGCACGCACAGCGACTGCTGCCCGGAAGTCCGTTGATGCACGGCACCGGTCTCTTCACCGCGATCGGCGCGCTCGGCGGCGGCGGCTGCGTGATCACGCTGACCTCGCGTTCGCTCGACGCGGACGAGCTCTGGGACACCGCGGCCGCACGCCGCGCCACCCATCTCGCGATCGTCGGCGATGCGTTCGGCAAGCCGTTGCTGCGCAGTCTCGACGCGCGTCCGGGTGCGCGCGATCTCTCCTGCATCTCGCTGATCACGTCGAGCGGCGTGATGTGGACGCCCGATGTGAAGCGAGGCCTGCTCGCGCACCTTCCGGGCGCAATGCTCTACGACGCGTTCGGATCGAGCGAGGCGACGGGCTTCGGAGCACAGATCACGACGAAGGACAGCGACGTTTCGCTGGCGAAGTTTCGACTCGGCCCCAACTGCAAGGTCTTCACGCCCGAGGGCCGCGAGGTCGTACCGGGAAGCGACGAGCGGGGCTTCGTGGCGCGCTCGGGCCCGATCCCGATCGGGTATCACAAGGACGAGAAGAAGACGGCCGAGACGTTTCGTGTGATCGACGGACGACGGTGGTCGATCCCGGGCGACTGGTGCACGGTCAACACCGACGGAACGCTCGAGCTGCTGGGCCGCGGCTCGGTGTGCATCAACAGCGGTGGCGAGAAGATCTTCCCCGAAGAGATCGAAGAGGTGCTCAAGCGGCATCCGTCCGTTCACGACGCCGTGGTGGTCGGCGTCCCGGACGAGCGCTGGGGCGAGGCCGTGACCGCGCTCGTCGAGCTTCGCCCGGCGCAGCCGGCCGACGCGGACGCACTGCGCACCCACGTGCGCGAACACCTCGCCGGCTACAAGTCACCAAAGCGCGTGATCTTCGTCGCGTCGATCGGGCGCGCGCCGTCGGGCAAGGTCGATTACAAGGCGCTCAAGGCGCGCGCACTCGCCGAGATCGCACGGGCCTGAACGCAACGAGGGGACGGAAGGCCGATCGGCCCGCCGTCCCCCGTTCGTTCGTTCGTCAGACCGGCTACTTCGTCACGTTGCCGGACGGGATCTCGCGGAACGGTTTGTCCTTGTCGACGCGAATCTCCGGCGGCAGCCGCAGCACGCGTTCGGCAATGATGTTCTTCAGGATCTCGTCCGTACCGCCCGCGATGCGAATGCCCGGCGAGCCGAGATACGCCTCGTGCCAGAGCGCTTCGACGGGCGCCGCCGTCTTCTCCGTCACCGCGCCGAACGGGCCGAGCAGCTCGACCGCGAACGATGCCATCTGCTGCGCGAGCGGCGCGCCGACCGCCTTGCCGATCGATCCTTCGGGCCCCGGCGTCTGTCCGCGAGAGAGCGCGGAGATCGTGCGATAGCCGGTGTACTGCAGGCCTTTCTGGCGGATGTAGAAGTCCGCGATCTTCTGGCGCACGGCACCGTCTTCGATCGCCGGGCGACCGTTGCGCTTCGCGAGTCGAGCCACCTGCAGGAGATCGCGGAAGCGCCCTCCCGCACCGCCGGCGCCGATCGCGACCCGTTCGTTCATCAGCGTCGTGAGCGCCACCCGCCAGCCGTCACCCACCGCACCGAGTCGGTTCGATTCGGGAACGCGCGTGTTGCTGAAGAACACTTCGTTGAAACCCGACGCGCCGTTGATCTGCTTGATCGGCCGCACCTCGATGCCCGGCGAGTGCATGTCGACGATGAAGTAGGTGAGGCCGGCGTGCTTGGCGGCGTTCGGATCCGTGCGCGTGACGATCATCCCCCAGTCGGAGAAATGCGCGCCCGTCGACCAGATCTTCTGACCGTTCAGCACCCAGTCGTCGCCGTCCCGCACGGCCGAGGTGCGCAGCCCCGCGAGATCCGATCCCGCCGACGGCTCGCTGAAGAGCTGACACCAGATCTGTCCGCCGCGCAGCATGTCGGGGATGTACTTCTTCTTCTGCTCGGGTGTGCCGTGCGCCATGATCGTCGGGCCGAGCATGCCGTGGCCGATGGTGTAGATGGCCGGCGGCAGCTTGAACTTCGACTCTTCCTGTCGCCAGATCACGCCCTGCATCGGTGTCGCACCCTGACCGCCGAACTCTTTGGGCCAGGTGATGCAGGCCCAGCCCGCGTCGGCCTTCTGCGCCTGCCAGCGCTTGCACCACGCGATCGTGTCGGGGTCTTCGCGTTCGCCGATGCCGGCCGGCACGTCGTCCGGGCCGAGCGGTTCGGCATTCGCCGCCAGCCAGTCGTGTGCCTTCTTGCGGAACGCTGCTTCTTCGGGGGTATCGTGAAAGTCCATCTTCGTTTCTCCTGAAACGTTCGAGTCGAAAGACGTGTGCTGCCGGCGAATCGCGCCGCCTCAGGCGGCGTCGCGCTTCTCGATCCGCTGCACCAGCTTCTCGCGCCAGGCTGACGAGCTGCCGAGCAAGAGTGCGAGATGCCGGGCGCGCCGATAGAAGAGATGGCAGTCGTACTCCCACGTGTATCCGACGCCGCCATACATCTGGATCATCTCTTCCGCCGCCAGCGTGAAGGCATCGTTGGCCGCGACACGCGCACTCGCGGCCGCCACTGCCAGCTCGTCCTTCTCGTCGGAGCTGAGTGCCCAGGCCGCGTAATACGCGTTGGAGCGCGCGATCTCGATCGCACAGAAAAGCTCGGCCATCCGGTGCTTGAGCACCTGGAACGACGCCACCGGCCGGCCGAACGCGTAGCGATTCATGGTGAACTCGCGCGTCATCTCGAGCACGCGCTCCGCGGCTCCGATCTGCTCGAAGGCCTGAATCGCGGCCGCGCGGTCGAGCAGATGCGAGACGAATCCCGCGTCGACACCCGCCCCGAGTGTTTCGACCGGTGTGTTCTCGAATCGCAGGCGCACCACGCCGCGGCTCGGATCGAACGATTCGAAGCGCGTGCGCGTGATGCCGGGCGCCGACAGATCGACCAGCACGAGCGTCGGCCGGCCGTCGGCACCCTTCGCGACCACGATCGCGACGTTCGCGACGTCACCGGCCTCGACCGCGACCTTCTCGCCCGAGAGTCGTCCGTTCGTGACCCGCGTCTCGACGTCGGCGAGTTCGGTGTCACCCGCTCCCTCGGCGAACGCGAAGGTGCCGATCGCGTCGCCGCTACCGAGTCGCGGCAACCAGCTTTTCTTCTGCGCTTCCGAGCCAGCGTGCAGAATCGCTTCGGTCGCGAGATAGACCGAAGGTCCGAACGGAATCGGCGCCAGCGAGCGACCGATCTCGTGCGCGATCAGCACGAGTTCGAGATATCCCATGCCGGCGCCGCCGTGCGTTTCGGGAATCACCGCGCCGACGTAGCCGTTCTCGGCCACCGTCTTCCAGAGCGCGGCGTCGTGCGACTTGCCTCCCTCGAGCACGGCGCGACACGCCGAGAGGGGGGCTTCCTTCGCCAGCAGATCGCGCGCCGACTTCTGCACGAACTTCTGGTCTTCGGAGAATTCGAAGTTCATCCCGGGGCTCCTTTGACTTCGGAGTCAATGAGAGCGGAATCCTAGCCGCTGAACGATCCGCCGAAAGGCGTCGCGAGATGCGCCCCTCTAACGCGACGCGGCGAAAGGCCGGCCTCGTGCTGCACCCGGGCGGCAGCACCGGCGCGCGGCGGCCGCGATCCTCCTGACTTCGAACGATGCGGGCGTGAACGTCAGTGACGCGAACGTTTCGAACGGGCGGTGCGCGGGCCGGTCGCCAGCGGACGCTTCGCCGCAGGCGGAGTTCCGACCGCCTCGTGCTCGTCATGAGCGACCGGAGCGGGCGGGGAGTGCAGGACATCGGGTGACGTGGCGGGTGCCGCGTCCGGGCTGACGGCGGCAGGCGCGCCCCCCTCCGACGCCGGCGCCGGCGCCCCCTCTTCGTCGGCCTTCGCGGCCTGCGCCGCGCCGTCCTTCTCGCGAACGAGGATCGAGACGCGGCGGTTGCGGGGATCGTCGGGATGATCGGGATACTTCGGCCGCCGGTCGGCGTAACCACGCACCGCGAGGACATCCGCGCTGGTCACGCCGCTTTGTTCGAGGATGCGTCGCGCGGCGTTCGCTCGGTCGGTCGAGAGTTCCCAGTTGCCGTAGTCGGCCTTGCCCTGGAACGGCAGGGCGTCGGTGTGTCCTTCGACGATCGCCGTCAGCCCCTCGTTCGCGATCGTGCTGCCGATCGCGCTCACGATGCCCACCGCTTCCGGCAACAGCGTCCTTCCGCCGCTCGCGTAGAACGAAGTGTCTTCGTCTTCGACCAGATCGATCAGAACGCCCTCGGGAGTCACCGTGATCTGCACGTTCGAGCCGAGCTTGCGGAACTCCGACACGCCGGTGAGCGATTCCTTGATCTGCTTCGCCGCACTCTCGAGCTTCGGGCGGGTGGGTGCGGGCAGTTGCGGAGGCGCCACGGATTTCGGCGCGGGTGGTGCCGGCGGTGCCGGCGGACTCGAGCCCGGCGCCAGCATCATGCCGTCGACGGCGCTCGGTCCGTTTCCGCCGGCACCGTCGTCTCCGATCTTGCCCACCTTGTCCGCGTAGCCGAGCGGATCCTGCATGTAGGCGGCGACCCCGGCGCGAATCTCGGGACGCTGATTCACCAGCCACATCACCATGAAGAACGCCATCATCGCGGTCACGAAGTCCGCGTACGCCACTTTCCACGCGCCGCCGTGGTGGCCGCCGTGCCCGTGACCCTTCTTCTTGATGATCAGGACCGGTGTCCCGTTCTCCTTGTCCGACATGCCGGGATCCCTGCGACACTCCGCCGTGTCGTCACTTCTTGTTGCGAATCGACTCGGTCAGTTCTTTGGACGACGGCCGAACGTCTTCGGGCAACGATCGTCGCGAAAGCTCGCACGAGATCGCCGGCGAGAGGCCTTTCTGGATCGAGACGATCACGTTCATCTGCGCCACCAGGTACGCCTTCTTCGCCGAGGCCTTGTTCGCCATGTTCGACGAGAGCCCCTGAAAGAACCCGTACGAAAGCAGAATCCCGAGGAAGGTTCCGACGAGCGCGGCGCCGACGTGATGACCGATCACCGTCGGCGGCTGATCGATCGACGCCATGGTGATGATGATGCCGAGCACGGCGGCGACGATGCCGATGCCGGGCAGCGCGTCGGCCATCGAAGAGATCACCTTCGAGGGCTTCTCTTCTTCTTCGTGGCGCGCTTCGATGTCGCCTTCGAGCAATTCCTGAAAATCGTGCGCGTGAATCGTCGTGCCCGACGTGAGCAGTTCGAGGTTGTCGACCAGGAAGTGCAGCGCGTGATGGTCGGCCAGAAATTTCGGATAGCCGCCGATGATGTTGCTGCCGGACGGATTGTTGATGTGCGGCTCCAACCCGACCAGCCCTTCCTTGCGCGCGAAGTTGAAGAGCTGGGCCAGCATCGTCAGCAGATCGAGATAGTCCTGCTTGCCGGGAAGCGGCTTGATGACGCCGACGAGCTGCGAGACGGTCGCCTTCAGCACGCCCATCGGCTGCGCGATGATCTGCGCGCCGATCGCGGCGCCGACGATCACCACCAGCTCGTTCGGCTGCCAGAGCGCCGCGGGATTGCCTCCGGCCATCATGAATCCGCCGATCACGGAGGCGATCACGGCGATGGCACCAACGATGGCGAGCACGCATTCCCTCCGAACGCGCGGTGCGCGAACACGAAGCGAGGGGTGGATCGACCCGTCAGGCGCGTCTCTTGAGATGCGGCGTCTCGGCGCTCGGCGTCGAGGGGACTCCTCGCGCGGCACTCCGCGCAAACCCGCAGCGTGGCATCGGGGCTTCGCCGGTGACGTTCGCGGTGGTGCGAGCCGCCGGACCGGTCGTGCCGGGAGGCCGGCGAGAACTCGCCGACCGAAGCGGCTTCGTTCAGCCGCTCAGAGCCGTGCGAGCCAGCCCGCGTGGGATTGCGACTTGCCCTGCACCGCGTCGAAGTACGCGTCCTGCAGCCGCTTCGTCACCGGGCCGCGGCGCCCGATCCCGATCTGACGGTGATCGATTTCGCGCACCGGCGTCACCTCGGCCGCGGTGCCCGTCAGAAAGACTTCGTCCGCGACGTAGAGTTCGTCGCGCGTGATCGGCCCTTCGCGCAACGAAACTCCCGATTCTCGGGCGAGCTGCATCACCGTCGAGCGGGTGATGCCTTCGAGCACGGTCGCGAGCGACGGCGTCGAGAGCACGCCGTCGCGCACGACGAAGAGATTCTCGCCGCTCGCTTCGGAGACCAGCCCCTGCGCGTCGAGCAGAATCGCCTCGTCGTAGCCGTCGAGCAGCGCTTCACGCTTGGCGAGAATCGAGTTCACGTAGTCGCCGCAGGTCTTGCCCTTGGTCATCTTCGCGTTCACGTGATGGCGCGTGAAGGTGGAGACCTTGGCGCGAATCCCGCGCTCCATGCCCTCCTCGCCCAGATACTTTCCCCAGGGCCAGCAGATGATCGCGAGTCGAACGGGATTGTCGGCAGGATGAAGACCCATCACGCCGTCCCCGATGAAAGCGAGCGGACGGATGTAGCCCTCGCTCAGATGGTTCGCGCGCAGCGTGTCGAAGATCGCGCGCTCGATCGTCGCAGCGTCGTACGGAACGCGCATCAGATTGATGTGCGCGGATTCGAGCAATCGCTTCACGTGCTCGCGCAGCCGAAAGACCGCCGAGCCGCCGTCGGCCGTGCGATAGCAACGAATGCCCTCGAAGACGCCGAGCCCGTAGTGAAGGGTGTGCGTGAGCACGTGCACCTTCGCTTCGGCGAACGGAATCAGCTCGCCATCCAGCCAGATCGCTTCGGCGCTGACGCGCGGGGAAGGCCCTGCCATGACGTCTCCTCGACCGTGGTCTCGACGGACGGGCGAGCCTAGGAGACGTGCCCGCGGATGGGCAACCGGGGCCGTGCGCGTTCGGGCGCCTGTGCTCTCCCGGAGCGACGACGCAGGGACTGCCCCCGCGAGCGGCGCGACGCACGGACCGGGTTGCCGGAAACGACGCGATACGGCGCCTTCGATGGCCGGGCGGAGCGAACATCCTGCGCAGCCGCGGCCGAGAGACGGCGGCGAACCCGCGGAGCGAAGCGTGGCCGTCGAAGGCGCCCGCGTCGCATCCCGCGGATCACGATTCCGGCAGCCCCGTCAGCGCCGAAACAGACGGCCGAGAACGCCCTTTTCTTTTTCGCGCCGCATGTGAATCAGGCGCAGCTCGCGCAGGGCGTCGACCGATTGGGGTCGGATCTCGACGGCCTTTGCCAGCGCGCGCTCGGCGCGATCGATCTTGCCCGCTGCGAGATAGAGCTTGCCCAGCAGAAGCAGCGGCACGTCCCGCTCGGGCGCGAGCTTCACGCCGCGCTTGACGGCCCGCAGCGCCGTCAGCAGCCGCTCGGGGTCGTCCGGTGTCGAGAGATGCAGCGCGTATCCGTAGTGCGCGAGATATTCGCCTTCTTCGGGATAGAGCTTCGCCGCCGATTCGAAACACTTCGCAGCCTCGGCGAACTCGCGCCGGCGCAGCTTCGCTTCTCCCTGCTGAAACTGTTGCTCTGCCGCGAGTGCGCGATGACCTTCCTCGAGATCCGCGGCAGCGCGCGCGCCTCCGGCACGTTCCATCCGATAGGCGAAACGGCGACTCGTGTCGGCGAGCGTTTCGTACGCTCGCGAGACCAGTCCGAAGATTTCCTCGGCGAGAAGTCGCACCGCGTCGCTCGAACCCGCGAAGCGATCGGGATGGGTTCGTTTGGCGAGTTCGACGTAGGCCCGGCGCACGTCGTCGTCGGTCGCTTTTTCGGAGACACCCAGAATCTCGAAGAAGCCGCGACCTCGCAGACGCTCGGCAATGGCCGTCAGCTCGGCCCGCTGCGCGGCCTCGGCATCGTGATCCGTCGCCGGACGCGGCGCCGGCGCTGCATTCGCCGCAGCGCGAACTCGTGGCGCGGGTTCGGCGATCGCCTTTCCGCGCGGTTCGAGCAGCCCGGTGATCAGCAACCCGTAGAGCGTTCGCCGCGTCGCTTCGCCCTGCTCGCCGAGATCGCCGACACGAACGCGTCCGTCGAGCGCGTGCAGCAAGAAGTCTTCGCCGGGATCGAGATCGACGTCCTGAAACTGATAGAAGGGACTTTCGTTCGGCGCGAGATAGCAGGACGAAAGCGCGGCGAGGTGCGCGTCGATCACGTCCAGCGGAAATCGCGTCCGCACGCCGTCGAGGATCAGATTCGCCGGGCTTCGCTCGAGCGGAAGCGCATTCGCCGAATCGAGACGCGCACCGAGTTCGAAACGAAACGCGCCCGCGCGCCAGCCGAAGATCTCGAACAGTTTCTCGTTCGCCTGCTCGAAGAGCGCTTCCGCCAGCTCTTTCTCGGAGAGCAACCGCATTCCGACCAGAATCTCGCCCTGCAGCCCCTCGCCCTCGCGCCGACGTCGAAGCGATTCGTCCAGCTCCGGACGCGTGATCCGCTCGTTGCGAAACAATCGATTGCCGAGGCATTCGTCGACCAGGTTCGACTTGACCGCGACCGGACGACCGTCGCGCACCTGAATCGCTTTCTTCTTCTTTCCCGACTCGAGATACAGCACGCCGCTCGTGCGCAACCCGTGAAGATGGTGAAGAAGAGCGGGAAACGGCATCTCGCGCAGGTCGCCGGCGAGCACTCGATCGGTCGCGACCGCCCCGGGCCCGGCGCTTCCCGCGACACGCGCAGCCCCGGCATCGACCCGCAGCGGCGCCGCGATCCCGACACACTTTCGCATCGTCTCGACGAGCAGATCGAGCGGCACCGGCTTCACCAGAAACTCCGTCGCACGCAACCGCTCGGCGCGCTCGCGATACGTCGGCGTCCGCGAACAGCCCGAGAGCAACACGACGGGCGTCTCCGCACTCGCCGCCTCGGCGCGCAACGCCTCCAGCACCTCGAACCCGTCGCGCTTCGGCAAGAGCAGATCGAGCAGCACGAGATCCGGCACCTGCTGCCGCACCGCGGCGACCGCCGCGTCACCGTCGTGCGCCAGCGACACCTCGAACCCCTCGAGCTGCAGCGCCCGCGCGAGGATCTCGCACAAATTTCGATCGTCATCGACGCAGAGGATTCTCGGACCCATGCCCTGCCTCCCTCGCCAGTCCGTATCGACCCCGCGGAATTTCAGTCCGAGTGACGGCGGTCACGCCTGCCGGCGAGGGATGTGCAGGGGATGCGCAGGGGGTTTTCGAGACGCGACGTCGATCGCGGGCGAACGCAGCATCGTCCTCGCACTCGCGGGTGATCCGGGGATTTCGTGCCGTCTGCCGCGATCTCGAACCGGTTGGCCGGCGCTCGGCGTGCCCCGCCTTGCGGTCCACAGCGACGCACCCGCGTCGCTCGAACTCGCCGCGGACCCGCTACTCGAACAGCGTCCGCAGGCTCGTCTCGTACGGCGCTCGCGCGACGCCCTTTTCGGTGATGATGCCGGTGACGAACTTCGCGGGGGTGACGTCGAAGGCGGGGTGGCGGACCGGGACGCCGGCGGGGACGAGGTCGAGGTTGCCGATGCGAACGACTTCGCTGCGAGCGCGTTCTTCGATCGGAATCTGGCCGCCGCCCGGCGTGGCGAGGTCGATGGTCGAGAGCGGTGCAGCGACGTAGAAGGGAAGCCCGTGTTCCCTTGCGAGCACGGCGACGGCGTAGGTGCCGATCTTGTTGGCAACGTCGCCGTTCGCGGCGATGCGGTCGGCGCCGACGACGACGAGATCGATCTCTCCGCGCTGCATCAGGTGACCGGCCATGTTGTCGGTGACGACGGTGACCGGGATGCCGTCGCGCGCGAGTTCCCAGGCCGTGAGGCGAGCGCCCTGCAGGAAGGGGCGCGTTTCGTCGGCGATCACGGAGATGCGGCGCCCGGCTTCGTGCGCGGCGCGCACCACGCCGAGTGCGGTGCCGTAACCACCGGTCGCGAGCGCGCCGGCGTTGCAGTGGGTGAGGATGCGCGCGCCTTCCGGCACCAGCGGCGCACCGGCGCGACCGATCGCGCGACAGATTTCGACGTCGTCCGCGACCAGCGCACGCGCGGCATCGACGATCCGGGCGCGAACGGAGTCGACGTTCGCCTCCGGCGTTGCGAACGCGGCGTCGGCCGTCTCGCGCATGCGGCCGAGCGCCCAGAAGAGATTGACCGCCGTCGGACGCGTGCGAGCGAGACGTTCGTGCGCGCGCGAGAGATCGTCCTGCAACGACGAGGCGTCGCTGGCCTTGCTGGTGATTGCGGCGAGCGCGATCCCGAGCGCCGCGGCACATCCGATCGCCGGGGCGCCGCGCACGGCGAGCGACTCGATCGCCTGCGCGAGATCTTCGACTTCCATCAGATCGAGATAAATCTCTTCCCCCGGCAGGCGGCGCTGATCGAGCAGCTCGACACTCGCTCCGGCCCAGCGCAACGTGAACCACTCGCTCATCGATCTCCTTCCAGCGTGCCGCGTCTCTCCGCGATCACTTCCAGCGCCGCCTGCATGAACTCGCGTGCGCTGAACGGTTTCTGCACGATGCGCAGGCCACCGAGGCGCCGCTTCTCTTCGTCGTCGGGCGCGTGATCACCGGAGATCAGCACCACACCGAGCGAGGGCCGCTCGCGGGCAAGATCGGTCGCCAGCGAGCGTCCGTCGACACCCGCGACGGAAAGCTCGGCGACCAGCAGGTCGACGACGTGATTCTGCAGGGCCGCGATCACTTCGCCGGGATCGCGGGCCTCGACGGCCCGAACCCCGGCGTGTTCGAGGAGCCGGCAGACGACCTGTCGGACGGCGGCATCCTGATCGAGCACCACCGCGAGCGAGCGATGCGGCGCGGTTGGCCCGGCGGGCGGCCGCACGATCTGCGGCGCGCCGACACGCGGGAATCGGAGATGAAATGCCGTACCCGCACCCGGCGTGCTTTCGACCTCGATCGTTCCCCCCGCGCGACTCACGATGTCGCGCACCGTCGAGAGCCCGAGCCCGGTCCCCTCGCCCGCCGGCTTGGTGGTGAAAAACGGATCGAAGATGCGGCGCTGCGTTTCGGCGTCGATGCCCGTACCCGAATCGCGCACGGTGAGCCTCACCATCGCGCCGGCCTCGGCTGCACTTCCTTCGGCGGCCGTCTCGACCTCGATCGTTCCTCCCTCGGGCATCGCATCGCGCGCATTCGCCGCGAGGTTCATCAGCACCTGCTCGATCTGCCCGCGATCGGCATGCACGGGACCGGCTTCCGGGTCGAGCGTGGTCTCCACACGAACGCGCGGCCCGGCAAGGCGTGTCACCAGATACTGGAGGTCGGCAACGACTTCGTTCAGATCGAGATCCGCAGCGTCGATCGGCCGCTGCCGGCTGAAGTCGAGCAACTGCCGGGTCAGCATCGCCGCGCGCTGCGACGCCCCTTCGATCTCTTCGAGTGCCTCGCAGTCCGCGGCGGTGAGCGCGGGCGATCCCTTGAGCAGCTCGACCGCGCCCATCATCGCGGTCAGCAGATTGTTGAAGTCGTGCGCCACGCCGCCGGCGAGCCTCCCGACGGCTTCGAGCTTCTGCGCGTGCAGCAGCTCGATTTCTTTGCGGCGCAGACGCTCTTCGAAACTCCGACTTTGCGCGCGAGCGCGATGCGCCGAGACGGCATGCCGCACGGCTTCGCCGAGCCGGGTGAGTCGATCCTTCAATAAATAGTCGTCCGCGCCGGCCCGCATGCCGGCCACCGCCTCCTCTTCACCCACGCTGCCCGTCACGATCAGGAACGGAAGATCACTCTGTCGCTCCTCGCGCAGGACGCGCAGCGCTTCGCGGGCACCGAATCCCGGCAGGCTGTAGTCGCTGAGCACGACGTCGACAGGGGCATCGAGGGCACGTCGATACTCGTCGGCGTTCGAGACCACGACGACGTCGATCTCGAACCCCGCACGTTCGAGCTCTTTCGTCATCAAGGACACGTCGTCGGGGCTGTCTTCGACGACCAGCACGTGCAGCGCTTCCGTCATGAAACCCGCACCTCCTTCGGCGGTGGCTCGTTGCGTGCCAGCCAGTAGAGACCGACCTCCTCCATCGCCGCACTGAACTGCTCGAACTCGACGGGCTTGACGACGTAGCTGTTGACCCCGAGCCGATAGCATTCGCGTAGATCCGTGTGTTCGCGCGACGAGGTGACGACCACCACGGGCATCGATCGCGTCCTCTCGTCGGCCCGAATCGCGCGCAGCACGTCGATGCCCGTCACCTTCGGCAGATGAAGATCCAGCAGCACGACGCGTGGAATCGGGGGCGACCCCGGCCCGAGCAGCATCGCGATCGCCTCGGCGCCGTCGCGCGCGACACGCACGCGATCCGCGAGCTGATGCCGGCGGAAGACGCGCATCGTGAGTTCGAGGTCGTGCGGATCGTCCTCGACCAGCAAGAGATCGGGGGCCGACGCGTTCATGCCTCACTCCTGCCGAGGGTGAAGCGGAAGATCGCCCCCTTCCCCGGTTCCGATTCCGCCCACACGCGCCCTCCGTGGCGCGCAACGATCCGATCGACGAGCGCGAGCCCCACACCGGTTCCCTCGAATTCGTCCTGGCGATGCAGGCGCTGAAAGACTCCGAACAGCCGGTCGGCGTACGCGGGATCGAAGCCGACACCGTCGTCCGAAACACCGTAAATCGCGCCCCCGTCGGCAGCCCGGTCGGCGAAGACTCGGACGTGCGCGAGCTCGCGGGGTCGACTGAACTTGATCGCGTTCGCGAGCAGGTTGCCGAAGGCCTGCTTCAGCATCGCGGCATCGGCGCGACACCGAGGCAGGTCGGCGACGGAGAACTCGATGGCCCGCCCTTCTCGATCCTGCGCGAGGCTCGCCCAGCAATCGTTCACCAGCGCGACGACGTCGACGGTCGTTCGCTGCAGCGGTTGCCGCGTCAGACGCGAAAACGCCAGCAGATCGTCGATCAGGGTACCCATCTGCCTCGCGCTGCGGCGGATGGTCTCGACGCAGCGCGTGGCATCGGCACCGAGCGAGGTCCCGACGTCCTCTTCGAGGATTCGCGCGAACCCGTCGATCGCGCGCAGCGGGGCCCGCAGATCGTGCGAGACGGAATACGAGAAGGCCTCGAGCTCGCGGTTCGCGCTTTCGAGTTCTGCCGTTCGTTCGCGGACGCGGTCTTCGAGTTCACGGTTCAGCCGGCGAATCTCTTGCTCCTGTCGGAATCGCTCCGTCACGTCGCGACTGACCAGCGCGAATCCGCGCAGCGATCCGTCCGCGTGAACCAGTGCCGTCGCGACGTGCTCGGCCTGCCGCGTGCTGCGGTCCGACCGGACGATGGTGCCTTCGCCGAACATGTGGCGTTGTACGCGCGCGAGATCGAGCGTGTGGCCGAGCGTACCGGCCTCGTCGTCGAAGATCGTCGCCGGGCGGCCGAGGATTTCCGACTCCTTCCAGCCGAAGAGGCGCTCCGCCGCGAGATTCCAGGACTGCACCCGCCCCGCCGCATCGAGCAAGACGAGTGCGTGACCGCGCGCGCCTTCGACGAGGATGCGAAAGCGCTCTTCCGTGTCGCGCAGCTCGGCCGCGTCACGCTGGCGCGCGGCCTGCACGACGTCGAGTTCGCGGGTGCGCGCTTCGACGAGGGAGGACAGCCGGAAGGAGCGAGACACGAGCGTTGCGGCGAGAAGACTCGCGAGCACGGTCCCGAACGATCCCGCGGCGAGCCAGAGCGGGGCCCGCAGCGTGCGGTGATATTCGGCGAGTTGCGCTCCGGCGCTCAGATCGATCTGCACGCTGCTCGCGCCGACCGCGATCCGTTCGGACGCGGTGAGCCTCTCGGCATCGACCGGCGCGTCGTCGCGCTCCGGCGCGCGCACGACGACCGG
>CAZDHU010000038.1:0-8711 GCA_964505355.1 uncultured Myxococcaceae bacterium | reverse complement strand
GTCGAAGGTCGCGGGATGAAACACGTGCACGAGAAACACCTGCGCGAGTGCGCCCCATGCGCCGGTCGCGAACGCACCGCGAACCGCGTACGAAAGCAGCGCCGCGATCACGAACACGACGAAGTAGGTCGGGTACAGACGCCAGAATCGACGTCGAAAGAAACGCGGCCAGTCCGGTTCAAAGCGGCCCGTCGCCGCGATCACGCGCGCCGACGGCAGGTGGATGCAGAGCCCGCTGATCACGAAGAAGAGCGGAACGCCGAGATAACCCCAGCCGAGCAGTTGCACGAACCCCGACCACGGCTGGCCTTCGCGATGCGCGATCACGCGCTCGGCCGAACCCGCGCAGTGGCAGACGACGACCGCGAGCGCAGCGAATCCGCGCAGCTGGTCGATGCGGCCGAAGTGCGTGGTCGCGGGGTCGCAGGTGCGGGCGGGACTCGTGCTCAGAGTGTGATCGGTCGCGCCGCACGGCCGTCGAGGCACGCGACCGCGGCGAGGGTCCGCGGGGCCGCGCGACGCGACGAACGCGAGAGGCTCAGAATCCCCGACACGCAGCCGCCTCGGCGCGAACGATCTCCGGATTCCCGAGCAACTGCCGATCGAGACCCACGCGTTTGAACCAGAGATGCAGGTCGCACTCGCTGGTGAACCCGATCCCGCCGTGCACCTCGGTCGCCGTGCGCACGATCGCGGTACCGATCTCGCACAGATGCGCCTTCGCGTGGCGCGCCATTTGCGCGGCGTCCGGCGACCCTTCGTCGAATGCGTGCGCCGCGTACCAGACCAGCGCGCGCGCCGGCTCGAGCTCGGCGACCATCTCGGCGCAGAGGTGCTTCACCGCCTGAAAGGTGGCGATCGGGCGGCCGAACTGTTCACGCTGCATCGCGTACGCGACGGCCATCTCGATCGCGCGACCGCAGGCACCGAGCACGTCGGCCGCGATCGCGATGCGTCCCGCGGCGATCACCCGCTCGACCAGTCGGGGTACGCCCTGCGGGCCGCCGACCCAGTCCGCGGGCGAGACGTCGTCGAAGATCAGCTCCGCGATCCGCCGCGTCTGGTCGACCGTCGAGAGGCCCGTCATGGCGAGGCCTTTCGCATCGCGCGGCACGATCGCGATGCGATCTGCGTCGAGCGCCACCAAAAAGACGTCCGCAGCGCCGGCATCGATCACGAAGAGCGACGTTCCGCGGAGCCGGCCCCCCGATTCGGTGAGCCCCGCCTCCGCGCGACGCGACACCTGCTCGCTGAATGCGATGCCGGCGCGGCACCGTGCGCTCGCGATGCGCGGCAAGAAGGCGGCCTGCTGCGCCTTCGTTCCCGCCGCGAGCGCGATCGGCGCCATCACACTGGTCGCGAGAAACGGCGCGGGCGTCGCGCCGTGACCGAGCGCTTCGCTGATCAGCGCGGCGTCGAGCAGGCCGAGTCCGCTGCCGCCGTGTGCTTCGGCGATCAGCACGCCCGTCGTGCCGAGCTCGGCGAGGCCGTCCTCGAGCTTCGCGTCGTGCGCCGTCGGCGTCGCCATGATCTCGCGCACGCGCGCGGTCGGAACGAACTCGGCGAGATGGCCGCGCACGGTCTGCTGCAGGAGCTTCTGCTCGTCGGAAAGACCGAAGTCCATCAGCGCGGCCCTCCGGTCGTCGTCTCTCGCCCGACCGATCCGCCTGCGACGGCGGGCTTCACGAACTTCGGCTCGCGCGGCATGCCGAGCCCGCGCTCGGAAATGATGTTCTTCTGAATCTGTGCGGTGCCACCGCCGATGATCAGCCCCAGCGAAAACATGTACTGGAACTCCCAGATGCCGAAGGCGCGCACGTGCTTCGCGCCGTCGTAGAGCACGCCGAACTCGCCCATCGCGTCGATCGCGAGCGCAGCGATCTGATGCGAGAGCTCGCACCCCGAGAGCTTGGTGACGAGCATCGAGGCTCCCTCGGAGGTGCCCGGCACGCCCGGAAACTGCTGGCGCAGACTGCACGTCAGCATCCGCAGCGAGTGATACCGGGCGGCGAGGACGCGGGCCTCGAGTCGCATCAGCCGGTCGCGCAGCACGGGATCGTCGATCGCACGGCCTCCGTCGCGCCGCTCCGTCTTCATCAGCTCGACCAGGCGGGCGAAGGAGGATTCGAGCGTACCCGACGACGCGAGCATGTTGCGCTCGTGCTTCAGCGTGGTGTTGGCGATCTTCCAGCCCTCGCCGCGTTTGCCGACCACGCTCGACTTCGGCACGCGCACGTCGGTGAAGAACACCTCGTTGAACTCCGCTCGACCCGTCATCGTGCCGAGCGGCCGGACCTCGATCCCCGGCGTCGTCATCGGGATCAGCAGATAGGAGAGTCCGCCGTGCTTGCTCTCGCGGGGTTCGGTGCGGATCAGGCCGAACATCATGTCGGCGAGATGCGCGGTGGTGGTCCAAATCTTCTGGCCGTTGATCACGAAGTGGTCGCCGTCTTCCGTGGCCTTCGTCTGCACGTTGGCGAGATCGCTGCCCGCGTTCGGCTCGGAATAGCCCTGACACCAGACCACGTCACCGTGGATCGTGGGCCGAATCCAGCGCTGCTTCTGCTCTTCGCTGCCGTGCTCGAGCAGCGTCGGCACCAGCATCTCCGGCCCCTGGCCGCCGATCCCGGCGGAGAGCCCGGCCCGCGCGAACTCTTCGTCGATGATCACGCGCTTCAGGATGTCGGTTTCGGCGCCGTAGCCGCCGTACGCCTTCGGGATCGTGCGCGCCGCATAGCCGTGCTCGATCAGCAAACGCTGCCAGCCGAGAATCGCGGGATCCTTGCTGCCACCGGCCGCGGTGACGATGCTGCCGCGCGGTGCGCGCTCGCGATTCGCTTCGAGAAACGCGCGCAGCGTGGCGCGAAACGTTTCGTACTCGGGTCCGTAAGAGAGATCCATCCGATCCTCCGGCTGCATTGGGTCGCGGCAACGTTCGCGCCCGGCGAGCGATCGGCCCGCGAGGGGCCGGCGTGGTTCCATAGCGCGATTCGCGTCGCGCGTCAGAGCAGGACGCCGTTGTGCGAGAGAAACGACGCGACGTGATTTCGGCGCCGCCGCGCCTCGATGCCCTTCCATCCCGACTCGGCCTGCCACGCGTCGAGTCGTTTCATCAGAGCCTCGCGCCGTTTGACGCTCGCGAAACGCTCGCCGGTTTCGCGGCGTCGCAGAAAGCAGAAGGCGAGCAGCGCGTCGGGATCCTGACTCGTGAACCGACAGAACCGCGCGAGCGAATCGAGTTTTTCAGGATCCTCCGCGAACGGATCCCCGCCCCACTGCTCGCGCAGGCCGGCCTCCCACGCGCGCACGCTCGCGAAGTCTTCGGTGGCGGCGATCTCCAGCACTACTCGCGCAGCCCGAGCCTGCGCGCGAGCGCACGCAGCTCGTCCTTGCGCCCGGGAAGCGGTGCCGGAGCCTGCAGCAGGTGCGCCTCTTCGAGTTCTTTCACCACCGCGGGATCGCGCCGGAACGGCCGGCTCGCGTGACCGTCGAAATAGAGCGATTCGAAGGCGGGACGCGGGCGCTGCCCGCCGGCTTCACGCGATTCGAGCGGGTAGCCGACGTTCATCACGTAGTGAGGAATCCAGGAGTCGGGGATCCCGAATGCGCGCTTCGCCGCCTCCGCGTCGAAGGCGGTCCAGCAGGCCCCGAGCCCGAGATCGAATGCCATCAGCAGGCCCTGTGTCGCGCAGCCGCCGTCGTCGAAGGCCATCGCCACCGGATAGCCGGGGCTCTGGCTCAGCGGCTCGAGCAGTTGCGGCCAGACGAACTCGTCGACGAAGCGATGCGTCCAGCCGTGGCTCGGTGCCAGGGCTCCGACGTCGATCAATTGCTTCGGGCTCGCGCCGCGGTCGCGCGGAATCACCGAGAGGTCGCCGAAGCAGTAGAGGTGCACCGGGGCGAGTTCCATGATCACGCCCGCGACCGGGAGCTTCAGCGTTTCGAAGGTCGCGGGATCGAGTTCGTCGCGCTGCACCACCACACAGCGCAACCAGTGCGCGTTCATCGCACAGGACGCGATGCGCATCGCTTCGAGGATTTTTTGCACCTTCTCGCGCTCGACCGGTCGATCGGGATCGAAGAAACGGATCGAACGACGAATCCCCAGCAGCTCGGCGAACTCCATCGAACCCTCCTTTCGCGAATCAGCGCCCGCCGGCCAGCGCGGCGATGAACGGGCGCTTCGCCCAGCCCTCGGCGAGCGGAGCGAGATGCACGAGATCGGCCCGGCGCGCTTCGTAGCACCAGCGATCCCCGACGCGGCGGTAGTGATCGACGTAGTGGCCCGCGCCGACCACGGCGGCACCGGCCGCGGCATCGATCGCGGTCAGCTCGAAGCGGCAATCGCCCGACGCACGATCACCCTCGATCGAAATCCGATGGTCGTGCGTGGTGTGAGACATCTGCCCGAGCAGTCGGTCGACCACCTCGAAGAAGAAGCGCCGGATCTCGTCGCGGCCTCGCGAGATCATCGGTGGCGCTCCGTTTCGCGTTCTGAACTCGCAGACCGCGTCGACCGTGAAGCGGGTGTCGACGAGTTCGTCGAAGCGGCGGTCGTCGACGAGGATGCAGTAGTCGGCCCGCAGTTCTTCGATCTGCACGCGGTCTTCGAGTCGCCGGAGTCGCTGCTCGATGCCGTCGGACATGGCCCCTCCCTGCTACAGCAACGACGCTCCGATCTGCGAGAGATACGCGTTCTCTCCGTCGGCGATCGTCATCGCGGTGGCGTCCCGCAGAAACATTTCGACGGGCGTCCCGGCTGCGAGCCCGCTGCCGCCGTGGATCTGCACGGCGAGCGTCGCGACCTCGAGTGCCGCGCGGGTGCAAAACACCTTCGCCGCGATCGAGTCCGCGAGCCGTGGAGGCCCGCCGGACGTGATCTGCCCGAGGTTGTGACTCCAGACCTCGCGAGCCAGTGCGCGCGACGCCCGAACGCGCTGATACATCTCGAACAGCCGGGCCCGAACGGACTGATGTTCGCGGATCGGCCGGCCGCCCTGAACGCGTTCGCCGCTGTAGACGAGCGCGGCTTCGAAGGCCGCGCGGGCGAGCCCGGTCGCGATCACACCGACGCCCGCGTTGAAGGCGGCGAGGTGGTGTTCCATGAAGGCGGGAAATGCATCGGCCTCGACCACCATGGCCCAGCCCGGAACGCGCACGTCGTCGAAGAAGAGCTCTCCCTGCGGAAGCGACCGCACGCCGTGCTTCTCCAGCGCGGGTCCGCGCGAGACGCCCGGGAGATCGAGCGCGAGCAGGCAGACGCCGCCCCGGGCCATGCTGGAGTGCGGCTCGAGATGCACGTTCAGCATCGCGTGCGTCGCGATCGGTCCATTCGAAACCCATGCCGACTTCTGACCGCGCAACCGCCAGCCCTCTCCGTCGCGGCGCGCCGTCACCTGCCCCGCCGCGCGCACCGCGAGTTCGGGCCGCATCACACCGAGCGTGTCGGAACCGTGATCGGGCTCGGTGACGGCCCAGCAGCCGCGGATGGACGCGTCTTCGCAGCGGTAGAACGGAATGGCGAAGGCTTCGATCGCCTCGGGACGACCGGTCAACAACGCAACGCTGGCGGTCGTCGCGGACAAGAACAGGCTCGCGGTGAGCCCGATGCTTCCGCAGGCGAGTTCTTCGAGGACGACCGCGCTCGCGAGCGGAGGGAGGCCGAGTCCGCCGAGAGCGGCCGGACCGGAGAGACGCGTGTAGCCGAGCGCCGACGCTTCGCGCAGCACCCGGAACAGCATCGAACCCGGGGCCACCACGTCTTTCGCGCGCATCGCGTCGAGTTCGAGTCCGGCCGGCCGCATCACCTCGGTCGCGAACGTGCGTGCGGCATCGCGCAACACACGCATCTCGCCGGTGATCGCGGGGTCGATCTCGGGAATCACGGCATCGTCCCCGTTCATGGGCGTCTCCTGCTCCTCGGTGACGAGACGCGCGACGACGCCGGTCCGCGCCAGCGAGCATCTCACGACGGCCTCGCGCATCGCGGCGTGAACGATCGCGTCGCGAGAGAACCGAATCGCACCCTCTGAAACAGCGAAAGTCAGGCCGAAACCAGCACGAACCGGCCGGCCAGAACGTCGCATTGATAGAGCAACCGGGTCCGCGGCACAGCGCCCGGCGGCTCGCCTCCCGGCACTTCGCGGCGAGGGGGTGCGACGTTTGCCCTCCACCGACCACTCACAGACACTGCCCCCCGCACCTCTGCCCGAATCGATCGAGAGGAAACGAATGCTCCCGACCACGCTCCCCGCTCGTCTGCTCCCGAATGCCTTCGCGCGGGTCCGCGGACCGGTTCTCGCGCTGCTCGCGTTCGGGCTCGCGGTGCTGCCGTCTTCCGCCAGCGCCCTCTGCGGCAACCCGGGCGAGCGCGCGTGCTGCGTGGCCGAGAACGGATTCCCGTTCGGCGGCTGTTACTCGAACGCGGTCACGGTTCCCTATCCCAACGCCGGGCTGTGCAGCGGCTTCAACCCGTTTGGCATTCAGGCCAGCGCGATCTGCGTCGCGCAGACGTCCTGCGGCAACGCGTTCGAGCGCGCGTGCTGCGTCGGCGAAGACGGCTTTTCGTTCGGCGGCTGTTACAACGGACTCAACGAGATCCCCCAGGCCAACAGCGGGTACTGCAAGAACTCGAGCCTCGGCGTGCAGTCGAGCGGGGTGTGCGTACCGATCACGCCGTGCGGATCCGCCGGCCAGCGCGCGTGCTGCAGCGGCGAGTCGGCGTTCGGCGCCTGCACCCTGGGGCTCGTGCAGCTCCCGCAACCCAACTCGGGCCAGTGCTCGAACTGGCTGCCGGGAGTTCAGTCGAACGGCGTCTGCGCGGCCGTCACGGCCTGCGGCGGCGCGAACCAGCGCGCCTGCTGCGTCGGCGAAAACGGATTCACCTTCGGCGGATGCGGTGGCGGTCTCAACCAGGTGCCGCAGGCCAACTCCGGCCAGTGCGGAAACCTCGCGCCGGGCATTCAGTCGAGCGGCATCTGCGTGCCCGTCACGCCCTGCGGCGGCGTGAACCAGCGCGCCTGCTGCGTCGGCGAGAACGGATTCACCTTCGGCGGATGCGGCGGCGGACTCAACGCCGTGCCCCAGGCCAACTCCGGCCAGTGTTCGAACTCGCTGCCCGGCATCCAGTCGAGCAGCATGTGCGTGCCCGTCACGCCCTGCGGCGCGAACGGACAGCGCGCGTGCTGCGTCGGTGAAAACGGCTTCACCTTCGGCGGATGTAGCGACGGACTCGTGCAGCTCCCGCAACCCAATTCGGGCCAGTGCGCGAACTCGCTGCCCGGCATCCAGTCGAGCGGCGTCTGCGCCCCGGCAACCCCGTGCGGTGGAACGAATGAACGCGCGTGTTGCGTCGGCGAGAACGGCTTCGCGTTCGGCGGATGTGGCGGCGGGCTCAACCAGGTGCCGCAGGCCAATTCCGGCCAGTGCACGAACCTCGCCCCCGGCATCCAGTCGAGCGGCATGTGCGTACCCGTCACGCCCTGCGGCGGCTTGAACCAGCGCGCGTGCTGTCTCTTCGAATCGGATTTCGGCGACTGCCAGGACGGCCTTGCCGTGACCCCGCAGCCCAACTCGGGCCAGTGCTCGAACTCGCTGCCCGGCATCCAGTCCGACGGCATCTGCGAGGCCGTGACGCCGTGTGGTGATCCGGGCGAGCGGGCCTGTTGCTTCTTCGAGGGCGGACCGGCCTGCTGGGGCCAATCCGCGGAGGTGCCGCTTCCGAATCAGGGGCGATGCGCGAACTCGCTGCCCGGCGTCGAGTCGAGCGGCTTCTGTGTCGCGACGTCGGCGTGCGGAGGCCTCGGTCAGCGCGCCTGCTGCGGGGACGAAATCGCGGTCTACTTCATGCCGCCGTGCGAGGCCGGGCTCACGGAGGTGCCGGGCTGTAGCGGCGACTGCACGTGTTCGACCTCCCCTGTCGGCGGCATCGGGTACGTCACCGCTTCGGGCATGTGCGCGAAGATCGAACCGATCGCCGAACCGACAGCAGGATGGTCACCGCCTCCGAGTCCGCCGGCGTCACCGCTGCGCGGTTTCGCCGATCTTCACGTTCATCTCTTCACGGATCTCGCGCACGGCGGCGGTGTGTTTTCGGGTAAAGCGTTCGACCCGGTCGGGGGCGTCAACGAAGCGCTGAAGCAGGACTACGGCACCGACCTCGACCTCGTCGACCGCAAGGGCAACGAACTCGTGTCACCGACCTGCCCGTCCTTCCTCGGCCCGGACTGCGGCCGCGGTCTCTGGCACGGCGATCACACGATCCTCGGGGACGGATCCGATGCGGTGGGCGTCGGCACGAAGGATGGTGGCGACCATCTGCTCACGGGAGCGGAGTCGAACCTCGGCGCGCCGATCTTCAACGGCTGGCCCACATGGAACTCGACGACGCATCAGCAGGCCTATCACGTGTGGCTCGAGCGCGCGTGGCGCGGCGGCATGCGGTTGATGGTGATGCTGGCGGTCAACAACGAAGCCCTGTGTCGGACCAACAAGCGCATGCGGGGCACGGACTGCGACGACGGAATGGCCGCGATCGACGCTCAGCTCGACGAGGCGTACCGGTTGGAGAAGTACATCGATCAACTGAACGGCGGCGCCGGCCGCGGCTGGTTCCGCATCGTCACCACGCCGGCGCAGGCCCGCGCGGTGATCGAGGATGGCCAGCTCGCCGTGGTGCTCGGGATCGAAATGGACAACCTCTTCAACTGCCG
>CAZDHU010000037.1:0-26647 GCA_964505355.1 uncultured Myxococcaceae bacterium | reverse complement strand
CGGCGGACGCGGATGCGCGGCAGCTTCGCCACCGCCGCGTGCAGGGCGTCGAGCGACAAATTCACTCCCGGCGCGATGACGCCGCCCAGATAGGCCCCGCCTTTACCCACCACATCGAAGGTGGTCGCCGTGCCGAAATCGACGGCGATGATCGGACCCCCGAACAGTTCGTAGGCGGCCACCGAGTTGACGATGCGATCCGCGCCGACTTCGCGCGGGTTCTCGTACCGCACGGGCATGCCCGTCCGAATGCCGGGGCCCACCACCAGCGGAGCGCGTTCGAAGAGTTTCTCGCAGACTCGTTCCCAGATCGGCAGCAGCGGCGGCACGACGCAGGACACGATGCCGTCCGTGATTTCCGACGGCCGCAATCCGCCCTGCTCGAAGAGCGCCCGTAACACGATTCCGACTTCGTCGGAGGTGCGGTCACGGTGGCTGCCGGTCCGCCAGTGATGCAGGAGTCGCGCGCCCGACGCATCGGATCGGTAGACGCCGAGCGTGACGTTGGTGTTGCCGATGTCGATCACGAGCAGCGTCGAGTCCGTCATCGAACGATCTCGCTCCTCTCGCGTCGCACACGACGCTTGCGTTTCACTCGCGACCGTTCGCCTCGGCGCGTTCCGCGCCATCCGCGGGCCGACGCAGCGTCACGTCGCCCGCGACGATGCGCGCGATCGAGCCGTCGCTGCGCTCGACGCGGAGCGCCCCGTCGTCGTCGATCCCGCGACAAATGCCCGCGGTTTCGATCGTCCCCTCGCGCCCGCCCATCTCCCGTACCTCGACCGGACGGCCCCGCATCCGGAAATGGCGCTCGAAACGGGGTCGCACGGCTGCGAAACCACCGGCGGCATGAGCATCGAGCGCCGTCTCGAGGCCATGGTACATCCGGCGCGCGAAAGCCGGACGGTCGATCGTGCGCCCGGTCGCGCTGCGCAGGCTGGTGGCAACGGATCGGAACTCGTCCGGAAACTCTTCTCGATCGACGTTCAGATTGACCCCGATGCCGAGCACCACGAAGGCCACGCGCGAGGCTTCGGCGCCGAGTTCCATCAGGATGCCGGAGGTCTTGAGACCGTCGACGAGCACGTCGTTCGGCCATTTGAGTTCGACCCGCGCGGGGTCGCCGACCGTTTCGGCGACGACTTCGGCCACCGCAGCCCCGCTGCTGAGGATCAGGGTCGGCGCCTCGGCGAGGTCGAGGCCCGGTCGCAAGAGCACGGAGGTATAGAGGTTGACGCCGGACGGCGAGAAGAAGCTGCGTCCGAGTCGGCCGCGGCCCGCGCTTTGTCCCTCGGCGACCACCGTCGTGCCATGCGCCGCACCCTCGCGGGCCAGCTCGAGGGCCACGCGGTTGGTCGAATCCGTGCTCTCGAAGGCGACCACCCGGCGGGCCAGCCAGCGCGTTGCGAGGCCGTGCGCGATCTCTTCGGGGTAGAGCCGATCGGGCGCGCCGAGCAGGCGATAGCCGCCGCCCGGCTCGCCTTCGATCGCGTAGCCGAGCGCTCGAAGAGACTCGACGTGCTTCCAGATCTGCGCACGCGAAACGCCGAGCCGTTCGGCGAGCAGCGCCCCCGAGCACGACGCGTTCGCATCGGCCGGCGGTTCGCGCAACGCGGAGAGCACGGCCGCGGCACCGGGACCCGGTCCGTATCCCGGAGCGCCGGTGGTCAACGCGCGTCCCTCGCAGGCGCGGGGACGACTTCGAGCGCGAGATCGGCATTCGGCGCGGAGTGCGTCAGCGCGCCGATCGAGATTCGGTGAACGCCGGTGCTCGCGATCTCGCGCACGTTCGAAAGCGTCACTCCGCCGGAGGCCTCCAGCAGCGCGCGCGTTCCGGCGGCCGCGGCGATCTCGCGCAACTCGCCGGGAGTCCGGTTGTCGAGCAGCAGAAAATCGGCGCCGGCCTCGATCGCCGCCAGCGCGTCGGCGACCGATTCGACTTCCACCTGGATGCGAAGCTGCGGCGGCGCGGCGAAACGCGCACGCGTCACCGCATCGCGCACGCCGCCGGCCGCCGCGCAGTGGTTGTCCTTGAGCAGGATCCCGTCGAAGAGGCCCATTCGATGATTGACGCCACCGCCGACGGAGACGGCGTACTTGTCGAGCACACGCCAGCCCGGAATCGTCTTGCGCGTGTCGACGATCGCGACGCCCGTGCCCGCGATCGCCGACACGAAGCAGCGGGTTTGCGTCGCGACGCCGGACATTCGGCCGAGGAAGTTGAGCGCCGTTCGCTCCGCAGCGAGCAGCGAGCGAAGCCGTCCGGAGATCGCGAGCAGCGCGCGGCCGGCCTCGACGTCGTCGCCGTCCCTCTGGTGACGTTCGATCACGAGGTCGGGATCGACGCGTTCGAAGACGGCGCACGCGATCGCGAGACCACAAACACGAAGCGGCTCACGCGCCTCGAGGATCGCGCGGCCCGTCTCGTCGGCCGAAAAGACGAGCGCACTCGTCACGTCGCCGGCGCCGAGATCTTCGTCGAGCGCGCGCGTGAGCAGCGGCTCGAAGGTGGCGCTCGGAGGGTGACGAACGGAGAGGCTCATGAGCCCGCGGTCGAAACGAGCGGACGCAGACGCGCGGCACGCTCGCGGGTCGCTTCGTGCTGCTCGGCGAGCCGCCGTTCCTTCTCACGCTCGGCTTCGACCAGCTCGGGGTTTGCGCGCGCGACGAACTGCGGGTTGGCCAGCTTCTTGCGCACCAGCCCGAGATCTTGCTCGGTCTGCACGAGCACTTTGTCCAGCCGGCGCAGTTCGTCGGCGAGAAACTTCGGATCATCGAGTTCGACGGCGACGTCGAAGGGGCCGACGTTCGTCACCGCTGCCGTGCCCGAGGGCGCGATCTCACCGACCGCGAGTTCGCCGGCACCCGTCAGTGCCCGAAGCGCCACCTCGTGGGCGCCGACCAGCGTTCGCGCGCGTTCCGGAAAGACCAGTCGCAGGCGCGCGGTCGGTGGCACACCGAGCTCGCCGCGAACCACGCGCACCGCGCTGACCACGTTCGCGAACAGACCCATCTCCGCCGCCTCGTCGGCCGAGAGCGCCGGCGCAGGCGTGAGATAGCGACTCTCCAGCAACGACCGGCCGTCGGCCCCGGGCAGCGCGGCCGCGATCTCCTCGCTCACGTACGGCATCACGGGATGCAGCCCGAGCAGTGCGCCGCGCAGCGTTTCGACCAGCGTGGCCTGCGTCGACGCGCGCTGCGACGCATCGCCGGAGGCGAGCGCAGGCTTGGCGAGTTCGATGTACCAGTCGCAGAGTTCGCCCCAGACGAATCGGTAGAGCGCAGAAGCCGCATCGTTGAAACGAAACTCGTCGAGCGCGGCATGCGCTTCGTGCAGCGCGGAATCGAGGCGCGTGCGAATCCAGCGATCGTACAGACCGCGCCGGGCCGGCGGCGGCGCCGCGTCGGCCACGAAGTCGCCGAGGTTCATCAGCGCGAAACGAGAGGCGTTCCAGAGCTTGGTCACGAACGCGCGCCCGCCCTCGAGCACCTGCGTGCCGAAGCGGATGTCGCGACCCTGCGCCGCGAGCGAGGTCAGCGTCCAGCGCATCGCGTCCGCGCCGTAGCCCTCGATGATGTCCATCGGGTCGATGCCGATGCCCTTCGACTTCGACATCTTGCGACCCTTCTCGTCGCGCACGAGCGGATGGATGTAGACGTCGCGAAACGGCGCCTCGCCGGTGAAGTGAAGGGCCATCATGATCATCCGCGCGACCCAGAAGAAGATGATGTCGAAGGCCGTCGAGAGGACGTCGGTCGGGTAGAACGCGCGCAGCTCGGGCGTGTCGTCGGGCCAGCCGAGGGTCGAAAAGGGCCAGAGCGCACTGGAGAACCAGGTGTCGAGGACGTCGCTCTCCTGCACGATGCGCGGGCTCGCGCAGGCGTGACAGCGATCGGGATCGTCGACCGACACCGTCCACTGCGCACACTCCTCGCAGCGCCAGGCAGGAATCCGATGCCCCCACCAGAGCTGCCGCGAGATCGCCCAGTCGCGAATGTTCTCCATCCAGTGGAAGTACGTGTTCTCCCAGCTCTTCGGATGAAATCGCACGCGGCCGCTTCGCACGGCCTCGATCGCGGGGCGCGCGAGCGGTTCGGTGCGGACGAACCATTGCTCGGAGAGCAGCGGCTGCACGATGGTGTCGCAGCGTTCGCAGTGCGGAACTTCGTGGGCGTGCTCACGGGTGCCGGCGAGCAGGTCCGCGCGTTCGAGATCTTCCAGCACGCGGCGCCGTGCTTCGTCGACGGGCAGCCCGGCGTAGGGCCCGGTGTTCTCGTTCAGCGTCGCGTCGGGCTTCAGAATGTTGATCGAGGGCAAACCGAGACGCCGGCCGCATTCGAAGTCGTGGGGATCGTGGGCCGGCGTGATCTTGACCGCTCCGGTGCCGAAGTCGCGCTCGACGAACGAATCCGCGACCACGGGAATCTCGCGACCGAGCAGCGGTACGCGCACCGTGCGACCGATCATCGCGGCCCAGCGCGGATCGTCGGGATGAACGGCGACCGCCGTGTCACCGAGCAACGTTTCGGGTCGCGTGGTTTCGACTTCGATCGTCCCTTCGCCTTCGCTCACGGGATATCGGATGCGATAGAGACGACCGCTCACCGGACGTGAGGGGCTCTCGAGGTCCGAGAGCACGGTGGTGCAGCGCGGGCACCAGCTCACGAGATACTCGGAGCGGTAGATCAGCCCTTCGTGATACAGACGAACGAAGACCTCGCGCACGGCGCGCGAAAGCCCGGGATCGAGCGTGAACCGCTCACGGCTCCAGTCGCACGAGGCGCCGAGCGCCTGCAGTTGCTCGACGATGCGCGAACCGGACTGCGCCTTCCATTCCCAGACCCGGTCGACGAAGGCGTCGCGGCCGAGGTCGTGCCGCGTACGCCCTTCCTTCGCGAGTTGCTTTTCGACCACGACCTGCGTCGAGATGCCGGCGTGATCCGTGCCCGGCATCCAGAGCACGTTTTGGCCCTGCAGGCGCCGGTGTCGCGCGAGCAAATCCTGCAGCGTGTTGTTGAGGGCGTGGCCGAGGTGGAGCGAGCCCGTGATGTTGGGCGGCGGAATCACCATCGAGAAGCGCGGCCGGGGATCCTGCGCCTCGCCCGGTCCGGGAACGTGCGCGCGAAACAGATTCCGTTCGCGCCACGTGCGCGCCCAGCGTTCCTCGGCAGGACGCGGATCGAATCGTTTGGGCAACTCCGGGCGCGAGTCTTCCACGGGAAGGGCAGGCTAGGAGCCTCGCCGCGCCCGGGCAAGGCCGCGTGCGCGGAGGCGAGCGAGAACCGCGCGTTCGGCCTTCGCTCACCCGGATCATTCGTCCGTCCCGTCGCGAGCGGTCGTCGCAGCGGGGCGCTCGTGACTCGTTCGGTCTAGTCGTCGCCGCCCTTCATGCGCCGGATTTCCTCGCGCACGATCGCCTCGGCCATCTGCGGAATCACTTCCCAGGCGATCGATTCCACGCGCTCCACGACCTGCCGGACGATGCTGTCCGAGAGATCGGCGAAGGCTTCCCACGCGACTTTCTCCAGCGTGTCGTGGACGCGCTGGCGCAGCAGTGGTCCGAGGTCGGGCAGAGCGGGGTGGGTCGTGCTCTCGCTGCGCTCCGCCGGAACCGTCTCTGCCGCGCGAGTCGGCGGCCGGGTGGACCCCGCGCTCGCGAACGGATCCGATTCGGGCGCCTCGAAGGCGAGCGGTGCGTCTTCGACGCTCGCAAAGCTCTCGTCGAACGAGGCTTCGGCGATCGGCTCGTCCTCGGCGAAGGAAAAACTTCCGGCCGGAGCGGCGACGAACGACTCGGCCTCCGCGACGGGCGCCACCCGTTCGGGGCGCTGCGATCCGTCCGCGGCAAAGGGTTCGGCATCGAACTCCGCGAACAGCACGTCGTCTGCCGCCGCGGTCGCGGCGATGGGAAGATCGTCCTCGAACGCGGACGTCGCGGCGGCGCCCGGCGAGGTCAGGGCGCGCGTCGCTTCCGTTCCGCTGTGCTCGCCGGCGCGCACGTCGGCCGTCGCGCTCTGGCGCTGCGAGCTGTCGCGGAACGAGATGTCGAACTCGCTCGAGCCGAGTCGTGCATCGAGCGATGCGTCGTGCGGCTGTGCGCCGAAATCGGGAAATGACAGATCCGCACCGCGCGGCGGGCTCGTTCGGCCGCGCGCCGAAGATGCCGATGCGCCCCCCGAGCGGGCGAGCGCTTCGAGCGGATCCTCCAGCGGTGCCGGCGCCGGTGCGCGCGGAGCGTCTTCGAACCCGATGTCGAGCGGTTCTTCTTCCTCCAGCGTGGAGACACCGATCGAGCTGCCGAGATCGACGTCGTCGTCGAAGAGCGCCTCGGTCGCGGCCGCAACGTCGTCCTCCGCCTCGGGTTCCGCGACGTCGAACGCCTCGTCCTCGCGCAAATCGAGCACGGTACGATCGCCCGACGCGGAAACTCCGGGGTTCGATGCGACGGCGGAGGCGAGCGTCGTGGTCGATCCGCCGGACGCGCTCGCAGAGCGCGCGGAAAGCGCATTCGGGGCGCTCGCCGGTTCGGACTGCGACGCAGCGATGGGTGCCGGAGCGTTTCGCGCACCCGGCGCCGCCGCCGGCTCGACCAGGTCGTCGTCGAAAAAGTCGAAGGAGCTGCTGCCACTCGACATCGAGCGCGCGGAGAGCGAGGGATCGAGCGCCGGCGCGGTTCCGGCGACGGCGCGAACCACCGCCGGGTCGGGCCTCGTCAGTAGCCGATGCACGGTGTCGATCAGCGCCTGGGCTTCGAACGGTTTGGTGATGTGTCCGTCGGCGCCGGCGGCCCGCGCGCGCTCGTCGTCGAAGGTTTCGAACGTGCCCGAGAGCAGCAACACGGGAATGTGTCGGAGTGCGGGGTCGGCCTTGATCGCCTCGCAGACCTCGTAGCCGTTGCGGCCCGGCATCACGACGTCGGCCATCACCAGATCCGGCCGCAGCTCGCGGGCACGCGCGAGGGCGTCGTCGCCGTTGTCGACGCTGACGAGCGTGATGTCCTCGCTCGCGAAGGTCAGGCCCACCACTTTCTGAATCGTCACGCTGTCGTCGGCGAGGAGCAGAGTCTTCGGCATCGTTCCCCCGTACACGATTGGCGGCCGGCCGCACGCGTCCCGTTCGGCATGGCGCGGCCCGATTCGATCCGGGCTGCACGCCCCGGTCGTCCCTCCGGGCCTCACCCGGTGTTCGTCCGGGTGTATCGACCGAGAGGCGCTGCGAGTTGACTGCGAATTGACGATGCGACGCGAGCGATGGCGGGCCTCCCGACCGGCCGTTGCACACTACGCGGCGGCCTCGCCTGCTTCAAGTCGTTTGCGGAGGCCTCCGATAGGCAGCGCGGAGCCGAAGACGTTCGCCATCTCCGGTCGGTGTCGGTCGTTCGAGCTGCGAAGGGGCCACGATGAGGCTGAATGCTGCCGGAGCGACCGATGTGGGGCGTCGCCGGCGCATGAACGAAGACGCGTTCTCGCTCTCGATCGAGGGCGGGCTGGTGCTGGTCGCCGACGGCATGGGTGGCCACTCCGCCGGGCACATCGCGAGCGAACTCGCCGCGCGCGAAGTCGAACGCACGGTGGCTGATGCCGCGCACGCGGAAGGGCGCACACCGACCGACCGCCTGCGGAACGCGGTCGCGAGCGCGAACGACGCGATTCTCGCGGCCTCGAAGACGCGGGACGAGTGGAGCGGGATGGGAACGACGCTCGTCGCCCTGCTCGCGGTCGGAGAGCGCGCGGCACTCGCGCACGTCGGTGACAGCCGGGCCTATCTGGTGCGCCGCGGGCGCGTTCGCCAGTTGACCGACGACCATTCTCTGGTGGGCGAGCTGCAGCGGCGGGGCGAGCTGACGCCGGATGCCGCCCGCGAGCACCCGCATCGCCACGTGCTGACCCGTGCACTCGGTGTTCGGCGCGGAGTCGAAGCGGATCTCGCGGAGCTGACGCTCGCGGTCGACGACGTTTTCGTTCTCTGCACGGACGGGCTGACCACGCACGTGCGCGACGAAGAGCTGGCCGAGATCGTCGCCGACGAGCACGATCCGCAGGTCGCCGCGAAGGCGCTGGTCGATCTCGCCAACGAACGCGGCGGCGAGGACAACGTGACGGTGGTGGTGGTGCGCTGCGAGCACGCCTGATCGGCGGCTCGCGTTCGCTCGATCAGCGCTCGGTCAGTCCCTTCAGCTTGGCGCGCAGCCGAAGCACGGACTTCGTGTGAATCTGACAGACGCGCGATTCCGTGATGCCGAGGATCTGTCCGATCTCTTTCATGTTCAGATCTTCGTAGTAGTAGAGCGAGATCACGAGCCGCTCTTTCTCCGGCAGCGTCGCGATCGTCTCGCCCACGATGTCCTTCATCTCCAGCAGCTTGAGCGACGCGTACGGATTTTCGCTGTGAACGTCTTCGACGATGTCGGCGAACGATCCCGTGCGCTCGCCTTCGGGACCGTTGCCCCGAATCTCTTCGAGGTTGACCAGCGAGATGCCGCGCACCTGGTTCATCAGCTCGTGAAACTTCTCGAGCTGAAGACCCAGTGAATCGGCCACTTCCTCGTCGCTGGCCGAACGGCCGAGTCGCTGCTCGACCTCGCCGTAGGCCCGCTCCAGGCGGCGGCTCTTCTGCCGCACGCTGCGCGGCACCCAGTCGAGCGAACGAAGCTGATCGAGGATCGCGCCCTTGATGCGAAACTCCGCGTACGTCTTGAACTTGCAGTTCTTCTCGGGATCGTACTTGTCGATCGCGTCCATCAGGCCGATCACGCCCGTGTTGTGCAGGTCGTCGAGATCGATGTGAGAGGGCAGGCGCACGGCGATCCGGTTCACGATGTATCGGATCAGCGGGGCGTGCTCGAGGACGATTTGCTCTTTCAGCGAGCTCGGAATCTCCGTGTTGGTCTCTTTCAGCTCGCGGAGCACCGTCTCCATGAATCCCCCCTGATCTGGTTCGAACTCGCCGCCGTTCGGCCGTCGCTCGCCGCGTCCTCGCTGCGTGCGCGTTGCAGGACAAAGCACGCGTCGTGCCAGCGGGGTGACGAGACTCGCCGGAGGCGAGACGGATCCCGGCTCGGGCGAGATCCGGAGTGACGCGAAGCCGCCAAGCGGAAGACCCGACGCCGCAATTTCAGGAGTTCGCCGGAGAAGCGCGGTTTGGAGTCGTCGCCCTGCAGCGCCGCCGCGACGGGCGGCACCCGGATCACGCGCCGGCAGAAGTGTCGGAGATCCGACGCGGCGCACCCGACGGGGTTACGAAACCGTCACTCTCCCGACGGATCGGAGTCGGGGCCCTCGAGTCCGAGCTTCTTCAGCTTCTCGAGCAGCGTGGTGCGCTGGAGGCCGAGGAGCTGCGCGGCCCGGTTCTTGTTCCAGCCCGTGCGTTCGAGGGCCTGCCGGATCAGGCCGCGCTCGAGTTCGCGCACCCGGTCGTTGAGCACGACCCCCGCTTCCGGCAGGTCGGGCAGGGCGGGCCCGGCGCTTCGTTCGCTGCCGCGCATGGCTTCGGGTAGCTCGCCGGTCTCGACGTCGCCTTCTCCGCGCAACACCACGAGGCGTTCGATCAGATTCTCCAGCTCGCGCACGTTGCCGGGCCAGGAATGGGCGCACAGGCGTTCGAGCGCGGGCGACGAAATGCCGACCGGTTTCGCCCGCGTCGCGTTCACGCGATCGAGAAAGTGATGCACCAGCAGGGGAACGTCGCCGTCGCGCTCGCGCAGCGGTGGCGAGACGATCGGGATCACGTTGAGCCGGTAGTAGAGATCCTCGCGAAAGCGCTTTTCGCGAATCGCGAGTGGCAGATCCTGGTTCGTGGCGGCGATCACGCGCACGTCGACGCGCTGGCTCTTCGAACTGCCCACGGGTTCGAAGGTGCGGTCCTGCAGCACGCGCAACAGCTTGACCTGCAGATTCGGACTCATGTCGCCGATCTCGTCGAGAAAGAGCGTGCCACCGTCGGCCAGCGTGAAGCGGCCCTCGCGGTGGGCGACGGCGCCGGTGAACGCACCCTTCACGTGACCGAAGAGTTCGCTTTCGAGCAGTTGCTCGGGGATCGCGCCGCAGTTGACCGTGACGAACATCTGATTCGAGCGCCGGCTGTTCCAGTGCAGCGCCCGCGCGATCAATTCTTTGCCCGTTCCGCTCTCGCCGGTGACGAGCACCGTGCTGTCGGTGTCGGCCACGCGCTCGATCGTGTCGAGGACGCGACGAAGCGCGGCGCTGTGACCGATGATGTTTTCGAACTTGTACCGGGTGCGGAGCTGGCTCTGCAGCATCCGGTTCTCGGCGCGCAGGCGACCGTGTTCGATCGCCTGTTCGACGAGTCGGCGCACGACGTCGAGATGTGACTGATCGAAGGGCTTTTCGAGATACCAGAATGCGCCGGCGCGCAGGGCCTCGACCGACGATTCCGGGCTGCCGTAGCCGGTGATCACGATGCACGGCAGATCGGGATCGAGCTCGCGGAGCTGCCGAACCAGCTCGATCCCGTTGATGCCGGGCATCTGCACGTCGGAGAGGACGAGGTCGAAGGCCTGCCGCGATGCGAGCTGAAGCGCTTCGCTCGCGTCGCGTGCCACCGAGACGTGGTAGCCGACGCGCGAGAGGATCCGTTCGAGGGCTCGCCGATAGAGCTCCTCGTCGTCGACGATCAGGACGTTCGACTCCATCGAGGAGGCCTCCGCGGCGGCGTGTTTCGCAGCCTACCGGCCGCGTCTCGCCCGTGCCAGCGAGGAAGTCGGGGGATTTCGTCGCTGGCGGGCGCCGGTTCGCTCAAGCGTCCCGGAATCGGGACCGATCAGAGGCGCGTGAGTCCTGTTCTCTCACGTCCCCGAAACTCCGACGCGCCGCGGCGTTCACCGGAGACGCTCGTTCGATCGCCCGGCAGCGAGGCGACGCCCGGCCTCGTCTTGCTGGTCGACGACGAACCGCTGCTGCTGCGCGCCCTCGAACGCATTCTCATCGCCGACGAGCACCGGCTCGTGCTCGCGGCGTCGCTTCCCGACGCCGAGCCCACGCTGCGTGACCCCGCGCTCGACGTCGTGCTGGTCGATCTGCGCCTCGGCGGCACGTCGGGCCTCGATCTGCTGGAGCGCGTGAAGCAGGAGCGGCCCGAGGTCGAGGTGATCGTGATGACCGGGCACGCGAGCATCGAGAGCGCGGTGGGCTGCATGCGACGGGGCGCGTTCGACTATCTGGAGAAGCCGTTCGGGGATCCGCACCGCGTTCGCACCACCGTTCGTCAGGCGCTCGGTCGCCGCCGTCTCGTGCAGCGCAATCGGGCCCTCGAAGCGGAGCTGCGCGGCCGCGATCCCGCCTTCGATCTGGTGGGCACGTCGGGGCGCATGCGCGCCCTCGCGCGCACGATTCACGGACTGCGTCACAACGAGAGCCACGTCCTCGTGCAGGGCGAGAGCGGGACCGGAAAAGAGCTGGTCGCGCGGGCGCTGCATGCGAGCAGCCCGCGCACCGGAGGGCCGTTCGTGCCCGTCGACTGCGGTGCGCTGCCCGAAAGCATCATCGAAAGCGAGTTGTTCGGTCACGAGAAGGGTTCGTTCACCGGCGCCGTGGGCGCGAGTCCGGGCCTGTTTCGACGCGCGCACGGGGGGACGCTCTTTCTCGACGAGATCGGTGAAATCTCGGCGCCGGTCCAGGCGAAGCTCTTGCGCGCACTCCAGCACAAGGAGGTGCGTCCGGTCGGATCGGCGCAGGCGGTGCCCGTCGATCTGCGTGTGATCGCGGCGACGCATCGCGACCTCGCCGCGATGGTCGCGAGCGGCGCCTTCCGAATGGACCTCTTCTATCGCCTTCACGTGGTCCGGATCGAGCTTCCGCCGCTTCGCGAGCGGCGAGAAGACATCCCGCTGCTCGCGCAGCACTTCCTGAACGTCCACCGCCGTCCCGAGACCGGAATCGAGGGGTTCGAAGACGACGCGCTGTCCATGCTGCTCGCGCACGACTGGCCGGGCAACGTGCGAGAACTCGAGAACGTGATCGAATCCGCGCTCGCGCTGGCCCGCGGTCCGCGCCTGCGCGCGACCGACCTGCCGCTCGTGGCGCGTTCGCCGGATGCCGCCGGCGATGCGCGACTCGAAGCGATCCCGCTCCGACTCGACGCCTACGAACGGTGTGCGCTCGAACGCGCGCTCCGCGAGTGCGGCGGTGACGCGAGTGCGGCGGCCCGGCGCCTCGGAATCGGTCGAAGCACCTTCTATCGCAAGCTCGCCGAACACGGCCTTCGCCCCGCGGAAGGCCGGAGCGGGGCCTGACGGGCAAACCCTCGGCTTCGCCGCAGACGATGCTCGCGCGTCAACCCCGCGCGCTGTCTCGACGATGAAGCCCGGAGCGAACGGCCGTCGTTCTCACTGCCAGGAGACCGTGGATGGCGCTGCCTGCCCGTGAGCTTTTCTCGCAACCCGAAGTCGCCTCCGTCCTGATCGACTCGTTGCACAGCGGCGTTCTGTTGCTGGACGAATCGGGCAGCGTACAGGCCGCCAATCCCGCCGCGCGACGGTTCTTCGAGTCGCGGAGCGAACCGATCGTCGGTCTTCCGATCAGCAGTCTCTTCGAAGAGGAATCGCCGGTCGGGACCCCGATCACGCCGCCCGAGATGCGGGACGGCGAGCAACTCCGCACCGAAGCCGTGGGGCGGAGCGAGAGCGGCGTTTTCCTGACCGCCGCGCTGAGCTGGAGCCGGATTCATACGGAGTCCGGCACCCGAACCGTGGTCGTGATCGAAGACACCGGCCCCGCGCGACAGGCGGCGGCGGCCTTGCGGGCGGGTCAGACCCTGTTTCGTGATCACGTCGAAAACAATCCGGGCGCGGTGGTGATTCACGGCCTCGACGGGCGGATCCGCTACGTGAACGACGCGGCCTGTCGCCTGATCGAACGGACGATGGGCGACCTGATCGGCCGGAACGTGACCGAGTTCGTGGTGCCCGAAGACGTCTCGTCGCTGCTCACCCATCTCGCGGCGCTCGAGAGCCGCGAACCGGTCGACGCGATCACACGAATCGTGACCGGTCGCGGTGCGATTCGCGGGATGATGTTCCGCAGCTTCCTGGCCGACGACGCGGACGGCGGGGAGCCGTATGTGATCTGTCACGGCTCGGACGTGACGGAGCGGCTCGAGGCCGAGCGCGCCGTACGCGCGGCGCACGAGCAGGCCGAAGAGGTGCTGAACGCGATCGCCGCGGTGCTGATCGGCGTCGACGCCGATGGAATCGTTCACCGCTGGAGCGCGGCCGCCGGGCGCTGCTTCGGAGTCTCCGCCGACGCGGCGCTGGGCCAGCCGCTGGCCGCGCTCGGCCTCGGGTGGGACTTCGCCGTCGTCGACGAAGCCGTCGCTGAGGCACAGCAAACGCGCGCGACGCCTTCCGTGCGCGACGTCTCCTATCGCCGCCCGGACCGGACTGAGGCGGTGCTTTCGCTCGCCGTGACGCCCGTCTTCGATGCCGACGGCCGCTCGCGCGGCGTGCTGTTTCTCGGTGCAGACGTCACCGAGCGCCGCGCGATCGAACAGGCGTTCGCGGCGAGCGAGGCGCGGATGCGAGCCGTGCTCGACGCAGCAGTCGACGCGATCATCACGATCGACGCGAAGGGCACGATTGTCAGCTTCAACCCCGCTGCTGCCCGAATGTTCGATCGAAACGCCGCGGACGTCATCGGCCAGAGCGCGGCGATCCTCGTCTCCGAGGCCGACCGGGCGCGCTACGAGCCGCAGTTTCTACGGCACGCTCGCGGCGAATCCGTCGCCGGGCTCGGCGGCGCGCACGAACTCTGCGCGCGAAAACGAGATGGCTCCACGTTGCCCGTCGAGCTGGTCGCGAGCACGTTCGAGACCGACGGGCGGCGAGTGTTCGTCGGCATCCTGCGCGATCTGTCGGAACGCAAGCGGGTGGAAAGCGCGCTGCAGGAAAGCGAGCAGCGCCTGCGCTCGGCGCTCGATGCAGCGGAACTGGGTACCTGGGAATGGGATCTGGCGAGCGGGGACGTCACCTGGGGTGGTCACCATGCCGCGATGTTCGGGCTCGCGCTCGACGAGTTCGACGGCCGATTCGAGAGTTTTCTCGCGCTCGTTCACGCCGACGATCGGCCCGTGGTCGAACGACGCGTCGCCGAGTCCCGTGACCAGCACGGCACGTTCGAGCACGAGTATCGGGTGGTCTGGCCCGACGGCAGCGTCCACTGGGTGCACGGGCGCGGTGTATTCGTGTACGACGACGAAGGCGTCGCCGTGCGGATGATCGGTGCGGTCACCGAGGTGACGCAGCGACGTGCGCTGGAGCAGCAGCTCCTGCAGGCGCAGAAGCTCGAATCGATCGGTCAACTCGCGGCGGGCATCGCGCACGAGATCAATACGCCGACTCAGTACGTCGGCGACAACGTGCGCTTCCTGCAGAGTTCGTTCCGCGATCTCTGGCAGCTGATCGGCGCGTATCAGAACCTCGGCGAGACGGCGCGTGCGGAGGGCGTCATCGCGCCCAAGCTGCTCGACGATCTCGACGCGCTGGCGACCGAAGTCGATCTCGAGTTTCTGGTCGGCGAGATTCCGCGCGCGGTCGAGCAGTGTCTCGAAGGCGTCGAACGCGTGTCGACCATCGTCGCGGCGATGAAAGACTTCTCGCACCCGAGCAGCGAGGAGAAAAAGCCGATCGATCTGAATCGGGCGCTCGCCAGCACGGCCACCGTCGCGCGCAACGAATGGAAGTACGTCGCCCGGCTCGAAACCGAGTTCGATCCGGCGCTGCCGCCGGTACCCTGTCACGCGGGCCAGCTCAATCAGGTGTTTCTCAATCTGATCGTGAACGCGGCGCACGCGATCGAATCGGTCCACAAACAAACCGGGGAACTCGGCACGATCCGGCTCGTCACGCGCAGCACGCCGACCGGAGTCGAAGTGCGCATTGCCGACAGCGGCAGCGGGATCCCGCCCGAGATTCGCGACCGCGTGTTTCTGCCGTTCTTCACGACCAAGGGCGTCGGCAAAGGGACGGGGCAGGGGCTCTCGATGGCCCGCGCCACCGTCGTCGACCAGCACGGCGGCACGCTCCACTTCGAGGACACCCCGGGCGGCGGGACGACCTTCGTGGTGAGTCTTCCGATCGCTCCGGTCGCCGCGGAGGCCGGCAAGTGATTCGGTTGCTCTTCGCCGACGACGAACCGCGTGTTCTCGACGGGCTGCGACGTTCGCTGCGGAGCGAACGAGGGCGCTGGGAGATGACGTTCGCGCCCGGCGGCGCAGAAGCGATCGCGGCCCTCGACGCAGGCCCGTTCGACGTCGTGGTGAGCGACATGCGGATGCCTCAGGTCGACGGGGTCGCGGTGCTCGAGCACGCGCGCACCGTGCGGCCGGAAGCGATTCGGATCGTCCTCTCGGGCTTTTCCGAGCTGAGTTCGACGATTCGAGCGGTTTCGGTCGCTCACCAGTTTCTCAGCAAGCCCTGCGAAGGCGAGCACCTTCGCGCCACGATCGATCGCGCGCTCGCGCTTCGCGTGCTGCTCTCGAACGACGAGCTGCGACGCCGCGTCGGACTGGTGGCGAAGCTGCCGGCGGTGCCGCGCGTCTACAGCGAGCTCGGCCGCGTGGTGGCCGACGAGAACAGCACGATGGGCGACGTGGCCGAGGTCGTTGGCTCCGATCCCGGCGTGAGCGCACGAATCCTTCACGTGGCGAACTCCGCGTTCTTCGGTCCGTCGGCCAAGGTCGAGACGATCGAAAACGCGGTCGGCCAGCTGGGGACGGAAACCGTGCGCAGTCTGGTTCTCGCGGCCGAGGTGTTCGGTGGCGACAACCTTCCGGAAGGCACGACGGATGCCTGGCTGCTCGCGCAGCGAGAGCATGCACTCGCTGCGGCGTCGCTCGCGCGGCAGATCGTTCCGGATCGCGCGAAGCGAGACCAGGCGTTCCTTGCCGGCCTGCTGCACGACATCGGCGAACTGATCACGCCGACCCGGCGAGCGGCGGCCGGTGCCGAGCCGGCTGCGGTTTCGTGCGGCGGTTCGCACGCCGAACTCGGTGCGTACTTGCTCGGCCTCTGGGGACTGCCGGATCTCATCGTCGAGGCGGTGGCGATGCATCATCACCCCGGGAAGGTCGAAGGGGGCCCCGGGCTCGAAGTCCTCGCGGCGGTTCATGCGACGGAGGCATTGCTGGCCGAGGTCGCCGGACCCGATGCGTCGGCCGACGTCATCGAATCGTCCCTCGACGAAGCGTGGCTGGCGCGGGTCGGCTTTGCCGACAAGATCGAGGACTGGCGCGCGCTGGCGCAGGCGGCCGTGCGGGGCGAGCCGTGAGCGATCTCTATTTGCCGCGCGTGCTCTGCGTCGACGACGAGCAGAACGTGCTCGACGGAATCCGCCGCAATCTCCGCAACTCGTTCGAGATCGTGACCGCCGCTGGATCCGTCGAGGCGCTGATGACGCTGGCCCGGGAAGCTCCGTTCGACGTCGTGCTGTCGGATCTGCAGATGCCGGGCGTCGACGGCATCGCGCTGCTGCGGCGGGTGCGCCAGCAATGGCCGGACACCGTGCGCGTGCTGCTCACCGGCAACGCGGACCTCGCTGCGGCGAGTGCGGCGGTGAACGAGGGCAGCGTCTTTCGCTTCCTGACCAAGCCGTGTCCGCCCGACCAGCTCGGCCGCGCGCTGTCGGACGCGGCGGCACAACATCGGCTCATGACCTCCGAGCGATTTCTGCTCGAACAGACCCTGCAGGGCAGCATCGAGCTTCTCGCGGACGTGCTCGCGCTCGCGAGTCCCGCGGCGTTCGGACGCGGCATCCGGCTCAAGAAGACCGTGGTCGCGCTCCTCGATGCCATCGGCGCGCGGCCGCGCGAGCGCTGGTCGATCGAAGTCGCGGCGCTACTCGCGCCGATCGGAAGCATCACGCTGCCCCCGTCGCTGGCGGAGAAGCTGCAGCAGGGTGCGGCGCTGAGCGCGGACGAGCAGGCGATGGCGGCCGGTCTGGTCGGGGTGACCGACCGCCTGCTCGCGCACATTCCGCGCCTCGAAGGCGTGCGCGAGATCTTGACGGCCGCCGGCGAGCCGCCGCCCGTTCAGCCGGGAGGCGGCACGGCGCCCGATCCGGCAGCGCCGGAGGACGTGCTCGGCATCGGACGCTGCGTGCTCGGCCTTGCCCTCGCGTTCGACACCGCGCTCGGTGCGCTCGGCGACCGCGACAAGGCGCGCGCGCGCGTGCGCAAGGAGTGGACGGGACGCGTGCGTCCCGCGCTGCTCGACGCGCTCGACGAGTGCGCTCGGCTTCGCGAGGGCGCGACGATCGAGATCCAGCTCGCCGCGCTGGGCGCCGGCATGACGCTCGCGGACGACGTGGTGACCGATCGCGGCGTGCTGCTCGCGAAGGCCGGGCAGGACGTGACGCCGGGCGTTCTCGAGCGAATCAGGAACTTCGCCCTCGGCGAAGGCATTCGCACGCCGCTTCGGGTCTACGCGGCCAGCGCCGCCTGAACCGAGAGCCGATTCACAGCCGGGCGCCGATCGAGTAGCCTGCGCGCACTCTCTGCGCAGTTGCGTTGGCCCGGGAGATTCCGCGCGTGAGTCCGACGTCACCGCTCGTGCGTTTGATCGTGGCCCGGCCGCGGGAGCGGCTGACGGAATCCGATGCGCTCGCGGGCACGGTGCGCGTGCTCGAACGCCTTGGACGCGATCTCGACATCGCGGTGGTCCACGACGCGGAGACCTGTCTCGCGCGTGCGGCCGGCGCGGCCACCGATCTCGTCGTGCTCGACCAGGCACTCGGCGACGCCGCGATCACGATCCTCGACGCGCTCCGCGCGAACGGGCCGCCCGTCGTGGTGGTCACCGATACGGCGGACGACCAGCGGATCCGCGACGTGTTTCTGCACGGCGCGGCGGACTGCGTGGCCGCGACCGCCGACTACGGCCGCGTGCTTCCCGTCGTCGCCCTCGAACAGATCCGGCGCTGGCGCGAGACCTCCGCGCGTCGCGGCGTCGAGCGCCGGCTGCACGACCTCGAGCGCTTCAGCGAAACGGTGGTGCAGGGGATGCCCGCGCCGCTCGTCCTGCTCGATGGCGAGGGGCGCGTGGTTCACGCGAATGCGGAGTTCGTACGCGCGTTCGACCTCCCGCTGGCGCGCGCGCGAGGCGTCGCACTGCACCGCTGCCTGCCGCTCGACCTCGGCGGTGATGCGACCTTTCGAGCCTTGCTGCACGCCGCGGCCCACGCGGGTTCCGAGCCGGGCGCCACCGGCTCGGCGGTGATCGGCAGTGCGAGGCGCTTCGACGTGCGCGTCAGCCGGCTCGACTCCGAAGGCATGGTGCTGGTCGTGCTCTGGGACGTGACCGAACGCGAACGGCTCGCGAGGCAGGTCGAGGATCTTCAGCGCTACAACGAAAACATCATCCAGAACATGAACAGTGCGCTGCTGGTGATCGATCGGAGCGGAACGATCGCCTTCGCCAATCAGATGGCCGAGCGCATCTTCGGCGCCGAGCCCGGTGCGCTGCGTGGCGCGGCACTCGCCGACTTCTTTCCGGGCACCCCTCCCGAGAAGCTGCTGGTCGCGCGCACCCTCGCCGAAGGCGTTCGCTTTCGTGGCGCGGAGACGGTGCTCACGCGACGCGACGGTGAGATCGTGCCGATCGGCGTTTCGTGCGCGCCGCTCGGCGACGCGAGCGATCTGCGCAGCGGTGCGGTGGTGATCTTTCAGGACCTGTCGGAGATCAAGGAGCTGCAACGCCACGTGCTGCAGACCGAGAAGATGGCCTCGATCGGCCAGCTCGCTGCCGGCGTCGCGCACGAGATCAACAACCCGATGGGCTTCATCCACGCGAATCTGTGTCAGATGACGGAGTACCTCGCCGATCTGCGTCGCGTCTTCGAATCGCTCGATTCGCTTCGGGAGGCGGTTGCAGGTGACGGCCTCGCCGGAATCCGCGAACGAGCGGAGGCGCTCGAGGCGTTGATGCGAGAGCTCGACGTGCCGTGGTTGATCAACGACTTCGGCAAGGCGCTTCGAGAATCACAGGAGGGGTCCGAGCGGATTCGGCACATCGTGCAGGATCTGCGCGGTTTCTCGCGACAGGATGCCGGCGAGCGCACACTGGCCGACGTCAACGAATGTCTCGATTCGACCGCCAGCATCGCGTGGGGCATGATGAAACACTCCGTCGTGCTGCGGAAGGAATACCGCGCCGTCCCGAAGGTTCGCTGTTATCCCCTGCAACTCCAGCAAGTCTTCATGAATCTGCTGGTCAACGCCTATCACGCGATTCAAGAGCGCTTCGGGGGCGCCGGTGAGCTGGGCGAGATCCGGCTGCAGACGATCGAACGAGATGGCGGCGTAGCGGTCGTGGTGACCGACAACGGCGTCGGAATCCGTCCCGAGAACCTCAATCGCATCTTCGACCCGTTCTTCACGACGAAGGAGGTCGGCATCGGCACCGGTCTCGGTCTTTCGACCTCGTTCGGAATCGTGCAACGCCACGGCGGCTCGTTGCGCGTCGAAAGCAAGCCCGGAGAAGGCTCCGTCTTCGAGGTCTTTCTGCCGCTCGCGGTGGCGGATCTCTCGCCGCTCGGCCCGGAATCGTGAGCGCGGCTCACCCGCGCGCAGCGCCGGCGATCATCCTGCTGGTCGACGACGAAGCACACATTCTCTCCGCGTTGCAGCGCGCCATGCGCCGCGAACCCTGGACGGTGCTGACGGCGGATTCGGGATCCGCCGCTCTCGCGGTGCTCGCGAAACAGCACGTCGACTTGATCGTGTCCGACCAAAAGATGCCGGGCATGAGCGGCCTCGATTTGCTCGCGCGCGCGCGGTCGCTCCAGCCCGACGCGGCGAGCATCTTGATCACCGGCTGGACGGAAGAGGTTCCGCACGCGCAGATCGAGGCGCTCGGCGTGCACGCCCTGTTGCCGAAGCCGTGGGACGTCCAGACGCTGAAACGAGCGGTTCGCGAGGCGCTGGCGCAAGGCGCGGCGGGGGCCTGACGCCCGACGCGAGGGGTGGATCGCACGAAGAGCAGTCGTCGCCTCGCGGAACCTCAGAGCCGCGAGAGATATTCGAGATCCTGTTTCTGCGAGTTCTTGGCGCCTGCCGCGAGCACGCGATGGCGCCGGACGTCGCCGCGCGTGTAGTAGAGGCGGCCCTTGCCGGCGAAACCGAGCTCGAAGATCGAGAGGTGCGGCGGGAGGCCGCCGACCTTGCGGCGAACCGCCGCCGTATCCGGCTCGTCGTTCAGCCGTTTGAGCGCCTCCTCGGCCTTCAGCTGCATGTCGAGATCGCGCAGCGCGACGAGATCATCGATCGCGTGCTCGTCGATCTCGAGATTCTTGTAGAGCGCGCGCAGGCGGCGACCGACGTGTTCGGCCTCGCGCACGCGGCCTCCGCCGGAAGCGGGAGACTTCGCGGCGTGCTGCAACTTGCCCTCGAGTTCGCGGATCTCGTCGTCGCGCCGCGCCACGTCGCGAACCGCTTCCTCGAGCATCTCCTCCAGCGCACGACGTTCGGCTTCGAGATCGACCGACTTCGTGGCCTGCGCGCGAACCGCTCGTTCGCGCGTCTCGATCGCCTCGAGCTGGATGCGCAGCGCGGTGCGCTCTCGTTCGAGGCTTTCGATTTCTTCCTGCTGCAGCGCCTCGGTCGGCTCCACGTCGGCGAGCCGGTCGCGAACGAGTTCGAGTTCTCGTTCGATTCGTTCGGCGCGCCGGGCCGTCGACTCGCGGGCCTCGATCGCGGCGTCGAGCCGTTCGCGCTCGCGGCGCGCGAGCGCGCGTTGCAGCGCGGACAGGAGACCGAGCAGCAGGGCGGCATCGGCCACCAGGATGGCATTCGCGGCCAGTGCGTTGTGCGGAACCAGCACCGAAAGGTCGAGGATCGCGGGCAGCGAAGCCGGCGCTGCGGGCTCGCGCGCGGCCGGCGCGGGCGTGCTGGTGCGTCGCCCGCTGACGTAGAGCGGTGTGTGCCCGTCCGCGCCAAGGACGAGCACCGAGACGTGAACGCCGCCCGGGTGCACCCAGGCCGAACCGAGCAGCAGGGCGTCGATCGTGCGCTCGAGCTGCTCCTCGGCGGAGCCCGCCGAGGGATCGATCCGGATGGCGGCGGCGACCTGCCGGCGAAAATGGTCATCGAGGCCGCGTTCGAGCGCTTTGACCGAGAAGAGATAGACGCTGACGAAGGCGGCCACCGCGAGATAGACCAGACGAAAGCTTCCGACGCGGTCAGCGATCGCGAGGATTCGCGCCCCGGCGGTCGTTCCGTTCCGCGGAACCGAATTGCCTTCTTTCGGCAACGTCCCATCCATCGCCGCCAACCATAACGCCGCGTGCCCTCGCCTCCATGCGGCCGGCGGATCGCCCCGATCGCACGGTTCTTGCTTCGACGAAGGACGAGCTTCGATTCTCGGGAGAACGATGGAGATCCCTCGACCGATTGCCGGAGAGCGGCAGGGCGCCGGGCCGGACGCCCGCGGCTCCGTCCGCGCGCCGCTCGCGGTGGCGGTCGACGTCCGCTTTGGCGGGACGCGGCAGCGTGCCCGTGCGGCCGATCTTTCGGAGACAGGGCTCGGGATCATCGTGCGCGGCGATCGAGCCCGTGCGCTCGTTACCGGGCACGAGGTCGAGGTCGAGTTTGCGCTGCCGGGCCTCTCGCCCCCGCTCGCGCTCGCGGCGCAGATCGTCTGGCACGACTCGTCGGCCGAACGCCTTGGGGTGAGGTTTCAGAGTCTTGATCCAGGCCTCGCGGCGCTGCTCGACGCCTTTGCTCGCGGGCGTCTGTAACCCGCGACATCGACGGGCCCAACCGAGTCAGGGGAGAATTTCGACCGGCGTACCGGCCGGCGCGCGCTCGGCGAGAAAATCCATCTCGTCGTCCGCCATCCCAATGCAGCCCTCGGTCCAGTCGAGCCCATCTGCCGAATCGCCGCGCCAGCGCGCGCCTTCCCCGTGAAATCCGAGATGCCCGCCGAGTGCCGTGTGCTGCGGCGGCATCACTCCGCGCGCGTGAGCATCGAGAATCGCACCGTGGATGGCGCCGCCGATCCGGCCCTCGACGAGGCCGCGGTCGGCGTCGACGATCGACGGGTAGTCGATCGCGAGAAAGCGGTGAAACCGGCTCGCGCGCGGGCGACCGATCACGTGGTACACGCCCTCGGGCATCCGCTGATCGCCGCGCTGCGTTTTTGCGCCGTCGCGTTCGCGCGAGCGCGCGATCGTCCAGCGGCGAATCGCTCCCTGCGTGCACTCCGCCGTCAGCCGCCGCAGCGACTTTTCGACCACCACGCGCAGGATTTGCTCGCAGGGCAGCGACTCCGGATCGGGTCGCGCAGGCGCTGGCAGTTCGGGGGGCGGCGGCGCAACGGGAAGGGGAGTGCGACACGCCGCGAGGAGGAGGCAAACGACGACCGCGAGTGCGGCTAGGATGCCGCCGTGTGTCGACGATCGCAGAAGGTGGAGCCGGCGCAGATCTCTCCCGGCCGCGCGCGAACCCGGCTCCGGTGGCAACACGCGCCACTGCTCGCGATGCTGATGCTGATCGCTTTCGCGGGCCACGCCGAGCCGTCGCCTCCCTCGCCCCTTGCGGCGCTGATCGGCGTCTTCGAAACCGATCTGATCGCGCCCGAGGATACGCTGCTCGATGTCGCACACCGGCATCGGCTGGGATTCGACAACGTCGCGCGTCTCAACCCGGGCGTGAAGGTCTGGATCCCGGACCCGGGCAGCGTCGTCCGGCTGCCAACGCGCATGATTCTTCCGGACGGGCAGTCGCGCGGGCTCGTGATCAACATTCCGGAGATGCGACTCTACGACTTCACGCATCCCGGAGAGCCCTCAGTGCTGGCGATCGCGATTGGCGATGCGCTCGATCCCTCGCTGCTCGGGGAGTTTCGGATCGGTGCGAAGCGAATCGATCCGGCCTGGACCGTGCCCGCCTCGATCCTCGCCGAGAAGCCCGAACTGCCTCCCGTGGTGCCGCCGGGCCCCGACAACCCGCTCGGCACCCGCTGGATGACGATCGGCTCGACCAGCTACGGCGTGCACGGGACGAACAACGAGTGGTCGATCGGGCGCGAAGCCACGCACGGCTGCATCCGGCTCTACAACGATGTGATCGAGTCGCTCTTCGATCGCACGCCGAGCGGGACGCGCCTTCGCCTCCAGTACCAGACGGTGAAGCTCGGTCTCGACGGCGGAGGGATCTATGCCGAAGCGCACCCCGACGTCTACGGACGCGAACCCGATCGGATGGAGGCGCCTTTGCTGCGGCTCGCCGAACTCGGACTGTTGACGTTCGTCGACCGCCGTGCCCTGCAACACGTGGTCGACGAAGCGCGTGGCATTCCCGTCCGAATCGGGACGCTTCCGCCGGATCCGGATCGTCGCTGACGCCGGCGCTACTTCGCGACGCGCTTCTTGAAGATCGCCTCGGAGGTGCGCGCGGCGTCGTCGGCGCGCTGGGCCGCTGCCTCGGCCTGCTGCGCGGCGCGCTTCGCCGACGCATCGGCCGAATCGGCCTTCTTGATCGCCTCCTCGGTGCGCGCCGACACCTCGTCGAGTCGCTTCTCGAGGGCGTCCACGCGGCCCGAAGTCGCGCACCCCGCGAGGGGCACGATGGCGAGCGTGGCCGCGAGAACCAGAGACTGAGCGCGAATCGTCATGACTTCCTCCTCGTCGCTGACTCGCGCAGTCTGAGCGAGTCGCAGCGCGGCTGCAACGGCGCCGGCCCGTGACGGGGGGCGAGCGTGCAGGTACACAACCCTGCCGGGCCCGCGCGGCGGCGCCGGGCCGAGAGCGCGAAACAGGTGGAGGTCGTCCTGAACCGGGTGCTGATCCGAATCGCGTTGATCGGGGCCGGCCTCGCGCTGCTCTGGTTCGCGACGCTGAGACAGAGCGGCGTTTCCTGCGAGGCCTGCACGGGGCTCGGCGGACAGACCGTCTGCCGCACGGTGCACGGCGAATCGCATGACACCGCGGCGCAGACCGCGCTCGCGAATCTCTGCAACGAACGCGAGCACGAGCTGACCGCGCGGCTCGCCTGCCAGCGCGCGCCGAGCACGCGCGTTCGTTGCAGCGACGATCGCGAGGAGACCCGCTGAATGACGACCGGAGACGACAGGGTCGACGTCGGACTCACCCACATCGCGCTCGCCGCGCGCGACCTCGGGCGCAGCATCGCGTTCTACGAACGTTATGCCGAGATGCACGTGGTTCACCGGCGACGCGACCCCGACGGCGGGAGCGACGTCGTCTGGCTCTCCGATCGCACGCGACCGTTCGTGATCGTGCTGATCGAGCGTGACGACGTGGGGGCGCCGCTCGGTCCGCTGTCCCATCTCGGTGTCGCCTGCGCGAGTCGCGAAATCGTCGATCGCCGATGCGAGCAGGCGCGCCGCGAAGGCGTGCTGCGGCTGTCGCCGATGGAGGCCCCCTGGCCGGTCGGCTATTTCGCGCTGCTGGCGGATCCCGATGGACACACGCTCGAACTCTCGTTCGGGCAGCAGATCGATCTGACGCTCGCGGATGCCGGCACGCCGGCGGTCCCGGGCGATCGCGACGATACGGGCGACGCCGTCTAATGGGGCGCGCGCAGAGCGCAGAGACGCCGGCGGCTGGAGCGCCGCTGCGGCGCACGCTCGGCACCGCTTCGCTCGTCTTCGTGATGTTCTTCAACGTCTCCGGTGGCGCGTTCACGCTGGAGGAACTCGTCGCGAGCGTCGGCCCCGGGCTCGCACTGCTGGTGCTCGCGGCCGTGCCGCTGCTCTGGTCGCTGCCCGAGGTGCTGCTGATCGGCGAGCTCGCGAGCATGCTTCCCGAGGAAGGTGGCTACTACCAGTGGGTCAAGCGCGCGTTCGGGCCGTTCTGGGCCTTTCAGTGCGGCTGGTGCACGTGGATCTATTCGCTGGTCGACATGGCGATCTACCCCGTGCTCTTTCACACCTATCTCACGCACTTCGCGCCCGACCTCTCGACACCGATCCGGGTCGCGATCACGCTCGCCGTGATCTGGGTGCCGACGCTCGTCAACCTGCGTGGCGCGAGCGACGTCGGACGCACATCGATCCAGGTCGGCGTGTTCGTTCTCGGCGGTTTCGTGCTGCTGTCGCTCGCCGCGATTCCGCACCTCGCGCACGTCCCCTGGCAACCGTTTCATCGACCCGACGGCGACCCGCTCGACGATCTCGGGGTCGGAATCTCGATCGCGATCTGGAACTACATCGGCTGGGACAACGCCTCGACCGTGCAGGGCGAGGTGAAAGACGCGGGGCGCACCTATCCGCGCGCGCTCGCGATCGCGCTGCCGATGGTCGTGCTCGCCTACTTCGTTCCGCTGCTCGCCGCGCTCTCCGCCACGGACTGGACGAGCTTCTCCGAAGGCGCGTGGCCCGCCATCGCGCGCGCGGCGGCAGGCGGGGAGGGCATGCTCGCGCGCGGGATCGAACTCGCGATCGGCGTCGGAGCACTCGCCAGCGCAGTGGCGCTCTTCGATGCGCTGTTGCTTGCGTACTCGCGGATTCCCTACGCGATGGCGCTCGACGGCCTGCTGCCGCGAGCCCTCGCGCGGACGGACGCGCGGGGAACGCCGCGCAACGCGGTGCTCGTCGCCGCCGTCATCTATTCGATCTTTTCGTTGCTGCCCTTCGAAACGCTGGTGGTGGCGGACGTGCTGCTCTACGCGATCGCGCTCTTTCTCGAGTTTGCCGCGCTGCTCGCGCTGCGCCGAAACGAGCCCGCGCTGCGCGGTCCATTCCGGGTGCCGCTCGGCTTCAAGGGTCTTTGCATCGTGACGGCGCTGCCTGTGCTCTCGTTCACCGCGGCCACCGCGCTCACGTTGCGGGATCCCGAGTACGGCGCTCCGGCGATCGTGGGCGCCGCACTGGCCGCGCTCGCCGGACCGATCGTCTACCGGGCGGCCGTGCGCAGCCGCGGCTCGTCAGCGAGCGTGTCGACGATCTGACGGAAGAAATCGAGCGATTCGGTGTCGCTCATGCGATGGTGCGTGTCCGCACTCGTCTTCACGATCACGACGTCCGCTCTCGGATCGACGTAGACGTACTGGCCATAGACGCCGATCGCCATGAACTCGCCGTCGTCGCCGTCCGCGAGCCACCACTGGTAGCCGTAGCCGAAGGGCGTGCCCTCGATCGCACCGGGGCGCTGGAACGCGCGCTGCGCGCTGACGGATTCGGCGACGAACCACTCCGGCAGAACGCGCTGGCCGCGATACACGCCTCTGCTCGCCATCAACCGGCCGAGCCGACCGTAGTCGCGCAGGCGAGCATTGAGACAACAGAACGACAGCTCGACGCCTTCATCGCCCGCGCGATCGGTGTTCCAGTACGCGTCCGATTCCATGCCGAGCGGGATCCACAGCCTCTCCGACAGCAACTGCGCGAGCGGGCGACCGGTGGCGGCTTCGAGCACGAGCCCGAGCACCTGTGCGTCGATGCTGCGATAGCGCGACGCGTGCCCGGGCGGAGAGCCGCTGTGCTGTGCGCGTACGATGTCCTCGATGCGGCTGCCGGCGAAGATGATGCGGTAGAACGTGGTGCGAATGTCGGAGAAGATCGCATCGTAGTCTTCGCTGAACGCGACGCCCGAGGCCATCGCGAGCACGTCGCGGATCGCGACTCCCGCATAGGCGGTGCCGGCCAGAAACGGAACGTAATCCGACACGGGGTCGTCG
>CAZDHU010000036.1:0-12499 GCA_964505355.1 uncultured Myxococcaceae bacterium | reverse complement strand
GGCGGACAAACTCGACTGGCTCGAGCTGACCGTCGATTCCGATCGACAGTTCGGCTTTCGCGGTGATGGCAAGATCGAGATCGCATCGGGGGGGACGCGCTGGACGCCGCCCCGCGCCGGCGGATCGCTGTCGTACGTCGTGCGGATCGATCGACTGCGCAACGAGCGGGCGTACGACGCGCGGATCGCGAAGAGCTGGGCGATCGTTCGTGGCGACGACCTCGTGCCGCCGATTCGAAGTCACTGGCGAAACGACGCCCGTTCGAACGCACGTCTTCGGTTTCGGCTTCCCGAAGGCTGGTCGGTGGCAACGCCGTTTCCGAAGCGCACGGACGGAACCTTCACCGTCGATTTTCCGGCCCGCCGCTTCGATCGGCCGATCGGCTGGTTCGTCGCCGGACGGATCGGGGTCGTTCGCGAGACGATCGCGGGAACCCGGCTCTCGATCGCCGGCCCGCGCGGCCACGGGCTGCGCCGACTCGATCAACTGTTGTTGTTGCGTCTCGTGTTGCCGCACCTGAAGAACGCGCTCGGCGTGTTGCCCGATCGCATCCTGATCGCCGGTGCGGGAGATCCGATGTGGCGCGGCGGGCTCTCGGGGCCGGCGTCGTTGTTTCTGCACGCGGATCGTCCGCTGATCAGCATCGACACCACCAGCCCGCTGCTGCACGAACTCGTGCACGTCGCGATGCGCGCGCGCTCGGGTCCGGACGGCGACTGGATCAGCGAGGGGCTCGCCGAGTTCTATTCGATCGAGATTCTGCACCGCGCGCGCGCGATCGCGCAGCGGCGGTACGAACGCGCGCTGGCGCGGATCGAAGAACGTGGCCGGCGTGCGCCGCGATTGCTCGTTCGGCAGGCGCATGGCGACGTGACGGCGCGCGCCGTCGGTGTGCTGCGTGCGCTCGATGCGGAGATTCGAACCGCGACGCACGACACGCGCGGTCTCGACGACGTCACGCGCCGGCTGGTGTCCGAGCCGGACGCGATCACCACCGCCCGTTTCGTTCGACTGGCGAGCGAGATCGCAGGGCACGATCTCGCGCCGTTTCTGCGCCGGCAGATCGGTGAAGACTGGGCGCCCGAGGCGACGCCGCGGTGAGTCCACACCGCGGGCTCGTTCGCCGCGGGGCGGCGTCATCTCCAGGCGAAAACGGGTTGTTCGAAATGTGCGACGCGCGTCTCGCGGCCGTGCAGCACCACCTCGCGCAGTTGAAACAGAATCGCGGCGGTCGGCGCGTGAATGTGCGTCCCGAGCAGCGGGATCGAAATCACCGGCCGATCGCTTTCCGGGATGCGACGAAGCCCGGGGACGCCGGGCGCATCGAGTTCGCGCAGCGAGACACGGTGCACGGACTCGACTTCGCCCGGATCGGGTCGCAGCGTCGAGAGATCTTCGCAGAGCGCGACGATCGGCGTGATGACGAAGCCCGAACGCGTCTCATAGTCGTCGAGTGCGCCGAGAACGTCTTCGCCCGAGAGCTCGAGGCCGAGTTCTTCGCGCAGTTCGCGTCGCGCCGCGTCGGTCGCCGTTTCGCCGGGATCGAGTCGGCCCCCCGGAAGCGCCCACTGGCCTCCGTGCCGGCGAAGGCCGGAGGCGCGGCGCGTGAGCAGAAAACTCGGTTCGCCCGCATCGCCGGGCGCCAGCACGACGACCACGGCAGCGGGAGCGAGGGCGGCGTTCGACGCACGTCGTTCGAAGCCGCGAAGATGATCGGCCGCGGTGGCCGCGAGGCGTCGCAGCTCGTCGTTGGCGGACTCCACGGGCCGACCATAGCGATCTCGGGCGACGAGATGTGCGCGGCTCCATTCGGCCGACCGCCGCCACGCTTCGCGCGGGCGCTGGCCGGGCTAACGTGATCCGTCCGGGAGGAAGCCGCGTGGTCGCCGATGCATTCGAGATTCCGCCGCTGCTGCGAGACGCCACGCGTCTTCGCTTTTCACTGTCGTCCGGGATCGAGATCGCGGCGCTCGACTTCGGGGGCGACGGGCCACTCGCGCTACTTCACCACGCGAACGGATTTTGCGCCGGCGTCTTTGGGCTGGTCGTCGAGCGGCTCCGGTCGCGACTTCGTTTGGTGGCGATCGACGCGCGAGGGCACGGGGATTCGTCGAAGCCGCGCGATCCCGAGGCCTATCGCTGGGCGCGATTCGCCGACGATCTGGTCGAAGTCGCGGATCGGCTCCGCGCGCAACGCGACGTGCCGAGATTCGCGCTCGGACTCGGGCACTCGTTCGGTGGCACCGCGACGCTGGTCGCCGCCGCCCGGCGTCCGGATCTCTTCGAGCGACTCGTGCTGGTGGATCCGGTGATTCCGCCGCCGACGTCCGTCGATCTTCCCGCCGCTCGCCGCGCGCACGTCGGCCGTCTCGCCGATGCCGCGCGTGCACGCGTGATGGTTCGCCCGTCGCGCATGGACGCGATGCGTGCGTGGTCGGAGCGGAAGTTCTTCTCGCGCTGGGATCCGCGTGCGCTTGCGTACTACGCGGCCGAGGCGCTCTTCGATCGCCCGGACGGGCAGGTCGAGCACAAGTGTCCGGGCGAGATCGAAGCCATGATCTTCGAGCAAAGTGGTTCGCTCGACGTGATGAGCATCGCCGGCGACGTGAAGGCGCCGACCCGGATTCTTCGCGCCCGATACGGCGACTTCCCGCTCCCGCTCTACCAGTTGCTGGCGGCGAGAATGCCGGACGGAGAGGTGGAGGAGGTCGAAGCCGGCCATCTCGTTCCGATGGAGCGGCCCGATCTGGTCGCGGACGCCGTGATCGCGCACCTCGGTTCGGCGGGCGCGCCCGCAGGCGCGGCCTGACCCAACCGTTCCGCGCCGCCGGGGGGTGAAACGGGAACGGGCGCCGACTCTCGCGAGTCGACGCCCGTTGGATCCAAACCGAAGAGAATGCGGTCAGCGACGCCGAAGCGACGCGGCCACCAGCAACGCTCCCGCACCAAAGGCGAGGAACGCGGCCGGCTCCGGCACGGCCCCGACCGGCGGTCGCGTCGGCGGACGGACGCGGCTTCCGGCGACGGACGGCGCTGCCCAGCGACCGCGAAGGTTGCTGGCGGTCGACGGTGAAGAACGAAGGAAGGTGATCGAGTAACCGACGGAGCCGTTCGAACTCAGCAGATCCGACGATCCACCGGACGTGGCCTTCGCGTCGATCGCGGTCATCGAAACGGCGCACCCCAACAACGCGGCACCGGCAAACATCCACATTCGGCGCATGGCATTCCCTCGGAAGAGCGGGTACCCGCACCGTGCGCCCGTCGATCTGACGGAACCCGGGGGGCTGCAGGCATCATGACCCCGGATTTTGACCGAGTCAACACGTTTTTTTCTGACGATCTCGCAATGAAGTTGCACATCGATGGTGCGGAAGGGGCGATCAAGGTCGCGCGGTGCCGGCTTCTCGTCCCTCCGGGGCGTCCAACTCCCGGACTTTACTCCCGTTCGATGGGATGCCCGCGGCCCATCCAGCCGGTCCAGCCCTCGGCCAGTGAGACCACCCGCCGAAAGCCCATCTGCTGGAGGGTCGCCGCGGCGAGGGCGCTGCGATGCCCGCCTCCGCAGTAAAGGACGAGGGGGCGCTCGCGATCCGCGAGCCAGGGGTCGCGCTTCGGGTGCTCGAGGTCGGCTCGCACCTCGAGAAACCCGCGCGGATAGAGGCGCGCGCCGGGGATGTGGCCGCTCGCGTACTCGTCGGGCTCGCGCACGTCGACGAAGGTGAACCCCTCGTGTCCCTCGATCCCGAGCAGGCGCAGCGCCTCCTCGGGTGAGACCTCGACGATCTCGGCTTTCGCGGCGTTCACGAGGTCGGCGAGCGATCGGGCCATGGCCGGTATTGTTTCACAGTGTTCGCCGATCGCGCCTCCTTCGATCTCACTCCGAACGACTTCAGCCGCCGGCTCGCGTCGCGACGCGCGTCGGGGCCCCCCTTTCTGGACCTCGCGGAGACCAACCCGACCCGCTGCGGGTTTCGCGCGCCGGCCGACGCGATGCGCGAAGCGCTGCTCGCCCTTTGCGCCGAGCCCGGGGCGCTCGTCTACGAGCCCGATTCCCGAGGGCTGCCCGCGGCGCGATCCGCGATCGCGAACGATCTCGCGACTCGCGGTCTTGCGATCGATCCCTCGCAGCTCGTGCTCACCGCGGGCACCAGCGAGGCCTGCGCACATCTCTTTCGGTTGCTCGCCGATCCGGGCGACGAGATCCTCGTTCCCCGTCCGGGCTATCCGCTCTTCGATCAGCTCGCCGAGCTCGAGGGCCTCGCCGTGCGTTCGTACGCGCTGCGCCGCGAGGCCCGCGGCGGGTACGCGTTCGATCTCGAGGCCGTTGCGCAGGCGATCGGGCCGCGCACGCGGATCGTCGTCGTCGTTCACCCCTCCAATCCGACGGGAACGCGCGTCTCGCGCGAAGACGCAACGAGGCTCCGCCGGCTGTGTCGAGAGCGTGATCTCGCGTTGCTGGTGGACGAGGTCTTCGCCGATTTCGTGCTGGACGACGATCCCCGCGCGCTGCCGAGCTTCTTGCTCGGCGCCGACCACGACGAGGCGCCGCTCGGCTTCGTGCTCTCGGGGGTCTCGAAGGCGCTCGCGCTGCCGCAGTGGAAGCTCGCGTGGATCGCGGTCACGGGGCCCCGCGCGCTGCGCGAGCAGGCGCTCGCGCGGCTCGAAGTGATCGCCGATGCCTTTCTCTCGGTGACGACGCCGGGCCAGTGGTCGCTGCCCGCGCTGCTCGGTGCGCGAGAGCGTGTGCAGGCCGAACTGCTCGATCGTCTGCGCACGAACCGCGAGACGCTCGCGCGGGCGATCGCGTCCGAGCCCGCGCTGCGCCTGCTGCCCGTCGCTGCGGGCTGGTCGGCGATTCTCGAAGTGCCCCGCGCGCGCACCTGCGACGAGGATTCCCTCGTTTGCGCATTGCTCGACGAGGCCGATCTCCTGCTCCAGCCGGGCTGGCTCTTCGATCTCGAAGCGGCGAGCGGGGCGGAAGACTGCGCGCAGCTCGTGGCGAGTCTGTTGCCCGAGCCGTCGATCTTCGCCGCGGCCAGCGCGCGCCTCGTCGCCCCGATCGTGCGTTTCGAGCATTCGAGTCGCCGAACGCACCGGCGGCGGTGATAGGCTGACGTCGCATGACGCCTGCCCATCTCGTCCACGCACCGGATCTCGCGCGATGATCTCGGTCGTTCTCCCGACCCATCGCGGGCACGCGACGCTCGCGCGTGCGATGCGTTCGATCCTCGAACAGACCCTGCGCGAGTTCGAGTTGCTGGTGATTCCGAACGGTCCCGATCGTTCGCTGGTCGAGCAGGCTCGCACGGTGGCCGCCGGAGATCCGCGCGTGCGGGTGATTCACGAAGCGCGGCCGGGCGCGGAGTCCGCGCGCAATCGCGGCATGGCGGAAGCGCGATTTGCCTGGATCGCGCTGCAGGACGACGACGACGTGAGCCATCCCGAACGGCTCGCCGAACTCGCGGCCGAAGTGACGCGCGAACCGCGAAGCGTGCTGGTCGGCAGCTGGGCGATCGTCTTCGACGACGAGACGGGGCTTCGCCCGCCCTTCCATCACGCGATTCGCGATTCGATCATCCGCCTGCAACTGCGCAGCGGGCCCTGCCCGTTCGTCGCGACGACGACGATGTTTCGACGCGAAGACGCGCTCGCCGCGGGCGGCTTTCTCGAACGATATCCCCACTGCGAGGACTACTGTCTGTGGGCGCGCCTCGCCGATCGCGGGCGACTGGCGAACGTGCCCCGTCATCTCGCCGCCTACCGGCATCAGGATCCGTCGCGGCGTCCCGAATACGCGGCCCGACAACGGAAGGGCCACGCGGAGCTGCAGGCGCACTACTTCCGGCCGCTTTCGCGATTCGAAGACTGGCGCGTGAGACTCGCGATGCGTCCGCTCGCGCGACGCGCGCGCGACCGAGTCGAGATCGACTGGCCGCCGGAACTGCGCGCGCGCTTTGGTCTGCCGGCGGGCTGACCGCTCACGCCGGCGCGGCGCGCAGCCGGCGAAGGGCGTCGCGCGTCAGATCGATTTCGGCCTGCGTGCGCGCCTCGTCCCAGCCGTGCACGCCTCCGACCAGCGCCGCGGCGTCGGCCAGCACGCCGTCGTCGACGGCGCCCTCGATCGGAAGCTCGGTGCGACGAAGAACGGCATCGGAGAGTCGAAGCGCCATTTCTTCTCGCGCCGCGTGGACCAGTTCGGCGCGCAACACGGGCGAGCCGCACGCGATCGGGCGCGCGAGTTCCGGAGTCGCGTGCGCGAGCGCCGACACCGCAGTGTGTCGAGTGCCGTACGCGCGCAGCAACCGCTCCTGCGCCTCGATCGAAATCGCGGGGTCTCGCGCCGCTCGCCCGGCCGCGAGAAAGGCGGCGAAGTCGACGATCTCGCCCCCGGCGAGCGGAAGCCGTGCGGTTCGCGACGCCGTGCCGTGCCCGAGGCGTGCGATCACGTGATCGAGCGCGCGTTCCGCCTCGATTCGCGCCGTCGTCCACTTGACGCCGACCAGCGAAATCAGTCCGTCGATGCCCGCGCGCCGGTGATCGATCAGCCGCGCGCGCTTTGCGAGCTGGACGTCGCGGGTCGCGCTGCCGGCGGATCGCGGCAGCATGCCCGCGTACACCGCGACCACGTCGTCCGGCGATACGCGGGCGCCCGGCCAGGCCGCAGCGATCTCCGCCAGCATTCGATCGACCTCGTCGCGCGTGACGGCGAAGGCTTCGGGCTCGCCCTCGAACGGAAGATGCTGCGTGCCGACGAGGGTCATGCCGCGCCAGGGAACGGCGAAGAAGAGGCGCGTCCCGGCGCGAAGCAGCGCGTCCTCGTCGTGGAAGGCCGCCTGCCACTCGAGGCCGAAGGCCGTCGTGCCGGGCGTTCGCCGCAGCAGAAGATTGATCGCCTTCGACAGCGGGTAGAGCGGGCTTCGCGGCGGCGCGACGGCGGCGAGGGTCTGATCGACGAACGGGCCCGTCGCGAGCAGCGTGAGTCGCGCGCGAACGTCGAACGACGCGCCGCCGAGCGCGTCGCGCGCCGTGACGCCGATCACGCGCTCGCCGCGGCGCAGCCACTGCGCGACGCCGAGATGATTGGCGACCCGGGCGCCGGCGGCGGCGGCACTCGCGATCACCGCGAACAGCAACCGCTCCGAGCTGAAGGCCTGCGCATCCCACCAGCGCGCGCCGCCCGAGATCGCGTGCGCGTCGATGCCCTCGCAGAGCGCCAGTGTTTCTTCGCGCGAGAGCAGGCCGCCCGCGGGCGGCCGCCGCGCGGGATCGACGGGAAGATCGGTGCCCCGTGACAGCCACTCGTTCGCCTGCAGCGCGGCCGCCATCGCGAATCGGCCGCGCAGCCCGCGGCCGCGCGTCGGCAGCACACAGGGCAGTGGCGACACGAGATGCGGCGCCGTGCGGAGCCAGACGTTTCGCTCGCGCACGGACTCGCGCAGTCGGCGCACGTCGGCGTGCTGGAGATAACGGAGCCCGCCGTGCAGCACGCGCAGGCTGTGCGACGAGGTGGCGTGGCCGAAGTCGTCGCGCTCGATAAGAGCGACGCGCAACCCGCGCGTCGCCGCCTCGCGTGCCGCGCAGGCTCCGTAGATTCCGCCGCCGACCACCAGCAGGTCCCATTCGTTCGCGGCCAGCGCTTCGAGGTTGCGCTCGATCACGTGGCGCTCGCCGCGCCCGGCGCGTCGAGGAAGTGGCGCTTCCAGAGCTGAAAGACGAGCAGCGCGAAGAGGCGGTGCGCATGGTCGGCGCGGAGCGATTCGTGCTCGTCGATCCAGCGCGAGATCGTCGCGGGTTCGAAGAGGCCGTCGCGCGCGAGCACGGACGGCGAGAGCAGATCGCGCAGCAACGGGCGCCACTCGCCGATCAACCAGCGCTTCATCGGGATGCTGAATCCCTCCTTGCCGCGGCGCAGGATCTCGGCCGGCAGTGCGTCGGCGTACGCCCGCCGCAGAATCCACTTGCGGGTTCCGCGGCGCCACTTGAGCGACGAGGGCATGACGAGCGCGAGTCGGGTGACCTCGTCGTCGAGATACGGAACGCGTGCTTCGAGCGAGGTCGCCATGCTCATCAGATCGACCTTGGGCAGAATGTTCTCGGCCAGATAGAGCCGCAGATCGCAGCGCAGCGCCCGGTCGACGGGATCGCGCCCGCCGTTGTCGAGGTACGCGAGCAGCGTCCGCTCGGCCCCCTCCCCGACCGCGGCCCGCAGCGCCGGTCGATAGAGCGCGTCGCGATCGGTGCGCGAGAGAAAAAGCATCCATCGGGTGTGGCCGAGCGACGCGGGCAGCATGGCCCCTTCGAGCAGCCGTCGGGCCACCTCGCCGGGCCCGCGCTTCGACGACGAGACGGGCACGCGGCGAACGAGTCGGAGCAGCGCGCTGCGCACGGCGCGGGGCCAGCGATCGAGCGTGGCGCGCACCGCACGGTCGGCGACCAGCGTGTCGTAGCCGGCGAAGAGCTCGTCGCCGCCGTCGCCGGAGAGCGACACCGTCACGTGTCGCCGCGCGAGTTCGGAAACCAGCAGCGTGGGAAAGACCGAAAAGTCGGCAATCGGCTGGCCGAGGTGATGGATCACGCGGGGCAGCAGATCGAGATGATTCGCCTCCAGCACGGCTTCGTGATGATCGGTGCCGAGATGCCGGGCGACCCGGCGCGCGTGGCGGAGTTCGTCATAGCTGCGATCCGCGAAGCCGATCGAGAACGTCTTCACGGGGTTCGTGCTCGCGCGACTCATCGCGGAAACGAGGATCGACGAATCGATCCCGCCGGAGAGAAACGCGCCCAGCGGAACGTCGCTCGTCATCTGCCGCGCGACCGCGGCGTCGAGCGTGGTTCGCAGCCGGGCGCTCCATCCGTCGACGTCGTCCGCCGAGAGGCCGCTCTCGCCGGGATCGGGAAAGGAGAAGAAAGAGCCGGTCTCGATCCGCCCGTCCTGCCAGCTCAGCCAGCCGCCGGGGGGCAGCCGGTGAACGTCGTCGAGCAGCGTGCGCGGGCTCGCCGTGTATTCGAGGCTGAGCAGTTCGTCGAGCGCGACGGGATCGATTCGGCGTTCGGTGGCGTCTCCGGCGAGCAGACAGCCGAGCTCCGAGCCGAAACAGAGCTCGTCGCGCCGAACCGACCAGAGCAGTGGTTTGACGCCGCACCGATCGCGCGCGAGCAGCAACCGCCGCTTGCGCGCGTCCCAGAGCGCGAGCGCGAAGATGCCGTTCATCCGGCCCAGAAAGTCGATCCCGTGCGCTTCGTAGAGATGCGGAATCACTTCGGTGTCGCTGCGGGTGCGAAACCGGTGACCGTCGCGCTCGAGTGCGGCACGCAACTCGAGGTGATCGTAGATCTCGCCGTTGAAGACGACCTGCACGTCGCCCGTTTCGTTGCTCATCGGCTGCTGCCCGCCGGCGAGGTCGATGATCGCGAGACGGCGCATGCCGAGCGCGATGCCCGGAGCGATCCACGTTCCTTCGCCGTCGGGACCGCGATGAACGATCGTGCCGGTCATGCGAGCGAGTCGTGCCGCGTCGGGTGTCGAGCCGCGCGTCGCGATGCCGCAGAGGCCGCACATTCAGGGCGCGTCGCGGCGCAGCCGCTTTCGCCGCTGCATCGCGATCTGGTTGCGCAGGAATCGCAGCGGCGTTTCGCGCGCACCGAAAGGCCGCGGCGCGGTCGAGGGATCGCGCAGCGCACCGCGCAGCGTCGCGGCCGGGCGGCGCGGATCGAACGCGAGATCGAGCAGGAAGCCGTAGCGACCCGCGCGATCTTCTTCCGACGCGAAGGGAAGCGGATCCGTACCGGGCAGGTTCCGGATGCCGAGCGAATCGGCGAGCGCGAAATGTCGCGGGCGCGACCAGCCCACGGGGCGCGCGCTTTCGTCACCGAGAAAGAACGCGTCGTGTTTCGCTTCGTGAAGCAGGGCCACGAGCAGACGGCCCCGGCCGAAGAGCCACTTGCCGGCGCCCCACGGCACGACCGGCAACGCGTTCGACTCGCGCGCAAAGCGCAGTACCTCGCGGATCGGCCGTCCGTCGTCGAGGCAGGCGGTGGTCGCGAGTGCGAGCACTTCGAGCCCCTCGGCGCAGGCGATCTGCCGGCCCGCGACGACGAAGAGCGATTCGTCGCCGGCCTCGAGAACGAGCGATTCGGGTTCGTCCGCGAGCTGCACGCGCCAGCGTCCGATCGCGTCGCCCGCCGCCGCCGCGCGACGCGCGTCGGCAAAGAACGTTTCGCCGGCGCCTTCGGCCAGCATCAGGACGCCGGCCCGGGCGCGCGCGGGTTCGTGCGCGGCGCCGCCGGGTCGTGTCGCGCGGGCGAGATTGCGCGCTGCATGATCGAAGAACCGCGCGCGATCGAAACAGGCGTGCACGTGCACGTGGGCATCGACGACGATCCGCGTCGGCGGCGGGGCGGGTTCCAGTGCGGATTCTCCCGGGCGGTTCGCGAGCGAGCATACGAGACGCGCTTGCGCCGGGCGACGGGAGTTCTGCCGGCGCACGCATCGGCGCGCGCGGGATTCGAGTGGCGAGCGGCCGCGTCGGGGAGCGAGAGCGCGATCGCCACACAAAGGGTCATGCGCTGCCCGCGCAGAATCGTCATCGAGAGGGCGGCGACGTGCTCGTCTCCGGCGGACAGGAGGTGCCGGTCGCAGGCGCGTCTTCGCGAGTGGGCGTGTCGTCGTTCCAGCGCCGCGCAGTGACGCCGAACGCCTCCGGCAGCGCGACCGCTTCGGTGTGGGCGAGGAGCGAAGCGCGCGTCTCGGGGGGAACGAACCAGTCGGCCGCGAGAAAACCGGTCTGTGCGACCAGCAGCCCGCGCGGGTGACAGGAGAAGATGCGGGCAAGGGATTCCGGTCGACTGATCAGCCGAAGTCCGGTTTTGGGATCGCGGGTGAACTCGGGCCGGGGCGGACCGTCGAGCGGAAGATCCTCGTAGAGGTGATTCAGGTTGATGACGTAGTCGGCACGACCGAGGTAGTGAAGCGCCTTCAAGTCGTCCGTGGTGACGATCACCGGGGCGGCGCCGATCTCGTCGTGCAGCGCGGCGGCCGCGCGAACCCAGGAGAGCGTTCCCTTCGACGTGATCGAGTCGCGAAACGACGGGTCGGCCGCGAGCAGGCGCAGGCTGCGCACGAAGCCGCTGTTCGCGAATGCGACGAAGACCAGCGCGCCGGCGACCGCGAGCGAAGCGGCGATCCCGGATCGCCGCGCGACGAACCGGGGCAGGGCGCCCGCGCGCAGCGTGTCGAGCACGCCCGCCTGAAACCGCGGAAGCAGATGCGCGAACGCGAGCCCCCACGGCACGAAGAGCGCGGGCAAGAGGTACGACACGAAGCGGGGCGACTTGAAGGCCATCGCAGAGTGCACCCCGAGGCCGGCGAAGAACACGACGCCGCAAAAGACGGCAATCGTCGGTGCGGCGCGCGCCGCGACGAGCAACGCGACGGCCTGCAGCGACCAGAGCGTGGGCCAGCTCTCGATCAACCAGCCGTGGTAGAAGCGCGTGTCGCGGGCGGCCGCGCGGGCCCAGTAGTCGACGTAGCTCGCCTGCGCGCGCAGATCGTCGGCGATTCCGAGCCGGACGGCGATCGCGAGCGCGAGCAGCGGAACGCCGAGCACGGGAAGCGCGAGCCACGGCCGCGTGCGGACGGCGCGCACCACACCGCCTCCCCGGACGAGGAGTGCATGGAGACCGAGCGCGCCGACACCGATCCGTGTCACTTCCTGCAGCGCATCGGCGACCAGCAGCGCGCCGGCCGCGAGGCCGAGTGCGGCGAGGCGACGAATGCAGTCGCGCGGGCCGTCACGATCGCGCCGCGCCGCCCGGTCGTTCGCGCTGGCGCGTATTCGCTCGCGCGGGCTCGCGCCCGGCTCGACGGCGACGAACCACGCGATCGCACCGACGGCGAAGGCCAGTTGCTGCGGCGCATAAAACCGACACATCGCGGAGAGCCGGACGAGTTCGGGATCGAGTGCGACGAAGAGCGCGGACCAGCCCGCGGCGACGCGATGCCCGGCCGCGCACAGCGCGGCGTACACGAGCGCGGGAAGCGCCGCGCCGCAGAGCAGGGCGGGAAGACGCGTCGCGAGCACGCCGTCTCCGAACAGGTGCATGCTCGCCGCCACCGCGAGGGTGAAGCCGCGGGCTCGCTCGTAGGCCGCGGCGCCGTTCACGCGCAGCGTTCCGTCGAGCAGCCACTGCTTCGCGGCGAGCACGTGGTAGAGCTCGTCCGCCGAATACTCTTGCGAGGCGAGCCGCAGGCGCGCGAGAAAGATCACGATCGCGATTCCGGCGGCGATCGCGAGCGTGCGTTCCCGGCGGTCGCCGGGCATCAGGCGCCGGAATCCACGGAATCGCGCGGGTCGGGCGCCGAGCGCAGGCGATAGCCGCGCCGCCCCGTCGCGTTCAGATGCACGATCATCTCGCCGACGAGGCCGAGCGCGATCGACTGAACGCCGAGCGTCAGCAGCAAGACGCCGAGCAGAAGCAGCGGGCGATCGGCGATGC
>CAZDHU010000035.1:0-68774 GCA_964505355.1 uncultured Myxococcaceae bacterium | reverse complement strand
ACGCGACCAACACGCTCGAAGACGACCAGGGCCGGACCGTCGTGCTCGGCTGGATCCGCGGCTTCCCGGCCGGACGCGGCTGGAACGGCTGTCTCGCGTTTCCCCGGCTCGTCGAAGCGGACGAGCGCGCGGGCATCCGCCAGCGCGTTCACCCCGCGATCGAAGCGCTGCGTGACGGCCCGCCGGTGGTGTGGCGCGGTCGCGCCGCAACTCGAACGGTGATCGACGCGGATGCCGGACGCTCGGTCGAGCTTCGCGCGCGGCTCGACGGGCCGGCGGCGATCGAGCTCGGTGGCATCACGCTGGGCTGGGACGGAGCGGCGCTCGAACTCTGCGGCCAGCGAATCTCGGTCGCCGTCGACAGCTCACTCGAACTCGCCGTCTTCGTCGACCGCTCGACGGTCGAACTCTTCGCCGACGAAGGACGCGTGGTGGTGACGCGGGTGATGATCCCGGAACGAGCATCGTTCGAGGTCGCGATCCATGCCGAGCGAAGCGACGCCGAGATCGTGTTGCATCGCCTCGCGCCGTGCCGGCTCGATCGCTGGCGCGAGGCTTCTTCGCGCCGGTGACGGGTTCGAGGTTCTCGCGAGCGGACACTCCGTCGCGAGAGCGCGCAAACGTCCGCCGGACTACGCCCCGGAACTCGCCCAGAGATGCGCGATGCCGCGCACGAGATCGACCTCGGGCGTCCAGCCGGTGCGCGCCTGCAACTTCGAAACGTCGAGAAGATTTCGGCGGACGCCGGCGTACTCGCCGGTCACGCGCTCGATCACGGCCGGCCGTCCGGTCGTTCGCTCGATCACGCCGAGCAAATCGCGCACCGAAACTCCGCGTCCACTCGCGACGTTGAAGACGTCGTGGGTGGCGCCCTGCGCGAGCAGCGTGCCGAGCGCCGCGATCACGTCGTCGACGTGGACGAAATCGCGCACCGCCTCGCCATCGCCCCAGATGCGCACCGGCTCGCCGCTGCGCACTCGATCGAGAAACGCCTGCACGACACCCTGCCGCAGATGCGCGCGCACGCTCGGGCCGTAGGCATTGGAGATGCGAAGCACGAGGCACGACGGTCCGTCCCCGCGTGCGTGAAACTGCAACAATTCTTCGATCAATGCCTTGCCGAGGCCATAGGATCCTCGCGGCCGGAGCGGGCTCGACTCCGAGAACCCGATCTCGGGGGCGTCGTCGCCGTAGACGGTGCCGCCCGACGAGGGGAACACGATCAGCGGCGTTCCGACTTCGCGCATCGTTCGAAGCACGCAGAGCGTGGGCTCCACGTTTGCGCGCAGTTCGAGTTCGACGTCGTCGATCGACGTCGAGGGGACCGTGGCCGACACGAAATGAAAGACGCGCGCGACGCCGCGGAGCGCCGCCCGCAGCACGGCGACGTCGAGCAGGTTTCCCTGCACGATTTCGATCCCCGGTGCGCTGCGCACGTCGTGCGGAATCGATGCGATCGACAGATCGAGCAAACGGGCGCGAGCCCCGCCACGCGCGAGCCATCGCGCCACGTGACTGCCGAGAAATCCGCCGGCGCCGAGCACGAGCGTGAGACCCTCGGGGCCCGGCGGAAGAGAGCGCAGCGGATCGTTCATCGGGGCGCCCGCGCGGCACTCACGAAGTGGCTCCGCGACGTGACGCGGATTCGCCCGACGCGGATCGATCGCCTCGCGCCTCGATCGCCTCGCGCGGCACGCCGGACGGCCAAAGGCGGCGCCGGATCGATTCGACGAGGCTGACCACTGTGAACAGGAAAATGTGTCGGTTCATGATCGATCCGTAGTCCATCAAGGCGGGTGTCGGGCACTGCTCGCAGACGAGACCGGTCGGCGTCGCACGCCGTCCGGCGAACCGGTCGCGAATCGCCACGAATCGCTCGCCATTGACGATCTCCATGTAGCCTGGCCCCTGCGCCTCGAGACGACCGAAATCGTGCGCGCGTTCGAAGACGGCGCAGCAGGGCGCGACGGTGCCGTCCGGATTGATCGCCGTCGAGACGTAGTGCCAGTCGCAGCGGCTGCGGACCGCCTCGGGGCGCGCGGGATCCTGGTATTCGGGATGCGAGGGGAGGTAGCGGTTGAACTCCGGGATCGACGAGGCCCAGTCGCGCATCGCCTCGCGATCAGCCAGCGGGATCGCGAAGCGCCCCTCGTCGAGATACGGCGTCGCGAAGATCAGTCGATCGACGCCGATTTCGGCGGCGCGACGGCGCGCCAGATCGAGTTCGTGCTCGTTCCAGCGGTAGACGTAGTAGCGCCAGACGACGACGGGGCGAGAGCGTCCGAGGCGCTGCCGGGTTTCGAGAATGCGCCGCATGTTGTCGAGTGCGAGTTCGAGGTCGCCTTCGCGGCGATACGTCTGATAGGTCGGCTGGGTGGCGCCGTCGAGCGAGACGATGAGTTCGGACAGACCGGAACGGACCAGCGACTCGATGCGCTCGTCCGTCAGCGGGAGACTCAGGTTGCTGCTGACGAAGGTCACGATCTGGCGCCGCGCGGCCAGTTCGATCATCTCTTCGAGCCGCCGATTGAGCAGCGGCTCGCCCCAGTTGTAGAAATCGATGAAAAAGACGTAGTCGCCCACTTCGTCGATCAAACGCTCGAAGACCGCGAGGTCACCGCGGCCGGGCGGGCGGTCCTGGATCCGAAGACCGGTCGGACAGAGCGGGCATCTCAACTGACAGAGGTTGGCAGGATCGAGCGTGAGCTTCAGCGGTCGTGCATGGACGCGCGAGGTGCGCAGCAACCGCTCGAGGTTCGAGCGAATCCAGTTGCCATACGCGCGCGGAGCCTTGAGCGGCGCCGCGATTCCGGCGATCTCCCGATAGCGCTCGCGAATGCGCGAGATCCGTTCTGCGAGCGGAGCGATGGTGCTGCCTCCTCGAATCGATCGTCCGTGCGGGTTCGGTCGCTCCGCGTCCGGAACGCCACTGATCGGCCGGTCGGTGGCCCGACCGAACCCCGGCGCGGCTCCGAGATTCCGGCCAGGCCCGGTGGCTCGTGCAATCTAGCGCCGGCCGGGCCCGCGCCCTCGCAGACCCCGGTCGACCCGAGTCGGCCAGTGCAGCCGCGAGCCGATTCTGCGCGCCGTCGCGGCGGCCGGCGGGTATGGTCTTCCAAACGGCGCCGCACCGGCACGACAGGGGAGACGCTCGATGATCGATGGCTACGCGGGACGCGTGCTCGAAGTGAACCTCTCGGCACGCACGTTCTCGTTCGAGCCGCTCGATGAAGAGATCGCGCGGATGTACATCGGTGGCAAAGGCTACGGAACGCGTTTGCTCTACGACCGAACCGCACCCGGCATCGATCCGCTCGGTCCGGCCAACCCTCTCGTCTTCGCGACCGGGCCGCTCAACGGATCCGTCGCACCGCAATCGAACCGGTTTGCCGTCGTCTGCAAGAGCCCTCTGACCGGCGGCATCGGCAACGCGGCCTGCGGCGGATCGTTCGCCTACGGCCTCAAGCGCGCGGGAATCGACGTGCTGGTCGTGAGCGGCCAGTCCGCGACGCCGGTTCGTCTCGCGGTCGACGGGGACGCGAGCCACGTCGAGTTTCTGCCCGCCGACGATTTGTGGGGCCTCGGCACGTACGAAACGCAGCGACGGCTGAACAAGAAGCAGCACCACGCAGTGATCGGGCCGGCCGGAGAGAACCGCGTGCTCTACGCGGGCATCGTCTCCGACGAACGGATGGCGGGGCGCACCGGAGTCGGCGCGGTCATGGGCTCGAAGCGCCTGAAGGCGATTTCGGTCGGCGGAACGCGGAAACTCGGAATGGACGATCCCGAGAAGTTCCGTGAGTACACGAAATGGGTGCGCGAGATGTTCAAGGAGCATCCCGTTCTCGGCGAGAAGCTGAAGCGCCATGGCACGGCCGGAATCGTCAACACGACCAATGCGCGAAACATCCTGCCGACTCGAAACTTCGCGCTCGGACATCACCCGGACGCGATGAGCATCTCCGGCGAGTTCATGGAGGATCACGAGCTTCGCGGGGTCAAAACGAGCTGTCTCCATTGTCCGGTGACCTGTGGCCGCGACGTCGACGTCGAAGGCGTCGGTCGCGTGAAGGGGCCGGAGTACGAAACGCTGGCGCTGCTCGGCAGCAACCTCGAAGTCTTCGATCTGAAGAAGATCTCGGAGTGGAACTACCTCGCCGACGACCTCGGCATGGACACGATCAGCCTCGGAGCCAGTCTGAGCTTCGCGATGGAGCTGCAGGAACGAGGGCTCTGGAATCCGGGTCTGCGTTTCGGAGACGTGAGCAACATCGGCGACGCGATCCGCGACATCGCGCATCGGCGCGGCGCGGGCAACGATCTCGCCGACGGTACCCGCCGCATGAGCGAGAAGTTCGGCGGGCGAGAGTTCGCGATGCACGTCAAGGGGCTCGAGCTCTCGGCCTACGATCCGCGCGGTTCGTTCGCGCAGGGTGTCGAGTACGCGACCACGAATCGAGGCGGCTGTCACGTCCAGGGTGGCAGCATGTACCTCGAATCGGTCGGACCGCTGACGATCGATCCGAGGAGTCTGAAGCTGAAGGCCGACATCCCGATGCTGCAGCAGAATCTCGCCTGCGCGATCAACTCGATGGTGCTCTGCATCTTCACCACCTACGGGATGATTCCGAAGCAGGTCCATCAAATGAATCCGAACTCGCTGCCCCATCGCGCGCTCTCGACGCTGCTCGAGAACAGCGGACCGCTGATGCGAACGGCGATGGCGATCAAGGGCCGACCGATGATGTGGTACGAAAAATGGCTGACCTACATCACCGGATCGACCTTCTCCGGCGGACATCTGCAGGAGATCGGCGCGCGCATCTTCAATCTCGAGCGGATGTACAACCTGCGCGAAGGCTTCACCGCCGCGGACGACACGCTGCCGCGACGCATGCTCGACGAGCCGACGTTTCGAGGGGCCAGCGCCGGGCATCCGCTCGCGAAGCTGTTGCCGCGCTACTACGCACTGCGCGGATGGGATGCGGCCGGTGTACCGAAGCCGCGCACGCTCGAAGCACTGAAGGTGCGGATCTGAGAGAAAGGACTTCGCCGATGAGCGTCACCGTCGAGTTGACCTACGACCTCGCCAAAGTCTTCGGTGCCCGGCGGCTCGAAATCGACGGCGCGGGCACGGTGAAGGACGTCGTCCGTGGCGCGCGCGAGCGATTTGGCGAACACGCGGAGGAGTTCGAACGATTGATGCGCGTCGTCACCATCGCGGTCAACGGCGTGATCATCGCGCACCGTCGCGGGATGGGGACGGCGGTCGGCGACGGAGACACCGTCGCCTTCCTGAAGCCCGCGGCCGGGGGCTGAGCGCGGCCGATCGAGCAGCGACACGCCGCGGCTCGACTGCATCGATGCGGCCTCGCGCCGCCCGCCGTCAGGCGTCGAGCAACTGACGCAGCACGAAGGGCAGAATGCCTCCGTGCCGGTAGTACTCGACTTCGTCGAGCGTATCGATCCGGCAGAGCACCGGGATCTCTTCGCTGCGGCCGTCGCTTCGCGCGATCCGAACCGTGAGCTTCATGCGCGGACGGATGCCACCGGAAATCCCGAGCACGTCGACCAGCTCGCTGCCGTCGAGTCCGAGCGTCCGCCGCGTCGTGCCGGCTTCGAAGACGAGCGGCAAGACGCCCATTCCGACCAGATTCGATCGATGAATGCGCTCGAAGCTCTCCGCGATCACCGCGCGTACGCCGAGGAGCTGCGTTCCCTTGGCGGCCCAGTCGCGTGACGAACCCGACCCGTACTCGAGCCCGGCGAAAATCACGAGCGGAACACCACGCTGCTGGTAGGCCATCGCCGCTTCGTAGATCGAGGTCACGGTTCCTTCGGGCAGGAGCCGGGTCAGTCCGCCCTCCGTGCCGGGCGCCGTCTCGTTGCGCAACCGAACGTTCGCGAGCGTTCCGCGCATCATCACTTCGTGATTTCCGCGGCGGGCGCCATAACTGTTGAAGTCCGCTTTCACGACCCCGTGCTCGGTCAGGTACTTCGCCGCCGGCGAATCGGCCGCGATGTTTCCGGCCGGCGAAATGTGATCGGTCGTGATGCTGTCGCCGAGCAGCGCGAGTACGCGCGCACCGCGTACGTCGCCGGGCGCAGCGGGCGTGCGCGACAGGCCCACGAAGTACGGCGGCTGCTGCACGTAGGTGCTCGCCCGGTCCCACCCGAACGTGAGACCGCCCGCGCCACCGATCGCCTGCCAGCGTTCGTCGCCCCGAAAGACGTCGTCGTAGCGGCGGCGAAACATCTCGGGCGTCAGCGCTGCGCGCACCGCATCGCGGACTTCCTGCGTCGTCGGCCAGATCTCGTGCAGATGGACGGGCTTCCCGTCGCTGCCGGTGCCGATCGGATCGCGCGTCAAATCGACGCCCAGCGAGCCCGCCAGTGCGTAGGCGACGACGAGCGGTGGTGACGCGAGGTAGTTCGCACGAACCTGCGGATGCACGCGGCCTTCGAAATTTCGGTTCCCCGAGAGCACCGACGCCACCACGAGGTTTCCGCTCTTGACCGCTGCCTCGATCGCGTCCGGCAGCGGGCCCGAGTTGCCGATGCACGTCGTACAGCCGAAACCCACCAGCTGAAAGCCCAGCGCGTCGAGATCGTCCTGCAGACCGGCGGCCGCGAGGTAGTCGGCGACGACCTTCGAGCCCGGGGCGAGCGAGCTCTTGACCCACGGTTTTCGCACGAGACCGCGTGCCCGCGCCTTTCGGGCGACCAGACCGGCGGCGATCATGACGTCGGGATTCGACGTGTTGGTGCAACTGGTGATCGCGGCGATCACCACGTCGCCGTGCCCGAGCGCGAACGATTCTCCTTCGACCGGTGCGCGCGTCTGCGCGTTCGCTCCCGCTTTCATCAATCCCGGCAGCGCTTCGGCGAAGCCCTGCGCCGCACTCGCCAGCGCGACGCGGTCTTGGGGGCGTTTCGGTCCCGCGAGGCTCGCTTCGACGGTGGAGAGGTCGAGTTCGAGGACGTCCGTGAAGACGGGATCGGGCGTCGTCGCGTCGCGCCAGAGGCCCTGCGCCTTCGCGTACGCCTCGACCAGCGCCACGCGTTCCGCACTTCGTCCCGAGAAGCGAAGGAACTGAATCGTCTCCGCATCGATCGGAAACAACACGCAGGTCGAACCGTACTCCGGACACATGTTCGAGATCGTCGCGCGATCGGGCAGTGACAGATGATCGAGGCCGGGGCCGAAGAACTCGACGAAGCGACCGACCACGCCCTTCTTGCGCAGTTGCTGCGCCACGGTCAGCACGAGATCGGTGGCGGTGCGACCTTCCGGCAGACGGCCGGTCACGCGGAAGCCGATCACTTCGGGCAGCAGCATCGAGATCGGCTGCCCGAGCATCGCTGCTTCGGCTTCGATGCCACCGACGCCCCAGCCGAGAACGCCGAGTCCGTTGACCATCGTGGTGTGGCTGTCGGTGCCGACGAGCGTGTCGGGGTAAGCGATCGTGCGCCCGCCGACCTCGTCGGTCCAGACCGTTTGCGCGAGATGTTCGAGATTGACCTGATGGCAGATGCCGTTTCCCGGCGGCACCACGCGGAAGCGATCGAGCGCCGCCTGCCCCCAGCGAAGAAATGCGTAGCGCTCGCCGTTGCGCTCGTATTCGAGCGCGACGTTTCGCTCGGCCGCGTCGGCACGACCGAAGACGTCGACCTGCACGGAGTGATCGATCACGAGATCGACGGGGACGAGCGGATTGATCTTCTTCGGATCTCCGCCGAGCGCGACCATCGCGTCGCGCATGGCCGCCAGATCGACCACGGCGGGAACCCCGGTGAAGTCTTGCATCAGGACGCGGGCCGGTCGGAAAGCGATTTCGCGATCGCTGCGCCGCGCTTCGAGCCAGGCCGGAAAGGCACGCAGATCTTCCGCCGTGACGGTGCGTCCGTCCTCGTTTCGGAGCAGGTTCTCGAGCAGGACTTTCATGGAGACGGGCAGCCGTTCGATGCCCGCGAGTCCGGCCTCGGCCGCGGCCGGAAGGCTCCAGTAATCGAACGCACGCCCTCCGACGGTCAGGGTGCGGCGCGCGCTCGTCGAGTCCGTGTTCTTACCCATGCGTCCCTCCTCGAACCTGTCGTAGCGCGTCCATCGGCGAGACGGGAGCCAGCCTCGCGCAGAACGGGCGAAGTCGCCCGGTCGTCGAACGCCGCCTCGCCCCGGCGCGACCGGAGAAGACCCGATCCGCAGCTCAAGCCGGGCGTCGGAGTGGTCGAAACACGACGGGAGTGCGACCTGCGTCACGAGGAGACTCGCGCCGATGCCGATGGAGTTGAACGAGATCCTCAAGGTCGCCGTCAAAGGCGGAGCCTCGGACATCCACCTCAAGTCCGGGCTGCCGCCGATGTTCCGGGTGGACGGCGCGCTGGTGCCGCTCAAGAGCGCCGAGCGGCTGCTCCCCGACGAGATCACGAAGATGGCGCTCGCCATCATGAACCCCGTGCAAAAGGGGCGATTCGACAAGCATCACGAAGCCGACCTCGCCTACGGCATCGCCGGGCTGGGTCGCTTTCGCGTCAACGTCTTCCAGCAGCGGGGCACCACCGGCATCGTCTTTCGCGTGATTCCGTTCGCCGTCAAGAGCTTCGATCAGTTGCATCTGCCGAAGGTGATCGAAGGCGTGGCGATGGAGCAGCGCGGCCTCGTCCTCGTCACCGGCACCACCGGCTCGGGCAAGTCGACCACGCTCGCCTCGATGATCGATCACATCAACTCGAACCGGACCTGTCACATCGTGACGATCGAAGATCCGATCGAGTTCTTGCTGCGCGATCGGCGTTCGATCGTCAATCAGCGCGAAATCGGCGTCGACACCAACGACTTCGCCAGCGCGCTGCGCGCCGCACTCCGACAGGATCCCGACGTCGTGCTGGTCGGAGAAATGCGCGATTTCGAGACCATCGAAACGGCGATCACGGCGGCCGAAACGGGCCATCTCGTGATGAGCACGCTGCACACCCTCGATGCGGTCGAAACCATCAACCGCATCATCTCCGTCTTCCCGCCGTACCAGCAGAAGCAGGTGCGTTTGCAGCTCGCGTCGATTCTGAAGGCAGTGATTTCGCAGCGTCTCGTGACGCGGGCCGACGGAAAGGGGCGCGTGCCGGCGCTCGAAGTCATGGTCTCGACGGCGCGCGTGCGGGAATGCATCGCCGACAAGGATCGCACCAAAGAGCTGCACGACGCGATCGCGAAGGGCTTCACCAGCTACGGCATGCAAACCTTCGATCAGTCGCTGATGCACCTCGTCAAGAGCGAGCTCGTGACCTACGACGAGGCCCTGAAGCACGTCTCCAACGCCGACGACTTCGCGCTGCGCTTTCGCGGCATCGCCTCGACCTCGGACGGCACCTGGGACGACTTCGACAAGGACGAGGACGAGAAGCCGGAGGGCGGCAAAGTTCCCCCGCGGCGCGAGGTCGCGCCGCCGTCCGGTGCGCCGGCGGCCGCGAAGCCGGCCGAGCCCGCTCCGGGCCCCGCGAAGTCGCCCGACGACAGCCTTCAGATCGAACGCTTCTAGCCCGGGCGCAGGTCCGCTGATTCCGTCCGGTGGCAGCCCCTCGCGTGGCCCTCTCCTATGATGGGGAGTCCCTCGTCACAGGAGCCACGATGCCTTCCGCGGTCCGACCTGCCCACGACATTCGCGAAACCTTTCTGCGCTTTTTCGAGGAGCGCGGGCATCGCCGGGTCGCCAGCGCTTCGCTGATCCCCGATTCCGATCCGACGCTGCTCTTCACCAATGCCGGCATGGTCCCGTTCAAGCGCCTGTTCCTCGGCGAAGAATCTCGCGACTACGTGCGCGCGACGACGTCGCAGAAGTGCATGCGCGTCTCCGGCAAACACAACGATCTCGAGAACGTCGGACGCACGCCGCGGCATCACACGTTTTTCGAGATGCTCGGCAACTTCTCCTTCGGCGATTACTTCAAGCAGGGCGCCGTCGAGTTCGCCTGGGAACTGTTGACGGTGAAGCTCGGACTCCCGGCCGAGCGGCTCGCGGTGACCGTCTTTCGCGACGACGACGAGGCGCACCGGATCTGGAACGAACGGATGGGGATTCCGGCCGAGCGGCTCTTCCACCTCGGCGAAGACGACAACTTCTGGGCGATGGGAGACACCGGCCCCTGCGGTCCCTGCTCCGAGATTCACTGGGATTTCGGACGACCGGCACACTGCACGGCGGCCGTTTGCGATCCGTCGTGCGACTGCGGGCGCTGGCTCGAGATCTGGAATCTCGTCTTCATGCAATTCGACCGGGATGCGAGCGGCCGGATGACGCCGCTGCCGAAGCCTTCGATCGACACCGGTTCGGGGCTCGAACGTCTCGCGGTCGTCTGCCAGCAGGTGCGGTCCAACTACGACACTGATTTGTTTCAGGGGATTCTGCTTCGCGCGCAGGATCTCTCCGGCGTCGCCCTCGGATCCGATCCCGAAACGGACGTTTCGCTCCGCGTGGTGGCCGATCACGCACGGGCGGTGACGTTTCTGATCGGCGACGGAGTCCTTCCCTCGAACGAAGGCCGCGGCTACGTGCTGCGCCGCATTCTTCGCCGCGCCGCACGTCACGGCGTATTGCTCGGCCTCGAGCGCCCCTTTTTGTACGGGGTCGCGGATGCCGTGATCGACGAGATGGGACGCGCCTATCCCGAACTCGTCGAGCGGCGCGCGTACGTCAGGGATCGCGTTCGGCGCGAAGAAGAACGCTTCCTCGAGACGCTCGCCAGGGGGCTCGCGCTGCTCGAAGGCGAGATCGCGGAGCTGAAAGCGCACGCGGCGCAGGTGCTGCCGGGCGAAGTCGTCTTTCGTCTCTACGACACGTTCGGGTTTCCGCTCGATCTGACGGCCGACATTTTGCGCGGCCATCGGATGACGATCGATCAGGCCGGTTTCGACGCCTCGATGGACGAGCAGCGCGGCCGCGCGCGCGCGGCCTGGAAAGGCAGCGGACAGGTGGCCGTCGCCGAGGTCTACGGGCGTCTCGCCAATCAGGCGCTGCCGCGATTCGTCGGTTACGAGACGCTCGCCTGCGAATCGCGCGTCACCGCCCTCCTGCGTGACGGTGTTCTCGTCGACGTCGCGAGCGAGGGCGAGTCGATCGAGATCGTCAGCGAGGCGACGCCGTTCTACGGCGAAAGCGGCGGGCAATGCGGAGATCGCGGGGTGATCACGACGCAGGGCAGTCGGATCGTCGTCGGCGACACCCGCAAGCCGGCGGGCGGGCTGATCGTGCATCAGGGCCGGGTCGAGAGCGGAGAGCTGCGGGTCGGCGAAACGGCCGAGTTTCGCGTCGACGCGGCGGCGCGTGCGGCGACGGTGCGAAATCACTCGGGCACGCATCTCCTTCACGCGGCGCTGCGCGAAGTGCTCGGACCGCAGGCGATGCAGAAGGGATCGCTGGTCTCGCCCGAACGCCTGCGTTTCGACTTCACGCACGATGCGCCGCTCTCGGACGACGAGCTCGAGCGGATCGAGGATCTCGTCAACGCGTGGATCGAACGCAACGAGACCGGCACGGTTCGCGAGATGAGTCATTCGCGCGCGATCGAGGCCGGGGCGATCGCGATCTTCGAGGAAAAGTACGGCGACCTGGTGCGCGTGATCGGGTTCGGCGACGTCTCGACCGAGCTCTGCGGAGGAACCCATGCGCGGGCGACCGGCGAGATCGGGCTGCTGAAGATCGTGTCGGAAACGGGGATCGCGTCCGGTGTGCGCCGGATCGAAGCATTGACCGGCGAGGGTGCGCTCGCGCACGTGCGCGACGAGGAGCGCACGCTGCGGCGCCTCGCGGACCAGTTGCGCTCGCCGCTGGCCGAGCTGCCGGCGCGTCTCGACCGGTTGCTCGAAGAAAGGCGAACCCTCGAGCGCGAGCTCGAAAAGTTGCGCGCCGAAAAGCGCGGCGCCGCGTCCGGCGATCTGCTCGCGGCAGCGCGCGAGGTGAACGGCACGAAGGTGCTCGCCGCGCGTCTCGACGACGTCGATCCCCGTGATCTGCGCGGCATGGTCGACGAACTGCGTGCACGACTCGGCAGCGCCGTGGTGTTGCTGCTGACGGGCGAAGCCGAGAAGGTCAGCCTCGCGCTCGGCGTCACGCCGGATCTCGTCGGCCGCTTCCGCGCCGGCGATCTCGTGCGGGAAATCGCGGCCGTGGTCGGCGGAAAGGGCGGCGGCAAGGCCGATTTCGCACAGGCCGGTGGCCGCGATCCCGGAAAGATCGATGCGGCGATCGCGCGCCTGCACGAGCTGATGAGCGCCGGGTAGCCGCGGGCGATGGCCGTGTTGTTCGTCGACGATCCGTTCGCACCGCGACGCCGACACACGCGCGTCGTCCGGGTCGGCGAAGTGGAGATCGGCGGCACGAATCCGATTCGCGTGCAGTCGATGACGACGACCGACACGCAGGACGTGGCGGCCACGGTGGCGCAGGCCGAGCGCCTCGTCGGCGCCGGGTGCGAGATCGTGCGCGTGACGGCGCCGAGTACGCGCGATGCGCACGCGCTGCGCGAGATTCGCGAAGCGCTCTGGCGACGCGGAATCCGTGCACCCCTCGTCGCGGACATCCACTTCACGCCGAACGCCGCGCAGATCGCCGTCGAACACGTCGAGAAGGTGCGGATCAATCCCGGCAACTTCGCCGACAAGAAGCGGTTCGAAGTTCGCGAGTACGACGAGGCGCACTGGCGCGAGGAGATCGAGCGCGTCGCCGCGCGATTCCGCCCGCTGGTGCGTCGCTGCCGCGAACTCGGTCGCGCGCTGCGCATTGGAACCAACCACGGCTCGCTTTCGGACCGGATCCTGAACCGTTTCGGCGACACGCCGCTCGGCATGGTGCAGAGTGCGCTCGAGTTTCTCGACGTCTGCGAAGACGAGTCGTTTCACGACGTGATCTTCAGCATGAAGGCGAGCAACGCGCAGGTCGCGATCGAGGCCTACCGCCTGCTCGCCGAGCATCTTCGCGAGCGCGCGCGAAACGGGCGCGCGGGAGACGCGCCGTTTCATCTCGGTGTGACCGAAGCCGGCGATGCCGAGGACGGGCGGATCAAGAGCGCGATCGGGATCGGTTCGCTGCTCGAAGACGGCCTCGGTGACACGATCCGGGTGTCGCTGACCGAAGATCCCGTGAAGGAGATCCCGGTCGCGCGGGCACTCGCGGCTCGCTACGACGCGCGCCGAACGCCGGCACCTTCGCTGCCGGTCGAGTCTGCACGGGATCTGGACCCGACGTGGCCGTTTCGCGAGTTCGTGTCGGCTCACGCCGGCCGGCGGAAGACCGGCGCCGTCGCGAGTGGCGGGATCGTCCTCGGTGGCACGGAGCCCGTGCGCGTGGAACTCGAACTCGGTCCGCCGGCGGCGAGCGTCGACGCGCAGGCCGACGAACTCGCTCGCGCGCTCGCGCGCCAGCCGTCGATCGAGTGTGAGGGGTTCGTGGTCGACGTCGCGACGGAGCATGAGCGCGCGCGGGCGCGCGATCTCGCCGCGGCTCTCGCCTCGCGCGGGCAGTCTGCGCCGCTCGTGCACCGTCTGCCCGCGGGCGACGCCGTGTCTGCGGAAGGCGCGGCGCGATTACTGATCACCGCCGACGCGACGACGCCCTCGACGGCGGTCGACGCCGCGGTACGGGCGGCGCGCGGCGCGGGCATCGCGATCGAAGTGACGCTGGCGGCGCCGATGCCCGCGCTGCCGCGGCTGGTCGACGATCTGCTCGCCGTCGCCGACGCATCGGGTGTCGCGCTGCTTTGCGCGCTCGAAGCGCGACCCGCGAATCCAGACGATCGGTTCGTGCACAGGGCGCGACTGCTGGCCGCGCAACTTTGCGCGCGCGGTCGCGGGCAGATTCCGATCGTGCTGCGCGGTGCGCGCGGCCGTCTGCCCGAGGGCGATACTCGGCTGCTCTCCGTGGCGAGTGATCTCGGCGCGCCGCTTTGCGACGGCATTGGTGACGCGATTTCGCTGCCGGTCGATGCGTTCGGCGACGCGGGGCGCACGCTCGACACGGCCTACCGCATTCTGCAGGGCGCGCGTTTGCGGAGCACGCGCACCGAGTTCATCTCCTGCCCTTCGTGCGGTCGCACGCTCTTCGATCTCGAACGAACGACGGCGCGAATCAAGGCGCGAACCGCGCATCTGCCAGGGCTGAAGATCGCGATCATGGGCTGCATCGTGAACGGTCCCGGCGAGATGGCGGACGCGGACTTCGGCTACGTCGGTTCGGGCCCGGGAACCGTCAGTCTCTACGTCGGCAAGGAACTCGTCGAGCGGCACGTTCCGGAAGCGGAGGCCGACGATCGACTGGTCGCGCTGATCCGTGCGCGCGGCGCATGGCGTGACCCGCAGGCGTGAGCAGCCGCGGAACGGCGGGTGGATCGTCGATCGCTCCTCGAGCGCTGCGCGCGACCCGTCCGCCGGGAGGATTCACGAAGCCGTCGCCCGTGGTGTTCGCAGCAGGGCGTTCGTGAATGATCCGGGGTGCGGAGTCAGCGACGCGGCGGTGCCGCGACGGCGGGCGGCGCGCCGCGCGGCGGGCCACCGCGGATCGCGTCTCGAAGCTGCGCGAAGGCCGTGTAGCTGCGCGACTCGCGCAGCAACGGGTGATCGGGACCGAGCAACAGGCTCGCGCCGAACAGCACGAGCGCCGCGAGCAGCGCGCCTTCGATGGCACCGAGTGCCGCGCCGCCGATCCGATCGGCGAATCCGAGGCCGGCCGCACGCAGGCCGCGGCGCACGAGTGCGCCGGCCGTCGAAACGAGCGCGACCGCGCCGGCCACGAGCAGCGTGATCGCGAGCACCCGAACCGCGAGCGGCGAGAGATGCGCCGCCAGCCACGGTTCGAGCCAGCGAGTCAGCGAGAGGTCGAGCGTTCGCACCGCGAGCACGGCTGCGGCCAGCGCACCGAGCGAGAAGGCTTCGCGAATCGCGCCGCGCAGCAGTCCGCGCAGTGCGAGCAGTCCGACCAGCACGGCGATGGCGAGATCGGTCGCGATCGGCGCGCCCGGTGTCACCGCGTCGTCTCCGCGATCTGCGCGAGCGCCTGATCGAGCTCGTCGCGCCAGCGCTCCTGACCGTCGAGTCCGGCGTCTAGCCCGTCGACGGAAAGCAGCGACGCCGACGAAGTGGCCGCGATGAACGCCGCCGTCTCGCCGGGTGCGCAGTCGGCCGGTGCCGCACCGACCATGGCGATGAAGGGCGCCTTCGACAGCGGCGCCGGGAGCAGACGCTGCGCCTGCGGCGTTCGTGCTTCGCCGATCGCCAGCGCACCGCGAATCGCGGCCGGCTTCGGGAGCGAGAGCGTCGGACAGAAGCGTACGCCGATCGCGCCGGCGAACGTGCCGGGTTCGGACTGCGCGAGCGCGGCCCATGCTTCCGCCGCGCCGGCGTCGATCCCCACCAGCGTGACCGGCAGTGCCGAGTCGACGCGCAGCGCTCGCTTCAGCGCGTCGCGGATCTCGGCATAGTTCGCCGCGAGATCCACCTCGGCGGCAGAGGTCGCTTCGAGTCGGTCGCGGTGCAGTCGCCGATCGACCAGCACCGCGAGCGCCCCCTGCCGGGCCAGTCCCCGGCCCAGCGCGACGAGGCGCGAGTCGACGCCCGAGTTCGCGGAGATCAGCACGACGATGCGGTTCGGAGTCGCTCGTGGAACCAGCGCCATCACCACGTCGAACGGCGCGACGGCCACGCGTTCCTGCCGCTCGGGAAGGCTGCAGGCGGTGGCGAGCAAGGCCAGCACGATGCCCGGCCAGCGAGGGTGCCGCCGAACGGGCTTCGCGCTGCGCCGGCTTCTGCACGCATTCTGCACCCGGGCGCCAGCAGCGCGCGATGCGACGCTCGCGCTCGGCCCGTTGGCATCGCGGTCGTGTTTCGTCTGGCAGCCCAAGCGACCCCTTCGCTGCTTCGCCGGCGTTGTCGGTACAGTGCGCGAATGTCGCAGAGACGTCGCGTGGAAGTGATCGTGGTCGGCGCCGGTCACAACGGACTGGTCGCCGCAGCTTATCTCGCCCGGGCCGGTCTCGGGACGCTGGTGCTGGAGCGCCGGTCCGTGGTCGGAGGTGCGTGCGTCACCGAAGAACTCTGGCCGGGCCATCGTGTGTCTCGCGCCGCGTACGTCGCCGGACTGCTGCGACCGATCGTGGTTCGTGAACTGGGCCTTGCCGGGCGCGGCCTTCGCCTCCTTCCGCGCCAGCCCTCCTCGTTCACGCCTTTGCCCGATGGACGCGCGCTCGCGATGGGTGCGGATCCGGTGGCAACGCACGCCTCGATCGCCCGGTTCTCTCGCCGGGATGCGGATCGCCACGTCGAGTACGAGGCCTTCCTCGACCGCATTGCGCGGGCGCTCGAGCCGGCCCTCGATGCGCCGCCTCCGAGACTTCCGCGACCGCGCTGGCGCGATCTCGGAACGCTCGCGCGCGCAGCCCGGGGGATGCTCGCGCTCGGGCCGCGGCTTCCCGACGCGCTCGCCCTGTTGCTAGGCCCGGCGCGCCCGGTGCTCGAGCAGTGGTTCGAAAGCGAACCGCTGCGCTCGACGCTCGCGACCGATGCCGTGATCGGCGCCTTCGCATCCCCGGCGACGGCCGGCACCGGCTACGTCCTCTTTCACCACGTGATGGGTGAGACCGGCGGGGCGCGTGGCGTCTGGGCCTACGTCGAGGGAGGGATGGGGCGACTGTCCGACGCGCTCGCATCGGCCGTGCGTGACGCGGGCGGCGAGATTCGCACCGACAGCGCCGTGCGCCGCCTGCTGGTCGAGCAGGGCCGCGTCTTCGGCGTCGAGCTCGAGGGGGGAGAGACGATCGAAGCGCCGCTCGTTCTCTCGAACGCGGATCCCGTACACACTCTGCTCGGCCTCGTCGGCCGCGATCAATTGCCCGAAGCGTTCGCGCGCGGCATCGACGCGCTCGACATGCGAAGCCCGTCCCTCAAGATCAACCTCGTGCTCGACCGTCCGCCGCGCTTCCGTCACGCCGGTGCGACGCAGAATGGTGTCGGACCGGAGCATCGGGGAACGATCCATCTCGGCTGCTTCGATCTGGACTCGATCGAGCGCGCGTTTGCAGCGGCCTGCACGGGAAGGCTGCCCGAGCGGCCGCTGATCGAGCTCACGATTCCGTCGGCCGTCGATCGCACGCTGGCGCCGGCCGGGCGTTTCGTCGCGTCGATGTTCGTGCAGTACGTGCCGTGGGTGGTGGATGGCATGAGCTGGGAGATCGCTCGCGACCGCTTCGCCGACCGCGTCTTTGCTCTCGTCGACGAGGTGGCGCCCGGGTTTTCGGACTCGGTGCTCGAGCGCGAGGTGCTCGCCCCGCCAGATCTCGAGCGGATCTTCGGTCTGACCGGCGGCAACATCTTTCACGGCGCGATGACGCTCGACCGCCTGCTCTCGCTGCGGCCACTGCCGGGAAGCGATGGCTACCGGACACCAGTCGAAGGCCTCTGGCTCTGCGGAGCCGCCGCGCATCCCGGAGGAGGCGTGATGGGGGCATGCGGCCGGAACGCCGCTCTCGAGATTCTGCGCGCCGATCGCGCCCGGTGATTCGCGGTCGCGCTCAGACGAGTGGCGATTGATGGATGTAGGCGCGGAGCTCTCGGATCTCGGCGTACTGCTCTTCGATCTCGTCGCGCAGCAGATCGCGCATCGAGAGCATGGCGACGACCGTTCCATCGGATCGGACCACGGGCAGATGGCGGCAGCCGACCTTACGCATCATCTCGATGGCGGAGTTGCGGGTCGTCTCGACGGAGGCGCAGAGCGGAGCCGGCGTCATCACCTCTCCGACCAGCACCAGACGTGGATCGCGCGCCGGGATCGTGACGCGCAGCATGAGATCCCGTTCGGAAAAGATTCCGATGATCCGGTCGTCTTCGACGACCGGGATCGCGCCGACATTCGCGTCGGCCATCAACAGAATCACGCTCATCACGGGGGCTTCGGCCGGTGTGGTGACGAGCCCGGAGGGACGCAGAAGCTGGCGAATCGTGTGCACGACGGACCTCCCCGGCCGCGTTGCGGTGAGGGATGTCCCGTGGACCGTCCAGATCGGCGAACGAAAGAACACGAGCGCGGCCCGACGGGACAAATGGGCGGGCGGCCATGGTCCATCCAACCACGCGCGTGGGCGAGGATCAAGCCCGAATCCGCGCAGCGGCGTCGAACGCGACGAGGTGGCTCCTCGCGGCGAAAAGAGGTCAAACGCCCCGCGCGGGTTTCGAGCGATCCGCCGGCTGCTGCGCCGGTTCTGCGGATTGCGCCTTGACGAGACGCAGGTAGAGCCGGGCGTCTGCGCGTTCAGGGTCCCGTTCGAGAACCGCGGTCCACTCGCGAACGGCGTCGCCGGCACGCCCCATGGCGTAATACGTGAGACCGAGCTGCACTGCGGATGCGAGTTGCTCGGGGGCGCCGCGCAGCGCACGCCTGAGTTCCCGGGCGGCGCAATCCGGAAGCCCGGCTTCGCGCAGTGCGATGCCGAGTCGGTGACGGATGTCGTGAAAGTGCGGGCACCGGTCGAGCGCTCGCCGGTAGGCGTCGATCGCGTCGCGCAGTTCGCCGGCTTCCCGATACGCGTCTCCGAGGGCGGCCTGGAGATTCGCGAGTTTCCCCTGCGTCGTCGGATCGAGAGCGCGCGGATCGGAAGGCAACGCGGCGTCGAGAAGGCGCCGCGTTTCGGCCGTCGTCGAATCGCTCGTTTGGTCCGACTGCGGGTCGCCGGCGTCGAACACGCGAAGCGTCCCCGAGAGCACCCGCGCGCGCTCGTATTCGTGGCTCTGCTCGTACACCGAACCGAGTGCGAGGACGGCTTCGGCGTAACCCGGGTTGATCGCGATCGCTCGCTCGAGGCAATGCGCCGCGGACGGAAGATCCCCTCGTCGTTCGTGCAACAGCCCGAGCAGGTAGTGAACGTCCGCGAACCCCGAGCGCGTCTCGACCAGTCGGCCGAGGTGGCGAAGCGCTCCGTCCAGCTCGCCGCGCTCGAAAAGCTGCCGTCCACGCGACCAGTCTTCGCGTTCCGAAGCCGTGAGTTCGCGCGGCGCCTGCATGCGGCGAACGTGCGCCCGGCTACTGCGCCGACGGGACCTGATCGGCCGCGCCCGCGGCGACGTCCGCCGTGGCGCGACTGCGAGCGATCAGCTCGAAGGTCTGCTTCGCCTGCTGCTCGAGGTGCAGCTCCTGATAGCACCGACCGAGGCGATCGAGCGTGTCGGCCTCGAGACCGAGGCCCGGATAGCGCGCGAGCACCTGCTGGTAGCGCTCCGCCGCGGACTGGTATTCCTCGCGGTCTTCGTAGAACTCGGCGATCTCGAGTTCGTGTTCGGCGAGCCGCGTTCTCAGTTCGATCCACATCGACCGTCCCTCGACGGCCTGCGGCGAGGCGCCGTGCTTCGAGAGAAGCGTGTCGAGGAAGCCGACCGCTGCGCGCGTTGCCGTCTGGTCTCGCACCGAGTCTCGCGACTGCTCGTAGTGGCAGCGCGCAGCGCGCAGCAGCGTATAGGGCACCTGGTCGTGGTTGGGGTGCAGCTCGCTGAAGTCGCGGTAGTAAGAAAGCGCTTCGTCGTATTTCTCGTCGAGGAAATAGGCGTCGGCGATCTTGAGCTCGGCCAGCACCGCCTGATCGCTGTAGGGATAGTTGTCGATGATCTGCTGGAAGGCTTCGATCGCCTTCGCGTTGTCGCTGCTGGGGAAGAACCAGAGGATGCGCCCGCCGCTTTCGAGATGAGAGAGCCCACGCTGATAGAGCACCTCGGCCGAGGGCAACTCTTCCTCGGCCGGCGGGGCAGAAGCGCACCCGCCGAGTCCGCCGGCGAGCGCGACGGCGAGGAATCCGGCCTCGATCCGCCGGCGGATGCCGTCTGTTTGTCGACCGAAGCGGGTCCAACGGGCCGAAACTGAATGACCGCTCATCCGCGCGTTCCCCTCCCACGAGTGCCGCTCGCACCCTATCCGACGCCTCCGGGGGCTGCCATGTTCACGGCACCCTGCGCCCGGGGCGCCCGCTGCAGGAGCAGGCTAGGGTTGTGGCGCCGTTCCGCTGCACCACCCCGCCGACTCGAATCGGTCCGGGTCGTGCCCCGGACTCCCCCTTCGCGGACGCCATCGTCGAGGAGATGATCCCTTGGTTCACGAGCACTTGAGTCATTTGAAGACCGATCGCCGATTGCTGCGCCGCAAGCAGTGGATCTCGGATCCGACGGTGCAGGCGGAAATCGACGCGCTGCCCGACGTATCGGAGAAGTCGGACTGGGCCTCGGTCGAGCCGGGCGCTACGCCGGCCCGAACCGAGCCGCCCGCCGAAGGCTGATCGGCGAGCGACCGAAGGTCGATCGAGATACGGCGGCGAGTGCTACGCGGTGCCGGGTGTCGCAAGGACGGCGCGCGCCCCGAGCCAGCGCATCCAGCCGAGATAGGTGGTGGCGACGCGTTCGCGCGATCCGTCGCAGGCCAGCAGCGGAATCAGCAGGTTCTCGTGCCACGCGTGATCGAAGGCGACGGAATCCATGCCCGGCACGCGGGCCTGATCGTGAACCAGCCGTTCTCCGGGATCGAAGTCGATCGCGGCGGGATCGTCGAGCCCGGCGATCGCGGCTTCGAGTTCGCGAGGCGTCGCAAGGCCCCGCTCGGCGCGCAGCAGGACGTAGTTCCAGTGCGTGACGGGATGCTCGTCTGCGTGGCGCCAGAGCAGTTCGATGCCCTCCTCATCGCCTGCACGGAACGCCTCGGCGACGGCGGGCAGCGGGGCCATCAACTGCAACACGGCCTCGCGATCGTTGTTGGCGAGCAGGGTGGGTAGCAGCACCATCAGATTCGCTTCGCGCAGGCCCTCCGGCAGTGCGAGCGCTCCGGCGAGCGCGAACACACCGAGCTTCTGGTAGCTGCTCGATCGCGGTTGTTGCCAGTAGAGCAGCCCGAGATGAACGAGCGCCCGCGAGCGGGTGGGGCGGTCTGTTCGGCGCCCGAGCCGGCGCACCTCGGCGAACAGTCGCTGATAGAGCCGCTCGTAGCCATATTCGCGACGCAGCTTCGCAGCGCCGGCGCGCGCGATTCGCTCGGCTTCGCCGGGATGTTCGAGATAGTGCAGCAGGGTCTCTTCGAGATCGTCGAAGCCGAAGCCGACGAGTTCCTTCCCGTCTTCGAAGTAATCGCCGATCTCCGTCCGCACGGGATGTCCGTCGCCGCGGTATTGCAGCAAGAGCGCGCCCGCGTTCATGGCTTCGCAGGTTCGATAGTTGTACGGGCCGTGGATCCCCGCGACGTTGAGCACGATCCGGCTCGACCGGAGCAGCGCGAAATAGTCGCGCCGGGCGAGACCGGTGGCGGTGACGAACCGAAACCGTCCGCCCGATGAGCGCCGGACGCGCTCGACGATCTCGTGCGTGCGACGCCTGTGGTCGGCGTACACGGGATGGACGCCGTCGTCGAAGGTCAGAGCCACGTCCACCTCGCGGGTTTCGCCCGGGGCGAGGACGTGATCGAAGGACGCCCAGTTGAGCCCGAATGGAAGCTCGACGAGATGGCCTGCGCCGAGGGATCGAAGGCGCGGGGAGAACCGGCGGGAGAGCGGGAGCACGATGTCGAAGAGCCGGCAGGCGTGCGCAATCGCCGGGATCTGCACCATGTGGCAGATGGCGGCGACGGTCGGGCAGGGGGCGTCCTCGAGGCCGAGCGGAATCAGGTGCCCGTTTTCGACCTGGTGATCGAAGAACAGATCTGCCGAGAATCCGTCGGGCATCCGTCCCACGAGATCCGGTAGCCGCTGAGCGAACAGATCGAAGTGGAGCCGCTCCGTTTCTTCCGGCCGGGTTTCATTCGTGGTCAGCGAAATCACGTCGGCCACGCGCAATAGGGGTATGGCATGAAGATTCGGAAAGACCTCGTTGCCGGTGCCGCCGAGAATGACCCGGGTGCGCGTGCGCGGCAGGCAGGAGAGATGACGCAGGCGAAAGCGCTGGTGCGCGAGCAGCGTCTCGACGTCGAGCGGCGCAGCGGCGACCAGCGAGCGGTACAGGCCGTCGATTCGGAGCAGCCGCCCGGCGTCGCTCTTCGCGTCGCTCTCGAGTTCGCAAAGTCGATGGATCGGGCGATCCGCCACCAGGCCCGAAGCGACCATGTTCGCCCCTTCGCGCGGGCTCGGGTGAACGCCGGAATGGTTCTCGTGAGCGCACTCCGGGGTTGCCCGCAGCCCCGGCATCGGCCGGCGCTGCGCACGACGTGAGCGCAAACTCTCGGGGGCGGGCGCAGTACGCGATCGCGTTGCCGGCGTGCTGCCGCCTCGCTGTCGCTTCGCGCCGAAGCGACGCGGTACCGGAATTCTTCGTGGACATCGCCCCGGCCGTTCCCCTATAAACGGGACGCGTCTCCGCCCGGCCGCGTGTGCGCGCGATACGGACGGCCCCTGGCGCCGAGGGACACGCAGCTCGTAGGGGGGGGGGGAGCGTGATCATCAGTCGCACGCCGTTCCGCATCTCGTTTTTCGGGGGCGGGACCGACTACCCGGCCTGGTACAACGAAGAAAAAGGCGCCGTTCTCGCCACGACGATCGACAAGTACTGCTGGATCACCTGCCGCTATCTCCCGCCGTTCTTTCCGCATCGGTTTCGGATCGTCTATTCGCAAATCGAGAACTGCCACGACGTGGGCGACATCCAGCACGCAGCCGTGCGCGAGGTGCTGCGGCATCTCGACGTCGCGCACGGGGTCGAGATCCACCACGACGGCGATCTGCCGGCTCGCACGGGGCTCGGCTCGAGTTCCTCGTTCACGGTCGGGCTGCTGCACGCGGTGCGCGCCCTGCTCGGCCAGATGTCGACCAAACAGCAACTCGCCGAAGAAGCGATTCACGTCGAGCAGAAGCGGATCGGCGAGAACGTGGGGTCGCAGGATCAGACGGCTGCCGCGTTCGGCGGTCTGAACCGAATCGAGTTCGCAGCCGGCGATCAGATCTCCGTCCAGCGGATCACCGTGTCGGCGCGCCGAAAGCGGCAACTGCTCGACCACCTCATGCTCTTTTTCACCGGGTTCTCGCGTACCGCGAGCGAGGTGGCGGCGGAACAGATCGAAAACACGCCGGCCCACAAACGCGAGCTGCGCACGATGTTCGGCATGGTGGACGAGGCGGTCGGCATCCTCGCGAGCGATTGCGACGTGCGCGATTTCGGGCGACTGCTGCACGAAACCTGGCAGTTGAAGCGCACGCTTTCGTCCCGCATCACGACCGGCGCGATCGACGGGATCTATCAGACCGCGCGCGACAACGGAGCGATTGGCGGCAAGCTGCTCGGTGCCGGCGGGGGCGGGTTCTTCCTCGTGTTTGCGGAACCCGAACGCCAGCCCGAAGTTCGCCGCGCGCTGAACGGTCTTCTCGAAGTGCCGTTTGCCTTCGACGAGCTCGGTAGCCAGGTGGTGTTCTATCAGCCGAATCAGCAATGACCGATGCGACGGCCGCCAGTGAGATCGGCGTTCTCGACGCCGCCATCCTCTGTGGCGGTCTCGGTACTCGCCTGCGGGCGGCGGTGCCTGATTTGCCGAAAGCGCTGGCGCCCGTCGGGGGACGCCCGTTCCTCGAGATTCTTCTCGCGCATCTCGCCGCGAGCAGGCTGCGCCGGTTCGTGCTCTGCGCGGGCCATCGCGCGGACGAGCTGATGGCCGCGGCGCCGGGGCTGTGCCATTCCGGCGAGATCGTGATTTCGCGCGAGACGGCGCCCCTCGGCACCGGCGGAGCGCTGCGGCATGCGCTGCCGCTACTGCGAGGCGATCGCTTCTTCGCCTTGAACGGTGACTCGCTGTGTCCGATCGATCTCGGCCGGTTGCTCGCGTTTCACCGCGCGCGGCGCGCGCGCGTGTCGGTCGGTCTGGCCCCGGCGGAACGATCGTCGGAAGGGGGCGTGGTGCGACTCGGCCTCGACGAGCGCATCGAGGCCTTCGACGAGAAAGGATCGGTACGGGCGGGCGCCTTCACGAACGTCGGCGTGTACGTGATCGAACGCGAAGTCTTCGATTCGCCGTCGTGGCCGGCGGCGTTCTCCCTCGAGCACGACGTCTTTCCTGCCCTCGTGGGCCGCGGGCTGTACGGATTCGCGCAGGCGGATGGGTTCGTCGACATCGGCACGCCGGAGCGCTGGCGCGGGGCCGGTGCCGCGCTCGCCGCGCTGACGGGCGACGGCGTGGCAACCCACGAGTCTGCGGAGCCGACATGAGCGCAGCGACGGGAACTCCGGGCGCCGGGCTCGCGTACTTCGAAATCCTGGCCGAACTCACGCGCAAAGAGCTGCGCGTGCGGTACCGCAACAGCATCCTCGGCTACGTCTGGTCGGTCCTCAATCCGCTGCTCACGGCCGGTGTGTTCTATCTCGCGTTCGGACTGATTCTGAGGGCGGCGATCGAGCACTACACGCTCTTTCTGGTGGTCGGGCTCTTCCCCTGGCAGTGGCTGACGAACTCGGTGGGCACGAGCGCGAACGCCTACATCGGCAATGCCTCGCTGGTGAAGAAGATCGCGTTCCCGCGCTCGCTGCTGCCGCTTTCGACGCAACTGCACGATCTCGTGCACCTCGTCGTCGCGTTGCCCGTGACGCTGGGATTCGCCCTCTGGGAGGGAGTGCCGATCCACGCCTCGTTGAGCTGGGGAGTTCCGATCGTCATTCTCTCGCAGTTCGGCATCAACTACGGCCTTTCGCTCGTGGTGGCCGCTGCCAACCCGTTCTTTCGCGACGTCGAGCGACTGGTCGGCATCGTGCTCATGCTGCTTTTCTATTGCACGCCGATCGTCTATCCCGCCGAGCGCATTCCCGCGCATCTGCTGCCCTGGTTTCGTCTCAACCCGATGGAACCCGTGATCTCGGCCTGGCACGGTCTCGTGCTCGACGGAGTCGTGCTCTGGCCGGACATCGGGCGGGCCTTCCTCGCCAGCGCGGTGATGCTCGCGATCGGAGCCGCGGTGCACGTGCGCCTGCGCTGGCGGCTGGCGGAAGTCGTATGAGCGAGCGGGTGGTCGAGTTCCGTCACGTGGCGAAGAGTTTCCCGCGCTATCACCACCTGCAGGGCGGGCTGAAGGGGTTTCTCTTCAACCTTCCGCGCGCCGTTCGGCAGTTGCGCGCCGACCGGTTCGTCGCGCTACGCGACGTCGACTTCAGCGTCGGCCGGGGCGAAGCCGTCGGCGTGATCGGTCGCAATGGCGCCGGCAAGAGCACGCTGCTGGCGCTCGCGGCCGGTGTGATGCGGCCGAGTGGCGGCGAGGTGATCGTCCGCGAGCGCCCCTTCCCGCTGCTCGAACTCGGTGCCGGTTTCCATCCCGAGTGCACGGCCCGCGAGAACGTGATCCTGAACGGCATGCTGCTCGGCATGCGACGCCGGTTTCTTCGCGCGCGCGTCGACGAGATCATCGCGTTCGCCGGGCTCGAAGAGTTCGCCGACCAGCCCGTGAGAACCTTCTCGAGCGGCATGCTCGCGCGGCTCGGCTTCGCGGTGGTCGCGAATCTCGAACCCAACCTGCTGCTGATCGACGAGATACTCGCGGTCGGTGACTATCAGTTTCAGACCCGCTGCCTGTCGGTGATGAAGAGCTTCAAGGCGAGAGGGTGCACGATCCTGTTCGTCTCGCACTCGATGGCCGACGTCGAGCGGATGTGCGATCGGGTGGCCTGGATCGAGCATGGCTGCGTGCGCCGGTTCGGACCGGCGCGCGAAGTCATCGAAGCCTACGAGAAGGCGTCCGGCGGCTGAGCGCCGCACCAGAATGGGAGCAAGGACAGCGCATGGAAATCGTATTCCGCCACGTACCGCAGCGGCCCGACGTGAGCGTCGTGCTGCTCGACTGGTCGGTTCGGGAGAGCTTCCATTCGCTCGACTATCTGAACCAGCAGACCGTCGCGCGCGAGCGCTATGAACTGATCTGGGTCGAGTACGGCGAGCGTCGCGCAGAGGGGGTCGAGCGGCGCCTGCGCGATTCGATCGAGCGCGACCGCCCGCCGGCGGTCGACGCCTGGCTGACGCTCGGCATGCCATCGTCGATCTACTATCACAAGCACCTCGCCTACAACGTCGGTCTCCTCGCCGCGGCGGGGCGCATCGTCGTGTTTTGCGATTCCGACGCGGTCTTTCGCTCGACTTTCATCGAGTCGATCATCCGTTCGTTTCAGGACGACCCCGACATCGTTCTTCATCTCGACGAGATCCGGAACAACCGGCGCGACTTCTATCCGTTCAACTACCCGTCGATCACCGAGATCGAACGCGAGGGGTGCATCAATTTCGTCGACGGTCGCCCGGCGGGCATCCCCGCTCCCGGCGGCACCGTCGAGGATTTGCTCCACGTGGCGAACTACGGCGCCTGCATGGCCGCGTTGCGTGAAGATCTGATCACCATCGGCGGCGCCGACGAGCACCTCGACTATCTCGGCCACATTTGCGGCCCGTACGACATGACGTTCCGTCTGCGCAATCTCGGGCGCCGTGAAATCTGGCACGGGAGCGAGTGGCTCTATCACGTCTGGCACCCGGGGCAGGCAGGGGACGGCAACTATCTCGGTCCCCACGACGGGCGCCACATGTCGACGACCGCGCTCGATACGCTCGCCACCGGGCGCGTGATGCCACTGGTCGAGAACCCGGGCATTCGGGCGTTGCGAGAAGCGAAGGCCGGCGGCCTCGTCTGGGCGCCTCCGCTCGCGCAGGCGATCGCTGGCGGCGAACTCGAGGGATGGAAGCTCGAGCGGATCGACGCGCAGCTCGCCGGCGCCGTTGCTCCGGCCGGCGCCGGAGTCGAAGCGCCGCTCACGCCGCAGCGTCCGCGTCTCCTGCTCACACTTCATGCCGTGGTGGAAATCGCGAAGCTGCGTCTCGCGGCACGGCGACCGGCCGACGTCCGCCAGCTCGCGCGCACGGTCACCGGCGTCGACGAGCTCGCGCGCCGTGCGGTGCGATTCGCGAAGCGAGCCGTGCGAGCGATCCGTGCGCTCTACCGCGAAGTGGACGGGCGCGTAACGACGTGGGATCGGCGCGTTCGTCAGCTCGCCGGTGAGGGTGTGCGAGAGGTCGCGATCGTCGGTGTGTCGGAGATGGTGGAGATCCTCGCCGACGCCTGCCGGCGCGTCGGCATCGAACCCCGCATTCTGAGCGTGGAGACGGGGGGGCGCCGAAACGAGGCGCGCGACGAGCCGCTCGACGTGCTCGTCGGTTCTCTTTATGGCGGCGCGCACTGGGCCCAGTGGATCGCGCGCGCTGGCATTCGCCCGCGCCGCGTCTTTTGCGTGGACGGCCCGATCGAACTGGCTCCGACCGAGCCGCTCCGGATTGCGGCGCCCGGGGCGGTGCCGGACCTGACGCTGATCCTCTCGCCGCTGGTTTCGTCCGACGAGACCCGCGCCTGGCTGCAACACCTCGCTGAAACCGCACGCGATCCCTCCACGATCGAGGTGCTGGTCTGCGCCGACATCCAGCCCGAACAACTCGTCGGCGCGGCGAAACGCCTGCGCGTTCGATCGCTCACCAGGCTGTCGGGCGCCACGCTCGGAGCCCGGGTCGCCGAAGGCGCGATGTTCGCGCGGGGCCGGATCCTCGTCGTTCTGTTCGAACCCGTGCACTTCGCCACGCGCGGCTGGGATGCCTCGATCTGGTGGACCCTCGACAATCAGCGCGAGCATCCCGCGTTGTTGAGAATCGGGATCGACGTCCACAACCGCGAGATCGCCAGTCTGCTCGCGTTCTCGCGGAAGCTGGCGTCTGCGGTTCCCGGTCTCTTCCCCGAGGTCTATCAAACCGTTCAACTCGGTCGTCACGTCCACGACGTGTTTCAGCGCGCCGCGGCCCTGCGTCCGGTGCGGATCATCGATCAACCGGAGGTGGGACTCCGTCGTCGGGCGGAAACGATCGATCCGGCCGTCGATCGAATGGCCTGGCTGCTGCAAAGCGAGGATCGCGAGTATGCGGCCCATGCGCTCGCGACCGTCGAAACATCGAGCGATGATCCGCGGCGGAACGAGGCGCCTGCCGTACACATGATGAGAATCGGCGAGACTCCGCGCGGTCTCGCCGGCGGCGTTCCTCGACTTTCGATCGTGATGCTGGCAGGGGCACCCGAACTCGACGTCGTCCGACTGGAGGCCCTGATGGGCCGCGAACAGGGGGTCGATGCCGAGTGGCTTCTCGCGCCCTTGATCGACGGCATGTCGCTCGCCGATGTCTGCAACCTCGCCGCGCGCGAAGCGACCGGGCGTCACCTCGTCTTTCTCGATCGCGAACTCGAGCCCGAGCCGGGTGCGATCGCGCGACTCGGGCGGTTCCTTGCGCGAGAACCCGACGTGGCTGCCGTGTCGGGGCCGGTGCTCGAGCGGCGCAGTGGCCGCGTGGTGGCGGCGGGCCTCGCGCTGCACGCAGAAGACGAGCGCATTCGCGTAGTGCCGCTGTATCGCGGCGTGGCCGCGGACGATCCTCGCCTGACCGAACGCCAGGACGGAACGCTGATGCCCCTGTTCGGGCTCTGTGTCGATCGCATTCGGTTCGTCGAGGCCGGTGGCATGCAGGATGGGCAGGGAGACGCGACCCGCCTCGGCGCCGCACTTTGTCTGCAACTGCTGGCGAGCAAGCAGCGCATCGTGCTCTTGCCCGAAGTGCGCTGGCTGATCGAGGATCCACGACTGCTCGGAGACGCCACGTCGAATCGCATCGCGACCGCGTTTCCGTTCGGCGATCGAGTCGGGCCGGTGGCCCGACTCGAGGCGCGTCTCGACGTGGAACGGGCCGACCGGGTGCACGTCGGCGACACGGAGGTCATCCTCATGTCGCCGGATGCGGGCAGCGAGGCCGAGGCGCGCGCCTCTCGACGCCAGACCCTGCTCATCGCCTGGTTGTCCTCGCTCGAACACGCCGGCTGGCGCGAGGTGGCGGCGAAGCTGGCGCCGACCGGGCGGCTCGAGAACGTCGACGTTCCGCTCGCCGAATGGTCGCCGCCGCCGGATCTGCGCTGACTCGTTCGCGGCGCGCGGTGCGCGCGTGGCAGCCGTGAGACCGCTGGCGTAGCGTGCCGCCACCCCCGCAGCGCGAACCGAGAGCGCGGTGAGCCGCGAACGCCATCCGGTCGGTCGCGCCGGAACAGTTCAGCGTGGCCGCGCGCCCTGCGCGTCGCTACGCGACGAGGACGCATGGAACGGGATTCGAATCACGACCTCGAGCTCTATCGAACGATGCTTCTGATCCGCCGATCGGAAGAGAAGATCCAGCAGCACTATCCGGAAGACGAGATGAAGAGCCCCGTTCATCTCTACATCGGGCAAGAGGCCGTGGCGGCGGGCGTCTGCGACGCGCTGCATGCCGGCGACGGCGTGGTGGGCACCTACCGCAGCCACGGCATCTACCTCGCGCGCAGCGAAGACATCGAAGGCATGTTCGCCGAGCTCTATGGACGCACGACCGGCCCGGGCAAGGGCAAGGCGGGGTCGATGCATCTCGCAAAGCCGTCGGGCGGCGTCGCGATGACCTCGGCCGTGGTGGGAACGACGATTCCGGTCGCGCTCGGCATCGCGTGGGCCAATCGCGTGAAGCGAAACGGCCGGCTCGCGGTGGCCTTCTTCGGCGACGGCGCGACCAACGAAGGCGTCTTCTGGGAAAGCCTCAACTTCGCCTGTCTTCACCGGCTGGGCGTCGTCTTCGTCTGTGAGGACAACGGCCTCGCGATCCACGCTCGCGGCGAGCGGCGACAGGGGTACGGGGCCATCACCGACGTCGTGCGCCAGTACGATTGCCACGTCGCGCACAGCGATTCGACCGATCCCGCGGAGATCTCCCGCGTCACGCACGAGGCGATCGCGCGCCATCGCGAAGACGGGCGCCCCGTCTTTCTCCACCTCGAGTGTTATCGATACGTCGAGCACGTCGGAATTCGGGAAGACCGCGATTTCCATCTCGGTCATCGCCGGGCCGAAGAGTTCGAGGACTGGTGGTCGCGCGATCCCGTCCGCACGGCACGCGAGCGATTGCTGAAGTCGGGTGTCGCCGAGCGCGTGCTCGAAGAAATGGAACGCGCACTCGACGCACGGCTCGACGCCGCGGTCGTCGCGGCCCGCTCCGCACCCATTCCGCGGACCGAAGCACTCTACGAGGACGCCTGATGGACCGCATGCTCAGCTATCGGGAGGCACTGAACGAGGCGCTGGTGCAGGAGATGGAGCGCGACGATCGCGTGTTCGTCTTCGGGCTCGACGTCGACGATCACAAGCGCATCTACGGCAGCACCGTCGGGCTGGTCGAAAAGTTCGGCGCCGAGCGCTGTTTCGGAACGCCGATTTCGGAAGACGCGATGACGGGCATGGCGCTCGGCGCGGCGATCAGCGGCCTGCGCCCGATCCACGTGCACATCCGGGTCGATTTTCTGCTGCTCGCGATGAACCAGATCGCGAACATGATCACGACCGCGCAGTACATGAGCGGAGGCGACCTCACCGTTCCGCTGGTGATTCGTGCGGTGGTCGGCCGCGGCTGGGGACAATCGGCGCAGCATTCGAAATCACTGCAATCGATTTTCGCGCACCTGCCGGGCGTGAAGGTCGTGATGCCGACCACGCCAGCCGACGCGAAGGGCCTGCTTGCCGCCGCCATCCGCGACGACGGCCCGGTGATCGTGCTCGAACATCGCTGGCTCTACGACACGAAGGGGCCGGTGCCGCGCGGCGAAGGCGTGCTGCCGCTCGGCAAGGCGCGAACGCTGCGCGAGGGTCGCGACGCGACCGTGATCGCCACCTCGTGGATGGCCGTCGAAGCGTTGCGCGCGGCCGAGCTGTTGTCCGGCCGTGGCGTCGAGATCGAAGTGATCGATCCGCGGAGCGTGACGCCGCTCGACGAGGACGCGATCCTCGCCTCCGTTCGCCGCACGCGGCGCTGCGTCGTCGCCGACAACGACTGGTCGTTCTGCGGGTTCGGTGCCGAGCTGTCGGCGCTGATCGGCGAACGCTGCTTCGGCGAGCTCGCCGCGCCGGTGCAGCGGATCGGCTGGGCGTTCGTTCCCTGCCCGACGTCTCGTGAACTCGAAAACTCGTACTACCCGAATGCCGGACAGATCATCCGCGCGGTCGAATCGCAGCTCGGTGCGCCGCCGATGGATCTCGACGGGGTCGACTTCTACACCTACGAGAACCGGTTCAAGGGACCGTTTTGACGCCGGGCGCGGCCCGGCCGCGCCGCCGATCGAGGGATCGTGCCCGCCGATGAGGATCCTCCACCGCACGGCGCTGCGACGACCGCCCGAGCAAAGCATCGTGCTCGTGGACTGGTCCGTGCGCGAGAGTCATCACGCGCTCGACTATCTCGCCGCGCAGAACGTGCCGCGCGATCGCTACGAGATCCTCTGGATCGAGTACTACGCATCCGAAGCCGCGGGCATTCGCGATCGCCTCGCGCGTGCCGCCGAACGAAATCTGCCGGCTCCCGTCGATCAGTGGATCGTGCTCGAGATGCCGCCCGCCGCTTACTACCACAAACATCTGCTCTACGACGTCGGTCTCGTGGCGAGCCGCGGGCGCATCGTCACCTTCTGCGATTCGGACGCGATCTTCGGTCCGGGATTCGTCCGCGCGCACGTCGAAGCCTTTGGCGCCGAGCCCGCGCAGGTGCTGCACCTCGACGAGATCCGCAGCCGAAGCCGCGCCTTCTATCCGTTCTCGCATCCGACGGTGGACGAGGTGCTGGCGAGCGATTGCATCAACCTCGTCGACGGCCGCCCGGCCGGCATTCCCGGCCCCGGCGGAGAACCGTTGCGCGACGCGCTGCACGTCGCGAACTACGGCGCGTGCATGAGCGCACGACGCGAAGACCTGATCGCGATCGGCGGTGCCGACGAGCATCTCGACCATCTCGGCCACGTCTGTGGCCCCTACGAGATGACGTTCCGTCTCGTCAACGCCGGTCTCGCCGAACGCTGGCACGAGCGCGAGTGGATCTTCCACACCTGGCACCCGGGAGCTTCGGGCGAGCAGAACTTCGTCGGGCCGCACGACGGCCGGCACGTGTCGTCGTCGGCGCTGCGGGCCCGCGAAACCGGGCGCGTGCTGCCGCGGGTCGAGAATCCGGCCGTGCGCGCGCTGCGCGAAGCGGCGCTGCGCCCCTCGCTGCCGGGGGCCGATGATTTGCTCGTGCTGGCGACGGCTCCGGAGATGGCCACGGCCTGGTCCGCCGAGCGGCTGTCGATCTACAGCAGTGAGGGGCGAACGCTCGCGGCGTCGATGCGTGCGTATCCCGCCCTCGTGCTGCGCGCCGGGCTTCGCGTCGCACAGGCGACGACCGCGTACGCCGCGCTCGTCGCACGAACCAGCGGGCTTCTTCAGACTCCGGGGCTCGGCGAGGACCGCGGCTCCGCGCTGGCCGCGCGCGTTCGAAGCCTCTCGGGCAAAGCACGAAAGATGGTCACCCGCGCGCGCCTTCCGCTCGACCTCGCGCGCGACGTCGCGGCTGCCGTTCGTGAGCCGCTCGCGCGCGCTCGACAGCGGCTCGAAGGCCTCGCCAGCGAAGGCCTGCGCGAGATTCAGTTGCTCGGTACGGCGGATCTGGTCGATGCCATTCGCGCGTTTGCGCCGGCCCATGGCATTCGCATCGCACGCACGATTGACCTTCGCGATGGCGAAGCTGCGACGCTGCGACTCGATCGCGAAGGTCCGCCCGTGCTGCTCGGCCTTCGCTTCGGCCTCGCCCGGGTGCGCGAGATGCTGATCGAGCAGGGCTTCGACCGGGATCGCGTACTGGTGCTCGATCCGGAGTGGTCGCGCGAAGAGCGACTGCCGAGGGCGACGCAAGAGGTCACGGGCGGAGCCGGGCAGGAGATCGCGATCTCGATCGTGATGCCGACGCGGGGTCGTCCTTCGCTCGCACGTGCCACGCTCGAAGCGCTGGCGAAGACGGCCGGCGATCCGCGCGCGATCGAGGTCGTGCTCTACGTCGACGAGGACGACGAGCCGAGCCACGCGATCGGCTGCGACGCGCTGCGCATCGTGCGACTCGTCGGCGAGCGTGCGCCGATGGGGGCGATCACCGAACGCTGTGTCGCGTCGAGTTCCGGACGCATCGTGCTCCTGCTCAACGACGACGTGCACGTCGCGCGCAGCGGCTGGGACGCACGCATCGTCGAGGCGTTCGCACGATTCGACGACGGAATCGCGCTGGTCTGGGGCGACGATCTCCACCAGCGCGACGCCAATCCCACCTTTCCGGCACTCTCGCGCGCGGCGGTCGACGTCCTCGGCTGCGTGACGGCCCCGCAGTACGTCCACTTCCACATCGAGTCGCACCTCTACGACGTGTTCGCGCGGCTGGCGCGCGCGGGTCACGAGCGGCGCGTTTTCTTGCCCGACGTCGTCTTCGAACACCACTTCGCCGCCGGCGGCGCCGGGGCGGCGGGAACCGGCCGCAAGCGACACGCGCAGCGCGATCGCGTGACCTACGGGCTGCTCGCCGGCGAGCGCGCACGCGCGGCCGAGCGCTTGCAACGAACGATCGAGCGCGGACACGAAGACGGCGGCGGGACGGGCGCCGTGCCGGTCGACGTCGCGCGTCGATCGGGAGGGGTGGACGCCTCGCACGGATCGGCGGCGCCATTCGAACTCGAGCCGATCGGAACACCCCAGCCCGCGCCGCGACTCACGGTGCTGCTGCTGGCGGACGAGCGCGCACGCGCGCCGTTCGGGGCGGGCGCGAAGATTCCCGCGCCGCGGGACCTCGCGGAAGCAGGCCTTGCGCCCGGAACGCCGACCGAAGTCTGTCTCGTGCGCTGGTACTCGGGGTCGCCGGGGGTCGCGCTGCAGAGCGCCGCCGGCCGCGCCCGGGGCGACATTCTTCTGTGTCTCCCCCTCGGTGCCGGGACAGCGCCGGGCTTCGCCGCGAAGATCGCGAACGCATTCGCAGCCGACCCGCGCCGCGCGGCCGTCTCGGGACTCGTCGTCGAGCAGCGGTGCGGTCGTCTACGGCGCGCGAGCGCGTGCCTCGCGCGCGAGAGCGGACGCAGCGTGATTCACGAGAGCGGTCGCGGGATCGATCCCGCCCGGTTCGTCCCGCCGTCCGAGGGCGCGACCACGAACGCCGGCAGCGGGATCTTCGGGCTCGCCGTGCGCAGGAGCGCGTTCGATTCGGTCGGCGGGCTGGCGCAGGATCTGTCGAGCGAGTTGCTGCTCGGTCTCGATCTTTGTCGCCGGCTCTCCGCGGCCGGCCACGAGTTCGCGCTCGAACCCGATCTGCGCTGGCGCCTCCCGCCCGACTCGACTCCGCTCGAGACGAGCGAGATCGACCGGCTCGCGCGCGCGTGGGACGGGCTCGCGTGACGGAAGAATCCCGACGCCGGCGTCGATCTGCCGTCGCGTCGTCGCTGCTCTTCGTGACGTCGGTGTCGCTGAGCCTCGCGGTCATGGAAGGGGCTCTTCAGTGGCGCGAACTCGAAGCGCAGCGTGAACGAGCCGAACGAGCGGAGTCGCGAAGCGAGCTTTTCGAGGTGGATCCGTTTCTTCAAATTCGCCCGCGGCCGAACGATCGAATCCACGTCAACGCCGACTCGTTTCGCGGAGATCCGCTCGATCTCTCGGACGACGTGAGCCGAGTCTTCACGCTCGGTGGATCGAGCACGTTCGAATGGCGGCTGCCCTACGAGGACACCTATCCCGCGAAGCTCGAGCGGCGTCTCGCGGCGACGCCGGGCGGGAAACGAGTTCAGCTTCAAAACGCCGCGAGCGACTGGTATTCGACCGAACACAGCGTGATCCGATACGCGTTTCACGTCCGGCGATTGAAACCGGACGTGATCATCGTGATGCACGCGATCAACGATCTCTTCCGAAGTTTCGCACCCGAATGGTTTTGTGACGCCGGGGCGCGCTTCCGTCCCGACTACTCGCACTACCTGGGCGCCATCGTGCGGGTGGCTCGACCGCGCGAGGCGGTCTGGATTCCGTTTCGCGAGTCACTTCTCTTGCGGACGGTGCGCCGTGCCCTGGGGCGTGCGCCCGTGGCATCGCCCGGTCCGATCGACGCGGAGGCGCCGGATTTCGCGCGGCGCGCGCGCGAGGAGCAGCGAGCGGTCGGCGTGCGCGAGTTTCCGAGTCTCTCGCCGTTCCGCGACAATCTTCGTCTGTTCGCGACGCTCGCCCGGGCGGACGGCGTGTCGCTGATTCTGGCCACCCAGCCGAACGTCTACGGGCCCGCGCACGACACCGAGGCGGCGAAAGCGCTCTATTTCGGCCCGGTGCATTGCGGACAGGGAGGCGAACATCCGGACTACGAATCGCTCGCCGAGGGACTGCGCCGGTTCAATCGCACGGTGCTCGAAGTCGGCGCCGAGACCGGCACGCCGGTCGTCGACCTCGAGGCGGCGGTACCGAAAGACTTCGATCACTTTCGCGACGACGTTCACGTGACGGCGAAGACGACCGAGATCGAAGCCCGCCTGCTGGAGCCGGTCGTGCGCGCGGCGCTGCGTGCGCGCGAGCGCTGACGCGCGAAGCCGGGCCGCCTCCGCAGCGCACCTTCCCGCTCAGATCTGCGTGCGGAAGTAAGCGCGCAGCGTGTCGGCGGCGAAGTCGACGTCGGCGTCCGAGAGATGGCGGTGAACACCGAAGTGAAGGCCGTTCTCGCCGATGTACTCGGAGGCCGGGAACTCGCCCCGCTGGTGGCCCATGAAGGCGAACGCGCGATGCTGCGTCGGCAGGCTGCCGAAGTTCGTCTTGCACTGCACGCCGTGATCTTCGAGGTACGCGTACAGCTTCTTCAGATCGAGCTTCGGGTCGCGGAGCGTCACCGGAAACGCGTGCGGCGAGACGACTTCGTGCGGCTCTTCGACGATGAAGTGGCAGTACTGCTCGAGCTCCTTGGTCCGTTCGAGCAGTCGATGAACGTGCCGCTTTCGAATCTCGAACGTCTCGTCGAAAGATGCGATGCCCTCGAGACCGAGCGCGGCCTCCATGTCGTTCATCTTCGAGTTGGTCCCGAAACGCTGGAAGTCGAAGAAGATCGAGCCGGTGGGTCGGCCGTGACTCTTCACCGAGCGCAGCACCTGCTCCCACTCGGGGTCGTTGGTCGCGATCATGCCGCCTTCGCCGCAGCAAATGAGGTGCGCGATGTAAAAGCTGAACATCGCCGCCTGACCGAACGAGCCGATGAACTGGCCGCGATATTTCGCGCCGTGGGCCTCGCACGAATCCTCCAGCACGGCGAGGCCGTGTCTTCGCGCGACCGCGAGAATCGTGTCCATCTCGCAGGGCTTGCCCATGGTGTGCACCGCCATGATGGCGCGTGTCCTGGGGCCGATCGCCGCCTCGAGCTTCGTCTCGTCGAGGTTGAGCGTTTCGACCTTCACGTCGACGAACTTCGGGACGAAGCCCGCGGCGAGGATCGAGTTGGCGGTGGCGACGAACGAACAGGCCGGGACGATGATCTCGTCGCCGCGGCGACCGCCGAAGTCGTGAAGTGCGGCGCAGGCGACGATGTCCGCGTCGGTGCCGGAGCTGGTGGCGACCGCGTGCCGGTAGCCGAACTGCTGCGCGAACTGACGCTCGAAGGCGCGCGTGTTCTCACCCTCCGAGACCCAGTTCTTGTCGAGGGCCTGGTTCAGGTGCCTGCGCGCGATCTCACCGATCCGAATTTCGCCGAACGAGACCCGAAACTTCGACGTCATCTTTCCCCTCGCCGGCCGGCGATCCGTCCGGCCGCTGCCATGCCGCTCGCCCCGAGCCGGTGCGAGACCGCGGACCCCCCGGGCGCCTCGCCCGACGATTCGGTGACCACCGTGGGCGACCGACCGCGCCGCGCAGCATCGCTCGCGATGCCCCGCTCCGTCAACGCGCGAGTTCGCGAGCGCAGGCGCACGACCCGACGCGGTGCGAGGCGCGAGATTCGGCTTTCGCTGCCGCGCATCGTGGGTGAGAATGCAACCGACCGATGTCGGACCGCGCCGTCGAGCCGGCCGAAGGGGGGATCTTGGCGGGAGAGGTCGTGCCGTCCGCGCACGGGGTCGCGCCGCGCGGGCTCGATCGCGCATCACGGGTGTTCGTGGCCGGCCACCGCGGTCTGCTCGGTCGCGCGCTCGTGCGCCGGCTCGAAGCGGCTGGCTTCGTCCACGTTCTCACGGCCGACCGGTCCGCGCTCGATCTGACCGACGGCCCCGCGGTGCGTGCGTGGTTCGAGCGCGAGCGCCCCGAGTACGTCCTGCTCGCCGCCGCCCGGGTGGGGGGCATCGTCGCCAATCAGCGCCACCCGATCGATTTCCTCACGACCAATCTCGCGATCGAACTGGCCGTGCTGGGGGCGTCGGATGCGGTGGGCGTGAGGGGGCTCGTGCTCTTCGGCTCTTCTTGCATGTATCCGCGCGAGGCTCCGCAGCCGATGCGCGAGGACGCTCTGTACGGCGGTCCGCTCGAACCCACCAGTCAGGCCTACGCGGTCTCGAAGCTGGCGGGGCTCGAGCTCTGCCGCGCCCATCGTCGCGAGCACGGTCGCCGGTTCTTCGCCATGGTGCCGGCGACGCTGTACGGCCCGCACGACCATTTCGGGATGGAGCGGGCGCACGTCATTCCCGCGCTGATGACGCGGTTTCGCGCGGCGCGCGTCGAGGGGGCGAAGTCGGTCACGGTGCTCGGCTCGGGTCGTCCGCTTCGCGAGTTTCTGCATTGCGACGACGCGGCCGACGCAGCGCTCTTCCTGCTCGGCTGCGGCGAAGAACTCGATCTGATCAACGCGGGATCCGGCGAGGAAGTGTCGATCGCCGAGCTGGCGCGAGAGATCGCGACCGTCGTCGGGTTCGAGGGCGAGATCCGATTCGACGCGAGTGCGCCCGACGGCGCGCCGCGCAAACGACTCGACAGCTCGGCCCTGCGGGCGCTCGGCTGGAAGCCGGCCATCGCGCTCTCGGACGGTCTGCGCGGGGCCCATCAATGGCACGAGCAGTGGCTCGCATCGAACGAGAGCCGCGCGCGAGCCAACACGCAGTAGAGGGGGGATCGATGTCTCGCGTTCTCGTCACCGGTGGTGCCGGCTACATCGGGTCGGTGCTGGTGCCGCGGCTGCTCGCGCAGGGTCACGAAGTCGTGGTGCTCGACAACTTCCTGTTCGGGCAAACGCCCCTGCTCGACGTCGTCCACGACCCGAAGCTCTCGATCGTTCGCGGGGACGCGCGCGACGAGCGCACGCTCGGCGACGCGTTGCGCGGAGTCGACTTCGTCTTCCCGCTGGCCTGTCTGACCGGCGCACCGCTTTGCGCGCAGGATCCCGTCGGTGCGCAGACCGTCATCGTCGATGCGATCGCGAGCCTGCTGAAGCTGCGCAGTTCGTCGCAGGGCATCGTCTATCCGACCACCAACAGCGGCTACGGCGTGGGCGAGAAGGACGCGTTCTGTACCGAAGACTCGCCGCTGCGACCGGTCTCGCTGTACGGAAAACTGAAGGTCGAGGCGGAGAACCGTCTGCTGCAGGCGGGGCGGGCGATCACGCTGCGCCTCGCCACCGCCTTCGGCATCAGCCCGCGCATGCGACTCGATTTGCTGGTGAACGATTTCACCTATCGCGCGGTGAACGACCGGTTTCTCGTGCTCTTCGAGGCTCACTTCCGGCGCAACTTCGTCCACGTACGGGACATCTCGTCGGGCTTCCTGCACGCGATGGAGCACTTCGACGCCATGCAGGGCCGGCCCTTCAACCTCGGCCTCGATGAAGCGAACATGAGCAAGGCAGGGCTCTGCGAGGCGATCAAGCGACACGCCCCGTCGTTCGTCTGGTACGAAGCGAAGGTGGGAGAGGATCCGGACAAGCGAGACTACGTGGTCAGCAGCGACCGTCTGCACCGCACGGGCTGGAAGCCGCAGGTCTCGCTCGACGACGGGATCCGCGAGCTGGTCAAAGGCTACACCGTATTGCGTCGGAACCAGTTCTCCAACGTCTGACGGATCCGGGGAGACGACGACGATGGCGATCATCACGGCAGAGGAACTCGCGGGCAGGACGGACGGGGCCGCCGAACGAGACGTGTTCGCGCTGCGCGGTCGCGCCGACCTCGACGTCGTTTTCGTCAATCCCGGCGCGCGCGAGCAGGTCTATCAGGATCTCGGAGGCGAACTGACGGCCGTCGAGCCGCCGGCCTGGGCGGGAATGCTCGCGAGCTACGCGCGTAACCACGGCTTCTCGGTCGATCTGCTCGACGCGGAGGCGCTGCGTCTCTCTCCGCAGGGCGTGGCGAATGCCGTCGCGGAACGACGACCGCGCCTCGCCGTGCTGGTGGTGTACGGCCATCAACCCTCCGCCTCGACGCAGATGATGACCGCGGCCGGCGACACACTGCGCGCGATTCGTTCGCAAACGCCGGAGGTGGCGACGCTGATCGTCGGCGGGCACGTCTCGGCCCTGCCCGAGCGCACGATGCGCGAAGAGGCCGTCGATTTCGTCTGTCAGGGCGAGGGGCCGCTCACCATCGAGCAGTTGCTCGAAGCCCTGCGCGACGGATCGCGCGAGGATCTCGCGAAGGTCGAGGGGCTCTGGTGGTGGGACGCGGGACGACCGCGTCGCAACGCTCCGGCGCGCAATCTCGAGGACCTCGACGCGGCCTTTCCGGAGATGGCGTGGGACTTGCTGCCGATGGATCGATATCGCGCGCACAACTGGCACTGCTTCGACCGCATCGATCAGCGGATGCCCTACGCGTCGATCTACACCAGCCTCGGCTGTCCGTTTCGCTGCACGTTCTGTTGCATCAACGCGCCGTTCGGGAAGTCGGGCATTCGGTATCACTCGCCGCAGCAGGTGGTGCACGAGCTGGGCATTCTGGTCGAACGGTACGGCGTTCGGAACGTGAAGATCGTCGACGAAATGTTCGTGCTCAATCCGAAGCAGGTGGAAGGAATCTGCGACGGCATCCTCGAGCGCGGATACGACCTCAACTTCTGGGCCTATGCCCGCATCGACACCGTGCGCGAGGGGATGCTGCCGAAGCTGAAGCAGGCCGGTTTCAACTGGCTCGCGCTCGGCATCGAATCGGGCAGTGCGCACGTGCGCGACGGTGCGCACAAGAAGTTCGGTGAAGAGGACATCGTCGAGGTCGTTCGCTCGATCCAGGACGCGGGCATTCGCGTGATCGGCAACTACATCTTCGGCCTGCCCGACGACACGCACCAGACCATGCAGCAGACGCTCGATCTCGCGCTGCGCCTGAACTGCGAGTTCGCGAACTTCTACTCCGCGATGGCGTATCCCGGCTCTCCGCTCTACGAGATGGCGCTGCGCGAGAACTGGCAGCTTCCGAGCCCGTGGTACGCGTACTCGCAGCACGCCTACGAGACCCTGCCCCTGCCGACCAAACACGTCCCGGCCGGTGACGTCCTGCGTTTCCGTGACGACGCGTTCCACGCCTACTTCGCGGCTCCGAGCTACCTGCAACTGGTCGAAGAGACCTTCGGCGCCGCGACGCTCGCGCACGTGAAGGAGATGTCGGCGAAGCGGCTGGCGAGGAAGTATGCGTGATGCCGGTCGCCGCGACGCCGATCGTGCTCGAGGTCGATCCGGCTGACGTGGGGCGGCACCGCTTCGGGCTGACGCAGCAGGCGGTCGATCGATTGCGCGACCGCGTGGTCTGGATCACCGGCGCGGGGACGGGATACGGGCGAGTGCAGGCGGTCGCGCTCGCGCTGCTCGGTGCTCGTGTGCTGCTCAGCGGCCGGCGCCGCGAGAAGCTGGATGAGACGATCGACGAAGCGCGGCGACTCGGTGCCGATGCGGCGCGCCTCTCGCCTCGTCCTCTCGACCTCGACGATCGAGACGCGGTGGTCCGGGCGGCGAAGGAAGTCGTCGCCGAACGGTTCCCCCTCGTCGGACTGGTGCATGATGCGGCGCTTCCTCCGCGTGGTGGCGTGCCGAATCCGCTCGTGACGGAACGCGTCGACGACTGGGAGCGGCTGTTGCGGCTGAATCTTCACGCCCCCTGGCAACTCACGCGCGAGTGCCTGCCCGCGTTTCGGCGCGCGGGAACGGCGCGAGTGCTCGCCTTGTCGTCCGGGGCCGGCTGGTCGTCGACGCCGGGCTTCGGCCCGTACAACGTCTCGAAGGTCGCGCTGAACTCGCTCTTCGCCTGCTTTGCCCGGGAACTCGCGACCAGCGAGCCCGCGTTCGACGCGCAGATCAACGTGCTCGAGCCGGGCGAAGCTCGCACGGAAATGAACCAGGGCTCGACGGCGTCGCCATGGCTGGTGGTTCCGATGACGCTCCGCCTGCTGGCGCAACCGCGCGGCGGGCCGACGGGACGATTCTTTCACCGGGATGGACGGCATCTCGCATTTCTCGACGCATCGCCGTGGGAGCGAGTGCTAGCGTGAGCCCGGCGCGTCGGCCTTCGGGTCGCGACGGCGCGAAGCCACGAAGGCGGGAGATCTGCATGACGACACGAGGGGTGCCCGGGCTTCGGATCAAACTGTTCCAGGATGGCGCAGACATCGACGAGATGCGACGCGGCTACGCCGGACGAATCGCGAGTGGTTTCACCACGAATCCGACGTTGATGCGCAAGGCGGGCGTCACCGACTACGAGCGGTTCGCTCGCGCTGCCATCGAAGCGATTCCCGACCTCCCGATTTCGTTCGAGGTCTTCACGGACGATCTCGCGACGATGGCGAAAGAAGCGCACGCGATCGCCGGCTGGGGCGGCGACACGTACGTGAAGATTCCGATCACGACGACGGCCGGTCAGTCGACCGCGCCGCTGATTCGGCAACTTTCGGGCGAAGGCCTTTCGCTCAACGTGACCGCGATTCTCACCCTGCAACAGGTCGAAGAAGTCGCCGTCGCGCTCGCGCCCGACGAGCGCGCCATCGTCTCGGTGTTCGCCGGTCGCATCGCCGACACCGGAATCGATCCGGTTCCGGTGATGCGCCGTGCGAAAGAATTGCTCGCGGATCGGCCAAAGGCGGAGCTGCTCTGGGCGAGCCCGCGCGAGCTGCTGAACGTCTTCCACGCCGAAGAGTCGGGGACCGACATCATCACGGCGACGCCGGCGGTGCTCGAGAAGCTGTCGCTCGTCGGCAAGGATCTCGCCGAATACTCGCTCGAAACCGTGAAGATGTTCCACGACGATGCGCGTGCGGCGGGCTACCGGATTGTCTGAGCGGGGAGAGACGCCGGACCGACGTCGGCCCGCGGTGTCCGTCGTCGTCCCCGTCTACGGCGAAGCGGACAACATCCGGCCGTTTCTGCGACGCCTCGTACCCGTACTGGACAAGCTCGGTTCGTACGAAGTGATCTTCAGCGCCGATCCCTGTTCCGACGGGACGGAAGAGATCCTCGAGGCGGAGATCGAACGAAATCCGCAACTCGGCATGCTGGTGATGAGTCGTCGCTTCGGCCAGCCGAGCGCAGTGATCGCCGGCCTGCATGCGGCGCGTGGCGACGCGGTGGTCGTGATCGACGTCGATCTGCAAGATCCGCCGGAGCTGATCGCCGAGATGCACGCGCGGCTTCGGACCGGCTACGACGTCGTGTATGCGAAGCGGCGATCTCGCAAGGGAGAGACGCTGATCAAGAAGGCCGTCTCGTCGCTCGGCTATCGCTTCATCAACGCGATTTCCGAGGTCGAGATTCCGCGCGACACGGGAGATTTCCGGATCCTTTCGCGGCGCGTGGTCGAAGAGATCAAGCGCCTGCCGGAAGGCCACGGTTTCCTGCGCGGCCTGGTCGCCTTCGTCGGCCACCCGCAGACGTTCATCGAGTACGATCGCGACGAGCGTGCCCACGGGAGCGGAAACTACAACCGCTACCTCGGTTCGCTGAAAATCGCGCTCAATGGAATGGTCGGGTTTTCGAACTTCTTGCTGACGGCCACGCTGATCTCGGGGATCGCGATCGCGGGGCTTTCGTTGCTGGTCGCCCTCTTCATCGTCGCCACCTGGGCGGCCGGGGTTCGTTATCCGCTCGGGCTTCCCACGCTCACGGTACTCGCGCTCTTTCTCGGCGGGGTGCAACTGGTTTCGATCGGAATCCTCGGCGAGTACGTGGGACGCATCTACGACGAGGTGAAACGCCGGCCGGGATTCATCGTCGAGCGCTCGGTGAACGTCGAGTTGCCCGAGCGACGCGAGATTCCGTGATGTCGCTCGTCGTGCGTGCGGTCGACGCCGTGTTGCGGCGTCCCGCGCTGTTCGAACTGCAGCAACGGGTGTCGAACGATTACGGGCGCGTTCGGCAGGAGTTTTCCGGCGAGCTCGCGGCTGACGGGCTGCGGATCCTCGACGTCGGTTGTTCGACCGGAACCTGCGCCGGGCACGTCGTCGACATGGAACGAAACGAATACGTCGGCGTCGACGCGGACGCCGGCTACGTCGAGATCGCGCGCCGGCGCCATCCGAAGGGTCGATTCGTCGCGATGGACGCGCGACGCATGGAGTTCCCCGACCGTCACTTCGATCGCGTGCTCTTCGTCGGTGTGCTGCATCACATGGACGACGAGCTCGCCCGTGACGTGCTGCACGACGCACACCGGGTCTTGCGCGACGACGGATGTGTGCTGGTTGCCGAGCCGCTGTTCACGCGCGAGCGGCACCTGAGCACTCTGCTGCTCACCTTCGATCGCGGGCGATTCATCCGTGATGTATCGGGCTACCGGGGCCTGTTCGGTCCGCTTCGCGAAGAGCGGCACCGTACGTTCGACTTCTCGATTCATCGATTTGCCTCGTTCCTGCTGCGACGCTCCGACCTCTCTCGACCGGATGCAGGCGAGGGCCGAGCGTGACGACGCCGCCGTGCGAAGCGGGCTCGTCGCGCTGGCCGAAGCGGCTGCCGCCGCTCACGTCCGAGCAAGAACGGATCCGCGACGATTTCATGGCGCACTGGCACGAGCTGTTGCCTCGCCGTTACTCGGCCATCGAACGATTCAATCACGGGTATCCGATCGCGCGGCTGCCGCGTGCAGCGCGGCGTCTTCGCACGCTCGAGATCGGTGCCGGGCTCGGCGCGCATCTCGCGTTCGAAGATCTCTCGGCGCAGGACTACGTCGCGGTGGAGCTTCGTTCGGAGATGGCGGCACGACTCGAACGACGCTTCCCGGCCTGCCATGTCGAAACGGGCGATTGTCAACAGCGGTTGCCGTTCGACGACGCCTTCTTCGATCGCGTGCTCGCGATCCACGTGCTCGAACATCTGCCGAATCTGCCGGCTGCGCTGCGCGAGATTCGTCGGGTCGTACGGCCCGGCGGCCAGCTCTGCGCCGTCATTCCGTGCGAGGGAGGGATCGCCTATTCCCTCGCGCGCAACGTGTCCGCGCGGCGCGTGTTCGAGGCGCGCTACCGGCAGTCCTACGACTGGCTGGTCGCGTCCGAGCACGTGAACCGTCCGGCCGAAATCATCGAAGAGCTGGAGCGCGATTTCGTGGTCGTGCATCGACGGTTTTTTCCGCTGGGCATTCCAGTGACCACGCTCAATCTCGTGATCGGACTCGAACTGACTCCTCGATCCGCCGCGAGCTCGCCGTCGTGAGCCGACCGCGCCATCTCGTCACGGGCGGCGCCGGGTTCATCGGCAGCCACCTCGTCGATCGGCTGCTCACGCGAGGGATCGAGGTGGTGGTCTACGACGATCTCTCGACGGGGTGTTCCTGGTTTCTCGACGACGCGCGCAAGACCGGAGGACTCGAGTTCGTCGAGGGCGATCTGCTCGATTCCGCGGGCCTCGAACGCGCGATCGCGGGTTGCGAGCACGTCTGGCATCTGGCTGCGAATGCCGACGTGCGGTTCGGCACCGAGCATCCCGGACGCGACCTCGAACAGAACACGATCGCCACCTTTCGCGTGCTGGAGGCGATGCGGACCACCGGCGTTCGGCGCATCGCATTTTCGTCGACCGGTTCCATCTACGGCGAGCCGGCGGTGTTCCCGACGCCGGAAGACGCGCCGTTTCCGCTCCAGACCTCGCTCTACGGTGCGTCGAAACTCGCCTGCGAGGGGTTGATCGCCGCCTACTGCGAAGGGTTCGGCTTTTCGGGATGGATCTTTCGATTCGTGTCGGTGCTCGGCGAACGGTATACGCACGGCCACGTGTTCGATTTTCATCGGAAGCTGCTCGAAGACCCCGCCCGATTGCACGTGCTGGGCAACGGCCTGCAGCGCAAGTCGTACATGTGGGTTCAGGATTGCATCGACGGCATGCTGCTCGGGGTCGAGCGGGCGCGGGAGAGAGTGAACGTCTTCAACCTCGGTGCCGACGAGTACTGCACGGTGAACGATTCGATCGGATGGATCACGGCGCACCTCGGCCTGTCGCCACGGATCTCGTACGCCGGTGGCGAGCGGGGATGGGTCGGCGACAGCCCGTTCATCTGGCTCGACGCCGCGAGGATTCGCGCACTCGGCTGGAAGCCGCGCCTGAGCATCCGCGAGGGCGTGATCCGAACGCTCGACTGGTTGCGAGCGAACGACCGGGCGCTGGAGCGACGACGGTGAAAGTCTGCGTGCACGGCCTCTGGCATCTCGGGTCGGTCACGGCCGCGTGCCTCGCGGCCGAAGGGATCGACGTGGTCGGTCTCGACGACGATGCGAACGTCGTCGAACGGCTCGCAGCGGGGATTCCACCGCTGCACGAGCCGGGGCTCTCCGATCTCGTTCGCGCGGGTCTCGACTCGGGGCGACTTCGATTTTCGAGTGATCCGGCGGTGTGCCGCGACGCCGACGTGGTCTGGGTGACCTTCGATGTGCCGGTCGACGACGAGGATCGGTCCGACGTCGCGTTCGTGACGAAGCGCGTCGAAGCGACGTTTCCTCATCTCGCCGACGGAGCGATCGTTCTCGTCTCCGCACAGCTTCCGGTCGGTACGACGCGTGCGCTCGCGCGCGCGTTCGAAGAGCGGGCGGGAGGTCGCCGCGTCTCGTTCGCCTGTTCGCCGGAGAATCTGCGCCTCGGAGGCGCGATCGAGGCATTTCGTCGGCCGGAGCGAATCGTGCTCGGCGTCGGCGACGAGCGCGCGCGTCGCGTGCTGCACGAACTGCTCGGGCGTTTCTGCGCGCGCATTCAGACCGTTTCCATCGAGTCGGCGGAGATGACCAAACATGCGCTCAACGCGTGGCTCGCGATCAGCGTCACCTTTGCCAACGAGATCGCGTCGCTCTGCGAGCGTGTGGGGGCGGATGCGGCCGAGGTGGAACAGGCGCTGCGCAGCGAACCGCGCGTCGGTTCGCGCGCGTGCATTCGACCCGGCGCGGCGTTTGCCGGCGGCACGCTCGCGCGCGACGTCTCGACGCTGGAACGGCTCGCGGCACGTCACGAGGTTCGGATCCCTCTCCTCTCCGCGGTCTTGCCGAGCAATGACGCGCATCGGGGCTGGGCGCTGCGCCGGCTGCGCGCAGTGCTCGGCTCGCTCGCAGGCCGACGAATCGCCGTTCTCGGCCTCGCCTACAAGCCCGGCACCGATGCGTTGCGGCGTTCCGTCGCGATCGAACTCTGTCGTGGGCTGCTGGCCGAGGCCGCGGACGTTCGTGCATTCGATCCGGTCGTCCGCCGGCTACCCGAGATCGACGGCCGGACGATCGCCGTCTCTGCCTGCGCGGATGACGCGCTCGTCGATGCCGACGCCGCGGTGCTGGCGACGGAGTGGCCGGAGTTTCGTGACCTCGACGCCGATTCGTTTCGCTCGCGGATGAAGCGGGCGCTGGTGATCGATGCGGGCGGATTTCTGTCCGCGTTGCGCGATGCGCCGGGAATCGAACATCTCGTCGTCGGGCGGCCGTCGTGAAGCTCGCCGGTCGTTGCGCGATCGTGACCGGTGCGAGCCAGGGGCTCGGCCTGCGCGTGGCCGAACGCCTGCTCGAAGAAGGGGCCTCGGTGTCGATTTGCGCGCGCGAAGAGGGCGCGCTCCGTGCGGCCGAGCGCCGGCTGCGCGAGGTCGCGAGCGAAGGACGACGTGTGCTCGCCGTGTGTTGCGACGTTTCGCATCCCGGCGAGGTGGATGCGCTGGTCGCGACGACGGTCGATGCGTTCGGGCATCTCGACGTGCTGGTCAACAACGCGGGCGTGTATGGCCCGCTCGGCCCGCTCGAGGACGTGTCGTGGGACGCATGGGTGCGTGCGATCGAAATCGATCTCTACGGGACGGTGTATCCCTGCCGTGCCGTGTTGCCGCATCTGAAGCGTCGCGGTGGCGGAAAGATCATCAATCTGTCCGGGGGAGGCGCCACGCAACCTCTGCCACGGATCAGCGCCTACGCGGCGGCCAAAGCCGCCGTCGTCCGTTTCACCGAAACGTTCGCCGAGGAGGTGCGCGGCGATCGCATCGACGTCAACGCCATCGCGCCGGGAGCGCTCGCGACGCGTCTGCTCGACGACGTGATCGCGGCGGGGGCCGAACGCGTCGGAGCCGAGTTTCACGATCGCATGCTGCGGGTGAAGGAAGAGGGCGGCACGCCACTCGATGCCGGCGCCGATCTCTGCGTCTGGCTCGCATCGCCCGCGAGCGACGGCATCTCGGGACGGCTGCTGAGTGCGCTCTGGGATCCCTGGCGCGACCTCGCGACGCATCGAGACGCGCTCGCGAAGAGCGACGTCTACACGCTGCGCCGAATCGTTCCGAAAGATCGCGGCCTCGATTTCGGAGAACCTCGATGAAAATCGGCATCGTGGGCTGCGGCCTGATCGGTCGAAAGCGTGCGATCGCCGCGCGCGACCACTGCATCGTCGCGGTCGCCGACCTCGATCCGGATCGCGCCCGGGCTCTGGCCGGCGAGACCGGTGCGCGCGCGATGACGGACTGGCGCGACGTGATCGCGAGCGACGTCGACGCCGTCGTCGTGGCGACCACGCACGACCGGCTCGCGGAGATCGCACTCGCTGCGCTGCGGGCGCGGCGTCACGTGCTGGTCGAGAAGCCCGCGGGGCGCAGTGCGGCGGAGGTCGAGCCGCTGGCCGATGCCGCGACGCGTGCCGGCCGGGTGGTCAAGGTCGGCTTCAACCACCGCTTTCACCCCGGACTGCGGCGCGCGCGCGAACTCGTCGACGCGGGCACCATCGGCCTGCTCCATTCGGTTCGCGGTCGCTACGGACATGGAGGACGTCCCGGTTACGAGAGCGAATGGCGCTGTGATCCCGAACGCTCGGGCGGGGGCGAAGCGATCGATCAGGGTTCGCATCTGATCGATCTCGCCCGCTGGTTTCTCGGCGATCTCGTGCTGGAGTACGCGGCGCTTCCCACCTACTTCTGGCCGATCGACGTCGAGGACAACGCCTACTTCGCCCTTCGCGGTGCACACGGTGAGATGGCGTGGCTTCACGCGAGCTGGACGGAGTGGAAGAACGGATTTTCGTTCGAGATTCACGGCCGTGAGGGCAAGATCGCCATCGAGGGGCTGGGTGGAAGCTACGGCGTCGAGAGTGCGACGCTCTACGCGATGTCGAAGGCGATGGGGCCGCCGGCGACGACGCGCTGGGAATGGCCGTTTCCGGACGATTCGTGGGCGCTCGAGTTCGAAGATTTCGTCGCCGCCATCGAGACCGGAGCCAGACCGTCGGGTGACGTCGTGGATGCCCTCCGGATGCTGCGCATTCTCGATGCGGCGCGCGCGTTTCGGACGCCGGCACGAGGACACGGGGAGGAAACATGATCATCGTCCGCAGTCCGCTGCGCATCACGCTCGGCGGCGGAGGGACCGATCTTCCGTCCTACTACCGCGACCACGACGGATTTCTGGTGGCGGCCGCGATCGACAAGTACGTCTACATCACGGTGCATCAGACCTTCGTGCCCGAACTGATCGTCAAGTATTCGAAGCTCGAGCGCGTCGCGCATGCGCGCGATCTCGAGCATCCGATTCTGCGCGAGGCGTTCGAACTGGTCGGCGTCGGGGGCGAGTCGCTCGAGCTGACGAGCATGGCCGACATCCCGTCCGGCACCGGCCTCGGCTCGTCGGGCAGCTTCACGACCGGCGTCTTGAAGGCCCTGCACACGTTGCGTAGAAATCTCGTTCATCCGAGAGAGCTGGCCGAGCAGGCCTGCTTCATCGAACTCGACCGACTTCGCGAGCCGATCGGCAAACAGGATCAGTACATCGCCGCGTACGGCGGCATCACGTGCTTTCAGTTCGGCACCGATGATCGCGTCGAAGCCTGGCCTCTGCGGGTGTCGACCGAGGTTCGCGCCAATCTCGAGGACGGGCTCGTCCTTTTCTTCACCGGGTACTCGCGATCGGCGTCGGAGATCCTGAAGGAACAGGACGATCGGACCCGGATGCTCGATCCCGAAATGATCGACAACCTCCACTACGTGAAGGACCTCGGTCTGCGCAGTCGAGACGCGCTCGAAGCGGGAGCACTGCACGAGTTCGGCACGCTGATGCACGAACACTGGGAACACAAGAAGCGCCGTTCGGGCGGGATGTCGAATCCGCAGATCGACCACTGGTACGAGGTCGCGCGCGACAACGGTGCCGTCGGTGGAAAGTTGATCGGCGCCGGCGGCGGCGGGTTTCTGATGTTCTACACCGAAGACAAGCTGCATCTGCGGCGTGCGATGGCGGCCCTCGGGTTGCCGGAAGTACGATTCCACTTCGACTTCGAAGGCACGACCACGGTCGTCCAGTGAGCGCTGCGTCTTCGTTGCCCGCGCTCGCGATCCTCGCCGGCGGACTCGCGAGCAGGCACGGCGAACGGACACGCCACGTTCCGAAGGCGCTGCTTCCCGTGGCGGGCGAGCCCTTCGTCGCCCACCAGCTTCGTCTCGCCGCACGCCAGGGGTTTCGTGACGTCGTGCTCTGTATCGGTCATCTGGGCGACGCGATCGAACGGTTCGTGAGGGACGGATCGGCGTTCGGGCTGCACGTCGAGTACTCGCGCGACGGCGACGTGCTGCTCGGCACCGGCGGCGCCCTGCGCAGAGCACGGCCCCTGCTCGGCGATCCCTTCGTCGTCGTCTATGGAGACTCCTGGCTGGAAATCGACGTCGAGCCGGTCCTCGAAGCGTTCTACGCTTCGCAAAAGCCGGCGCTGATGACCGTTCTCCACAACCACGGTCTCTGGGATCGAAGCAACGCGGATTTCGACGGCGCCCGGGTTCGCTACTCCAAGCGATCTCCGGGTTCCGAGATGCAGTGGATCGACTTCGGGCTCGGCGTGCTGCGCTCCTCGATACTCGACGACTGGCCGGCCAGCGAGCCGTTCGGCCTGTCGGACGTCTACGAACGACTCTCGTCCGCGGGACAGCTCGCCGGTTTCGAAGCCCGCGAACGATTCTTCGAGATCGGATCCGAGCAGGGGCTCGCCGAGACCGATGCTCGATTGAGAACCCGAGGGGGCGCCATGACCGAACCGGAACGAGACTACACGCGACGGTACCTGAGCGAAGTCCATCGGATCGTCGACGCGATCGACGTGTTCGCGATCGAGCGCGTGATCGATGGTCTGGTCGATCTGCGTGCGTCCGGAGGACGTCTGTTCGTGATCGGCGTCGGAGGCAGTGCGGCCAACGCGAGTCATGCCGTCAACGATTTTCGCAAGATCGCCGGGATCGAAAGTTACGCTCCGACCGACAACGTTTCGGAGCTGACCGCGCGCGTCAACGACGAGGGCTGGGAGGGAGTCTTTTCGCGCTGGCTCGAAACCAGCCGGATTTCGTCACGCGACGCCGTGCTCGTGCTGTCCGTCGGTGGCGGCGATCGCGAGCGGAGGATCAGCGTCAACCTCGTGGAAGCGATCGAGTTCGCGAGGTCGGCCGGTGCCCGTGTGCTGGGGATCGTCGGCCGTGACGGTGGAACCACGGCCAAACTCGCGGACGCCTGTGTCGTCGTTCCGACGGTGAATCCCGAAACGGTGACGCCGCACACCGAAGCGTTTCAATCGGTGATCGCACATCTCGTCGTCTCGCATCCGCGACTTCGACGGAACGCGATGAAATGGGAATCCGTGCGTTGAGTCGACGTCGCGCGGTGTTTCTCGATCGGGACGGGGTGCTGAACCGTAACGTCTGGTACGCCTCGTCGCGCGAATGGGAATCGCCGCGCGAGCCCGGAGATCTCGTGCTCCACGATGGGGTGAAGGAGGCGCTCGCAGCGCTTCGGCGTGACGGTTGGAAGCTCGTCGTCGTCTCGAACCAGCCGAGCCACGCGAAGGGGAAGACGTCGCTCGCGTCGCTGCGGGCGGTGCACGAGCGACTGGAGCACGAACTCGGGACCGCGGGCATCGGACTCGATGCGAGCTTCTACTGCTTTCATCATCCGAACGGGGTCGTGCCGGAGTGGAGTGGCGTCTGCGAGTGTCGCAAGCCGTCTCCCCATTTCCTGTGCCGAGCGGCCCTCGATCTCGGACTGGAACTCTCGTACTGCTGGATGATCGGTGACCGCGCGACCGACGTCGAATGTGGAACGCGCGCCGGTACCCGGACGATCCTCGTCGACCCCGATCATCCGGCGGAACGATCGGAGACCCATCGGCCGACGCTCCGGGCACGCGATCTGGCCGATGCCGTTCGGACCATCGTCGACACCGAGGCCGCGCTCCGGTGACGGCCGGCGTCACTTCCCGGCTTCGCGAGCGCCTGCTCGCGCGACCCGATCGCAGCGCGACGTGGTTCTTCCTCGCGACGGCGTGCCTGATCTACCTCCCGCCGCTGCTTCAGGGAAAAGCGCTGGTCGGGAGCACCGACAACTGGTTCGCGATCTTTCCCAATCACCTGTTCACGGCCGCCGAGCTTCGTCGCGGAGGATGGGGGCTGTGGAATCCGCAGCTTCTCGGCGGAATCGATTTCTCCGGGAGCACCCACAATTTTCTCTACTCGCCTGCATCCTGGCCGCTCTTCCTGTTGCCGCGCGGCTGGTTCAAGTGGGGCTTTCATCTCCGCGTGGCGATCGAAACGTGGCTTCTCGGACGATTCGCATGGGCGTTTCTTCGCGAAGAGTTCGGCAGTCGCCCGGTCGCACTTCTCGCGGCGCTGACCGCCCAGATCGGGACCAACGCGTTCTTCGCGGTCACCACCTACGCGTGTCTGACGCTCCACGTGGCGCTCTACGGCGCGCTGGCCGCGATCTGGACGATCGATCGCCGCGCCCTCTGGCGAACGTTTCTCGCCGTCTGGTGTTCGATTCTGATCGTACTGACGACCGGGAACGTGGTGTACGGCGCGGGAATCCTGCTCGCCCTCGGGATTCTCGTCGTCTACCGACTGAACCCTGCCGAGCTCGGACGCTGGCCCCGGAACGCACTGGCGTGGATCGCCGGGACCGCGTTCGTCTGCGCTCTGCTGGTCGCGATGATTCGGCTGCTTCCGATCGCGGGTGCGCTGCACGGCGGAGATCGCGTTTTCACCGATTCGTTTCACCACGCGTTCGGCGGCCACATGAACGATCCGTTGTACGGCGTCACAGCGCTGGTTCCCGAGGCGCTCGGCATTCAGATCGAGACCGCAAAGCGGTTGTTGCAGCACTACGTCTGGTGGGAACCCGTGCAGCATCATCAGATCGACGGCCATCCGTACGCCGGGGCGGCGACGATGCTGCTCGTCCTGCTCGCACTCGCGCGCCGGCGCCGCGGGATGCGTCCGTTCTGGCCTGCGTTCTTCGTCGCGGCGACGGTCTGGTTTCTGTCCGTGCGCCCGTTTGCCGATTTGATCTGGACGCTCTTCTTTCCCTACATCCATGCGATCATTCCGCGTCTTCTGGTTCCGGTGGCGCTGCTGGGAGCGTTCGCGTCCGCGCTCCGGACGGCGATCGACGAGCCCGGCGCCTTCGGAGACCCCGTGCGCGTTCTCGCGGCATGCGCGCTGCTCGCTGCCGGTGCGAGCGCCGTTCCGTGGTTCTATCTGAGGCCCGAGGCGATCCATCCCGTCGCATGCGTCGTGCTGCTCGCGCTCGCGGCGGCGGCGCTGGTCTTCGTGCGTCCGTCGTCGGTGAGTTCGCTGCTCGGGCGTCCGCTCGCGGTCTGGTGCGCCGTGGGCATCGACGCCGTCGTGGTCGGGATCGTCGCATGGTTCGCCGGCTGGAGAGACGATCTCTTCGTTTGCTCGTTCGTGCTGATCCAGACGAGCATCGCTGCGATCCTTCTGCTCTGGCGATCTCTGCTCGACGCTTCGTCCGGAAGAGAGCGGATCGCAGGGAGGCTCCGCTGGCTGGCGCTCGGGCTGGTGATGGTGGTGATGGTGATCCCCTTACCGGAAGGGGCGCATCCGACGCTGCCGAATGCGGCGCTGCTGGCGCTGCTCGGAGTCGGCCGGCTGCTGCTCGTCACGGCGGTTCTGGTGCCCGCGCTCGGCGCCCTGCGTACGGGGAGAATCGGCTCCGAAGCGTTCGTCGTGACGCTCGGGCTCGTGCTGTTCGCCGACCTCGCGCCGGCGAACCGCGAGTATCAGCACGTGATCACCGAACCGTTCTGGCGTCCCGGTAAGATCGATCGCTCTCGCGGAGAGACGGCGACCTTCGACCTGTCCGCCTCCGATCTCGCACGATGGCGCGTCAACCGACCCCACGTCGCGCTCGGGATCGCCGCCGAAGAGTTTCAGGGAAACGTCTTCACGGTTCACGGGATCCGCTCGATGGGTGGCGTGAACTCGCTCCGAGGCGAACGCCTGTCGCGACTCGTGTCCGCGTTCGAGCCGAATCCACCCTTCGGCCCGGGCGCGATGACGCCCGAGGTGAACGATCCGCGCCTGCTCGATCTGCTCGGCGCGGGGTTCGAGGGAGTCTCGCGCGGGCAGGTTCAGCGCCGCCCGGGCGCGCTCTCCCGATTCGTCGCCTGCTCGGACTTCGAAGTGATTCCCGGGGACGAAGACGCGCTCCGGAGGCTGACGGATTTGGACTTCGATCCATTGCGCCGGCTCGTTCTCGATCGAGACCCCCCGGGCGGTGTCGCTGCGACGAGCGGCCGAGCGATCGATCTCGCCTTCGACGAGCTCACGAGCGACCGGATCGTGATTCCCGTCGGCGGCGTCGCTCCGACGATCGTGTTCTTCGGTGACGTGTTCGACCCGGGGTGGCACGCGTCGGTCGACGGTGCGGAGCAAGCGGTGATGCGGGCCGATTTCGCATTCATGGCGATCGGGATTCCGGCCGGAGCCCGACGACTCGAGCTGTGGTATTCGCCGCCGGCGCTGGCGCGAGGCAAGCGCCTGTCGGGAGCCGGACTGCTGGCCACCTGTGCGGCGCTCGGGGCGTTCGCATTCGTCGATTCGCGGCGACGCCAGGCGAAGTCGCGTGAGCTAGTGTGAACTGCGCCCGGACGTCCAGTCGAGGGAGGAGACCGTGACGGCGCGACCGCGATACGACCTCTTCATCACGCATGCATGGCGCTATCACGACGACTGGAATCGGCTCGTCGCGCTGTTCGATGCGGAGCCCGGTCTGCAGTGGCGGAACTTCAGTGTGCCCTGGCACGACCCGGCGGTGAGTGCGAACAGCGCGGACGGAGGAACGTTCGTGCGACGATGGCTCGAAGCGCAGATCGTTCCGGTTCATGCGGTGATCGCGCTCGCCAGCGTGTGGGCGCAGGCGAGTTCGCGGAAGTGGCTCGAGCTCGAGTTCGAACTGGCTCGCAAGCACGGGAAGCCGGTGATCGTGATCCCGGCCTTTGGAGAAACGGCGATCGCAGCCGAGATCGCAGCGAAGTCCGATCGTGCAGCGAGCTGGCAGGTTCACGAGATTCTCGACGGCGTCGATGCGTTGCGGGGATCTGCTCTGGTCGACGTCGCACTCTAGAGACGCGCGCCCGACGTCCTGCGTCGCGTGCGTCGGGAAGGGAGCCCGGACATGGAACGACGTCCGAGCACGCTGACACTCCGTCACCGGGGTCGGCCGTTTTCCGTCGACGGTACGCTGGTGCGATTCAGTCCTCACCAGTGCCTGCGTCTTGCCGGGGATCCCGCCGAACGCGAACCGCTGCGGCGACTCGGCGAACATCTCCTGCAGGTGCCGGGGCTCGCGCTGTGGGGAAACGCGGAGTTTCTCGCCGCGCTGGTTCGAGAAACTCCGGACCTCGTTCGCCACGTTCGCTGGCGGATCGTCGATGCCGGTGCCGACGGCCCGGTACCCGCCCTCGCGGCCCTCGCCGAGATTCCTCCCGCCCGCCTGCCGGACGAGGTGCAGACGGTGTTCCTCGCCGAGACGCGGACACTCGCTCGCTGGCGCATGCGCGCCCGCCTGGAACCGCGCCTGCGCGTGATCGATCCCGAAGTGCTGCCTGAAATTTCGCTCGAATCGATTCCCGCACACGCGTGGACGCCGTGGTCGCGTGAGATCATTTATCCGATCGAGATTCCGCCGATCGAGTTTCGTCCCGGCCTCGACCTGCTGCTGATCGACTGCCCGGCGCGAAACCTCGGCCTGATGCCGAACGGCATCGGGTACGTGCACAACGCGTTGAAGAAGACCGGCGTCAGCTGGCAGACCTTCGACCTCGACACCGTGATCTATCACCGATTCCACGTCCGTCGCCTCTTCGACCAGGGCGGACGGACCGTGCTCCCGAACGGTCGAGAACTGCCCGTCGATCCGTGGAAGGCCGAACACTACGACACGTGGGCAGATCCCGCGGTGATCGAATGGTTCCGTCCGGAGATCGACGAGATCGTCGACGAAATCGTGCGCGCGGCTCCGAAGGTGCTCGGACTTTCGATTCAGGAGTGCAGCGAGAGATTCTCGCGAGAAGTCGTGAACGGGGTGAAGGCGCGCCTGCCCGACACCGTCATCGTCGTCGGCGGATTCAGCTGTTACCACGCGAGCGTCGGTCGGCGCGCGTTCCCCGAAGCCGACTTCATGTGCATCTCGGAAGCCGATCTCACCGTGGGGCCGCTGATCGAAGCGCTCGCCCGCGGCGAGCGGCCGAAGAATCAACCCGGTGTCCTGTCGCGCTTCGACGACCCCGACTGGACGTTCGTGCCGGGGCCCATGCCGCACAACCTCGACCTGCTCGAGTTTCCCAGGTACGAGTGGTTCGACCTCGATCTGTATCGAAACTTCGACGGATACCAGCTGACACCGGTGCTCGCGAGCCGCGGTTGTCGCTGGTCGCGCTGCACGTTCTGCGCGGAGCGTTTTCTCTGGCGGATCCACTCGCCGAGCGTGTTCGTGGACGAGCTGGAATGGCTGACGTCCCAGGGCTGTCATCTCTTCATGTTCAACGAGAGCGACCTGAACGGGATGCCGGAGGTGGTGCTGGAGATCTGTGACGAAATCATTCGTCGCGGACTGAACGTACGACTGACGGGGCAGCTTCGGATTCACAAGAAGAGCGATGCCGCGTTCTTTCGGAAGTTGCGCGAGGCGGGTTTCGTCGCGCTTCGATTCGGCGTCGACGCGTTCAGTGCGAATACGCTTCGCATGCAAAAGAAGGGGTACACGACCGAAGACGTGGAGCAGAATCTGCGCGATTGCTGGCAGGCCGGCATCTACACGGAAGTGAACTGGGTGATCGGGGTTCCCGGCGAGACCGAGACCGACGTCGACGAATCGATCGATCTGATCGTGCGCTGCAAACCGTGGATCGGGCGTCTCGCGAACATCAACCCGCTGATCATGGTGAATGGGAGCGTCTACTGGCTGGAGCCCGAGAAGCACGGAATCGTGTTCCACGAACCCAGAGAAGCGCTCTACGAACGGTTTCCTCGCGCGATGCCCGCGAATCTCTGGCACAGCGAGAACCCGTTCATCGACGTCGACGTTCGCAAGCGGCGCTTTGCCCGGATCGTCCACGCGTTGCGTGACAACGGCTTCGACGTCGGCGCCTGGGCATCGAAGATCATCGACGTCGTGGAGACGGCGAAAGATCCGAGCCGCTCCGGCATGTCCGAGCAGAACGACCCCAATTTCGACGAGCAGGGACGTCCGCGCGGAACCCACCCGGCGGTGCCGGAACACGAGTCCGACGCGTCCGGCCTCGATCGGAACGCGGTCGCCGCCTCGGCGTGCGAAGGACCGTCGCTCGAGGGTGGTGTCGACGTGCGGGGAGACACGAACGGGCGGGATGCGGCACCGGTCAGCCAGCCGACGCTCAATCCGATGGGGGAGTACGAATCGGATGGCCCGGCCGGCGTGGACTCGGCGCTCGCGGGTGCCGGGCAGTTTCGCGCCGACAGCGCGTGGCCGGAGCAAGAGCCGGGTCGCACCGCGCCGCGCGTCGGTGTGATTCGTCTCGGCGATGAACGCTTCGTGATCGATCGCGATGCGCTCGCGAGCGTGCTCGGCGCGGAGGTCGCGTCACTCGGCCTGACCGAAGCATCGAGCGTGGATCTCGAAGGCCGGCTCGAGCTCGTGTCCGTCGTGACCCGCGGCGCGAACCCCGAGCTCCTGCGGACCATGGGTTCGTACAACATCGTGAAGTACGACGGTGTCTACTACGGCGTGCCTCATGCGTGCGGCGCGGTTCGCTGGGGCGAAGAGCCGGTCGACGCGTTGCCGGGCGTGCTGACCGCGCGCGCGATGCGAGAGATCGTCGAACGGATCGAATCCGGCGAGGAGACGGGGTCCGCGGCGGACGGTGTGCGGCGTCAGATCCGCCGGCTCGCCGCGGGCGTCTATTCGAGGCTTCGCGGCGAGCGCGCGAAAGGACGCGATCGGCTCGCGAGCGAGTCGGCGGGCGCGTCCGGTCGCTCGTCGGCGCCGCGTCTCGTTTGCGCGGTGGGCGACTACAACGTGGTCGAGTTCGAGGGCTGGTTCTACGGGCTTCCGCAGTCACTCGGCTCCCTCGACTTGCAGACCGTCGACGTGATGGAGATGCCGGGCGTCGTGCGAGACGTCTCGCGAGACGTCGTCGAAGGAGAGATTCGCGAGCTTCTCGCGTCACAGTCGAAGTCTTTGCCCGTCGCCTGACGCGTGCAGGGATGAAGCGCGGGGCGTCCGAATACGACGATGCCGATCCCGGGACGTCCTCGACTCGAGGCGAGCCCGAGCCCCTGTACCCGAACGAGCACTGGCTCTGGGCTCGATACGCGCAACGGATCGGACGGATCCCGCGTGGACGCGAATCGTTATTTCCCGAATTTCTCTTCGCGTCTCCCGGTAAGACCGGCACCACCTGGCTGGCCGACGTTCTGCGCCGTCATCCGGACGTCCATCTGCCTCGAGAAAAAGAACTGCACTACTTCGACACGGGCTGGCGCGAACACGGCGTCGACCGGTATCTCGATCACTTCGCGGGAGTGAGTTCGACGTGTCGCGGCGATGCGACGCCGAATGCCGGACTTCCTCGCACCGCGTTGCGCACCATCCGAGAACTCCGACCGGACGTTCGTTGGATCGTCTGGTTGCGCGAGCCCGTCGACCACATGTGGTCGCTGATTCGTCATGCCTGTCGCTGGCGCGAAGCTCCCTTTGCGGATGCCGACTGTTCGATTGGAAATCTCGAGGAACGCGCGCTCTGCGCGGCCGCGCTCTCGGACGTGATGCTCACGGCCGTCGACCCGCTCGGACTGCTCGAACGGCTCTCGTCGGTGTTTCATTCTTCGCAGATTCACGTCGGTTTTCTGGAAGACGTCGAGACCGATCCGCGAAGCGCCATCGACGGCGTGTTCTCCTTCCTCGGCGTGCGCACGGACGTCGATACCGCCCTGCTTCGTCTCGATGAACCCGCCTTCGTCGGGGACTCCGTCCGCTGTCCAGCCGATTTCGAACGCTGGCTTCGGGAGTTTCTGTCGGCGCGCGCGCGCGCGTTCGACTCGTGGCTGCGTCGCGAGCGCGGGCGTTCGGTGCCGGCGTCCTGGGGGCCGACGCTCGCAGCCGGTGACGCCGCCGAACCGCGCCGGATCGAGGCGCGGAAGGATGGATACGAAATCTGGGCCTTCGATGGAGGTCTCCACGCCGTGCGCGGTCCGATCTCGCGCAGCCTCGTCGCGCGCGTGATTCGCGACGACCGCGCCGCGGCTTCCGCGAAGACGCGCTTCGAACTCGACGCTTCGCTGGCGGCCGGGGCGCGGAGGGGGTGGCTGCGCGGGCTCGGGCGTCGTCGAACCCGGGCCGATCGCGAGCAGCGCGAAGAGCAGAGGCTCGAGCACGTTGCATCGACGATCGCGAAGCCGTGGCGGATGGAGACCCGAATCGACCTCGTCGACGTGGTCGGGCGCTACAACCTGCTGCGCCGGACCACGCGAGTTCCCGACCATCTCCATCGCTGGCTTCGTGGCGGTGACGAACGATGGTTCGCCGTGCATCACGAGACGGGCCCCATCGATCTGCGTTTCGATCGAATCGGAGATCACGCGCTCGGCGCACTGGTCTTGACCGGAGAGACGGAGTCGTCGCTTCGCGAGCGGCTGGTCGATCTCGCCGCCCGGGACGAGGGACAGGCGATCGAAACGCCTGACACGGAGGGCGTCACGCCGAACGCACCGCCGGCCGAGCGCGATTCACCACCGAAATCCGAACTCGCCGGCGAGACGGGGCCGAAGCCTGCAGCGGCGGATGCCGTCGAGCTCGCCGGGCTGGAGAGCGCGGGGGGCGCTTGACTCGATGTGCGAGGACGGTGAACGTGCTCGGAATGGAGGCGAGAGAAGGATTTCTGGTCTGGGTCACCGGACTCGCGGGTTCCGGAAAGACGACGCTGGGACGAAGTCTGCGTGATTCGCTCGTGGCCTCCGGTACGCCCGCCGTCTTGCTCGACGGCGACGAGCTGCGCGAAGTCGCCGGTGGCGTCTTTGGATACGACCGTGACGGACGACTCCGCTGCGCGCAGTTCTACTCGCGCCTTTGCACGCTGCTCACCGACCAGGGCGTGAACGTGATTTGCTGTACGGTCTCGATGTTCGAGTCCGTTCGAGAACGAAATCGCAGACGCGTTCCGCGCTATCTCGAGATCTACCTGCGGGCTCCGAACGCCCTGCTGCGAGCCCGGAACCAGCACGACCTCTACGCTGCGAAGCCGGGTACGGGTCCGGTGGTCGGCGTGGATCTGGAGCCGGAAGAGCCGGCGCATCCCGATCTCGTGTTCGACCTCGGCGAATCCGGGTTGCCGATCGCCGGCATGCGGGAGCAGGCGATGGCGACGATTCGGGGAACGCTGCTCGGAGCGATCGCATGAAGCCGGGAACGAAGGCGACGACGCTCGAATCGCTTCGCGAAACGCTGCAACACGCGGTGATCCCCGCCTCCTGTCTGCTTTCGTTCGGCGAGTGGCGGCGTGATCCCGAATCGTGTCTCCGGCGCGTCGAACGAACGCTCGGATTCGCCGAACCGCTGATCGTCCGGAGCAGTGCGAGCGGAGAGGATGGCATCGAGCGCTCTCTTGCCGGGCGATACCTCTCGATTCCGAACGTGCAGGACGCGAATCGATTGCGAACGGCGATCGATGCCGTCTTCGAACGGTACGACCCGCTCGACGACGACGAACACCTTTTCGTGCAGCCGATGGTCCGGCGCGTGATTCGTTCGGGGGTGGCCTTCACGCGCGATCCCTCCACGGGATCGCCCTACCGCGTGATCAACTACGACGATTCGGGCGCGACCGACGGCGTGACTTCGGGGCTCGGTCGCGCGACGAGGACCGCGATCTCGTTTTCGTCGCCGCCGTCGCACGCGCGCGCGGAATTTCCCGAACTTCACGCGCTGCTCGACGAGCTGGAAGCCCGGTTTGGCTCCGACCGGCTCGACGTCGAGTTCGCCATCGACGATGCCCATCGACTTCATTTGCTGCAGGTGCGTCCGCTTGTACTCGCTCGGGAGTGTCGCGTCGAAACCGAGGCCCTGCGGGCGCGCCTCGTCGAGATTCACGACAAGGTCACGCAATGGATGGAGCCGAAACCCTTCCTGCTCGGATCTCGAACCCTCTTCGGCATCATGCCCGACTGGAATCCGGCGGAGATCGTCGGCGTGCGCCCTCGCCCGCTCGCGCTCTCGCTGTACACGGAACTCGTCACGGACAGCACCTGGGCGTACCAGCGCGACAACTACGGCTACCGAAATCTGCGAAGCCAGCCGCTGATCCAAAGCCTTCACGGATGCCCGTACGTCGACGTGCGCGTCGATTTCAATTCGTTCGTTCCCGCCGACGTCCCCGAAGCGCTCGCGAACAAACTCGTCGAGCACTACCTCGACCGGCTGGCGAGCTCGCCACAGCTCCACGACAAGGTCGAGTTCGAGATCGCTTTCTCCTGTCATCACTTCGAGCTCGAAAAAGAGATCGAACGGCTGCGCGGATTCGGGTTCACCTCGGACGAAATCACGCGGATCGTCGAGAGCCTCCGTGCCTTGACGGTCCGCATCGTCGCGCCGGAGACCGGACTCTGGAAGAAGGATCTCGAACGGCTCTCGATTCTCGAAGAGCGGCATCGGGCGCTGGCGTCGAGTTCGATGAATCGAATCGAGCGCATCTACTGGCTGCTCGAAGATTGCAAGCGGTACGGGACGCTCCCGTTCGCAGGACTCGCCCGCGCCGGATTCATCGCCGTTCAGATGTTGAAGTCGATGGTGTCGTCCGGAATTCTCACCGATCGCGAGTGCGCCGAGTTCATGGGGTCGCTCGACACCGTGAGTACGCGGATGGCGCGGGATCACGCGAGACTTCCTCGCGAGGCATTTCTCGCCGTCTACGGACATCTTCGGCCGGGCACCTACGACATCCTGTCTCCCCGGTACGACGAGGACCCCGATCGATACTTCGACTGGGAACGAAAGAGTCCGATTCCGGCGGCGACCCCGTTCCGTCTCTCGATCGAGCAGTACACGACGATCCAGACGGAGCTGCGCGCACATCGGCTCGATCTCGACGTGCTCGGACTGTTCGAGTTCCTGAAGTGTGCGATCGAAGGGCGTGAGTACGCGAAATTCCTGTTCACGCGGAACGTCAGCGACGCGCTGGTCGAGATCGGGCGACTCGGCCGAGAACACGGATTCGATCTCGACGATTCCAGCCACCTCGACGTTCGGGCCGTCCAGAGGTTGTTCGGTTCCTGCGAGAGTCCGGCCGCTGCGATGGCGCGTTCGATCGAACAGGGACGCCGGGCGCACGAAGTCACCCGGGCACTCGTTCTTCCGAGCCTGATCGTATCGCCGGAAGACGTCTGGACCTTCCACGTTCTGGAAACCGAGCCGAACTTCGTCACCCTCGGCTCGGTCGAGGCCGACGTCGCCGTGCTCGATTCGGAGCGCGACGACCTGCGGGGGAAAATCGTGTTCATCGAGAACGCAGATCCCGGTTTCGACTGGATCTTCACCCGACGGATCGCGGGATTCGTCACGATGTACGGCGGCGTCAACTCGCACATGGCCATCCGAGCAGCCGAGATGAAACTGCCGGCCGTGGTCGGTGCGGGCGAGACGAACTACGGGGCCTGGTCTCGTGCCCGGCGATTGTCGATCGATGGCTGCAACCGGCAGGTCAAGATTCTTCGATGACGCGACCGCTGATTCTGGTCTCCTGTCGGGTCGACGTGCACGGCGACATCGGCGAGGTGAGAGACGCACTCGATCAGCGGCTCTCGCGGCTGCTGTGCGACATCGGCGCGGCGCCGATTCTGATTCCGAATCAGCCGAGTCTCGACTTCGGGGCGATCGACCGGTTGCGACCGGACGGTCTCTTGCTGAGCGGGGGAAACGATCTCTGCACGCTCGGGGGCGATCGATCCGAGCGAGACGAAACGGAGGCGCGGTTGCTGGACGACGCGCTTCAGCGCGCGATCCCGGTGTTCGGCATCTGTCGCGGGGCTCAGCTCCTGTGCGAGCGATTCGGAGGAGAACTGGAGCGGGTGGATGGCCACGTGAAGACACGGCACGCACTGCTCGACGAGACGGGCCGGCCGATGCGCGAAGTGAACAGTTATCACCAGTTTGCGATTCGAAGAGAACCCGCGAAGTGGGAAGTGCTCGGACGGACGGTCGAAGGTCACGTCGAGTGGGTGAGAGCGAAGGACCGGCGGGTGCAGGGGGTGATGTGGCATCCCGAGCGGGAGCGTGTTCCGACCTCCGCGGACACCGAGATGCTGCGCGTCCATTTTGGGATCGCGTGAGCACCCGGCGCGCCGTGATCCTCGCCGCCGGTCGAGGGCGCCGCATGAAGGGGCTCACCGAAGAGCGCCCGAAGTGTCTGCTGTCCGTCGACGGGCGCCCCCTTCTCGAATCCGCGATCGATGCCCTGCGCGGTGGCGGAATCCGCGAGCTCGCGATCGTCACCGGGTATCGGGCCGATCTGCTCGAGGGGCCAGCGTTCCGGCGGACGTTTCACAATGCGCAGTGGGAGACCACCAACATGGTCTACTCGCTGTGGCAGGCCCGACCCTGGATGATCGAGGCGCCCGGCATCGTGTGTTATTCGGACATTCTGTTCGGTGCAAAGACGATCCTGAGGTTGGCCGATGCACCCGGGGACATCGTCGTCGCGAACAACACGCGCTGGCGCGAGATCTGGGAACGGCGATTCGCCGATCCCCTCGCCGACGCGGAGACCTTTCGCCGCGACGCCGCGGGCAGGCTGGTCGAGATCGGTCGCCGCCCTTCGGGCATGCACGAGATCGAGGGGCAGTTCATGGGGCTGCTCGCGATCACGCCGGACGGGTGGAGTCGCATCGAAGCGACGCTCTCGACCCTCTCGTCCGAGCGCTTTCGCGACATCGACGTGACGAGCCTTCTGCAGACGATGATCGAGGCCGGAGAACGGATCGACACCATCGACACCGACGAAGCCTGGTGGGAGTTCGACAGCGAGAGCGACGTCGAGCACTGGCGATGACGCGCGTTCGACGCGTGGCCTTTCTGACCTCGGCTCCGTTCGCCTGCGGACTGGCATGGCTCGTCAACGCGATGCTCGCCCTCGGGCATCGAACGACGTCTCTGCTCTACGAGAAGAACCACTGGGAAGACGTCGGCGACGGGGAGTATCGCGTCGGCGAGGCGGCTCGGAAACACATCGTCCACCACCTTCCCATCTTGCTCGAACGCGAGCGACACCGATTCATCCCGGAGATCGAGCTCTTCTGGGAGCATCGCGTTCGTTTCGACATCGATCCCGCGTGTCCGGTGGTCGTCGTGGTGCGAGACCCGAGAGACGCGATCTTCTCTTTGCATCGCCGCTGGAAGATGAACGGCTGGTATCCGGGCGAGTTGCCCGAGTTTCTCGACTGGCGCACGGACTGGCCGGATCACTTTCCCGGCCTGTTCTGGCTGGATGCCGTGAAGACGTATCTGCTGTTTCACCTGCGCTGGTTGCACGCGAGTCGGGTTCGGCCCATCCGCTTCGTGCGCTTCGAGGATCTGAAAGAACGGCCCGAGGAGACGCTCGCCGGCGTTCTCGCCTTCCTCGGTTCGCGCCATCGGGACGACGCGTGCATCCGCCGGGCGATTGCGAGCTCGTCGACCGAGCGCGCGCGAGACATGCTCGCCCGTCGCATGCCGGGCGGGTCGATGCAGGCGATTCATCGGGGACGGTCTTTCGAGTGGAAGGAGCGGAACGATCCGGTCGAACTCGCCCACTACGACGGAGCGCTGATGCGCGCGTTCCTGCGCTGGATGGGATACGAGGCCGACGAGAGTCACCTCGACGGCTGGCTCCAGCGCGCCGCGAGACGTCCCATCGTCGACCTGCGGACGCTCGTCCAGCGACGCGTTTTCGTGCGACCGCACGACGCCGCGGGCGCTCCGATGCTCTGGCAGGAGCCGTCTGGTCGCATCGAACGCCGGCTCGACACGCGGTGCACGCCCGTTCGGCAGCATCGAATCGCGGAGAACTGGGCCTACGCCGTGGCCGAAACGTCCGCCGAGGTGCCCGCGTTGCATTCGTTCTTCGCGGCCGTCTGTCGAATGCTGCTCGAACCCGACGAGATCGAATGGCTCTACGAGCGAACGGTGCGACATCCGAGATGGGGGGTGAATCCGATTGCCTGAGCGATGAAGCACGACGTGGCGGAACGACGACCTGCGCCTGTGGTCTCTCTGGCGTAGGCTGCGCACGAGTTCGAAGCGGAGAAGACATGCAGACGACCTGGAACTACACCGCACTCGCGCCCTACTACGACCGGCGCGCCGAATACGCGCCGAACGCGATCGATCGGCTGGTCGAAATCGCCGGGCTGTCGCGCGGAGATCGGGTCGCCGACATCGGTGCGGGAACCGCGAAGCTGACGCGTCCGCTCGTGGCGCGCGGCCTGCGCGTGCACGCCGTCGAGCCGAATGACGCGATGCGCGCGATCGGGATCGAAAACACGCGCGGTGCGGACGTGTGCTGGAGCGAGGGCACGGGCGAGCAGACGGGTCTTCCGGACCATGGCTACGCGATGGTCTTTTTCGGCTCCTCGTTCAACGTGGTCGATCGGGCTGCCGCGCTGCGCGAGGTCGCACGAATCGCCGTCGTGCGGGGCTGGTTTGGGTGCCTGTGGAACCACCGGGATCTCGACGATCCGCTGCAGAAGGAAGTCGAGGCGACGATCACCGCTCACGTGCCCGACTATGGACACGGTGTTCGACGCGAAGACCAGACGGCAGTGATCGACGACTCCGGCCTCTTCGAAGCCGTCGATCACGTCGAAGCACGATCGGTCGCGCCCACACGCGTCGAGGACTACATCGACGCGTGGCGGTCTCACGCGACGCTTCAGCGCCAGGCCGGTGAGGCGTTCGACCGCGTCGTCGACGCGATTCGGCGCGTGCTGCCGCCATCCGGAAAGATCTCCGTCCCGTACACCACACGCTGCTGGGTCGCACGACTGCGGAAGTGAGAAAATCGTCGGCGATGGAGCGCGTGCGCCGACGCGGGACTTCCCGGGCGACGGCGTTTCTCGGCCGCGGCATGAACCCTCGGTGCTCGCGCGAGCGACGTTCGACGACCACGGTGATCCGGACGCAAGCTCTGCGAAAACGGATTCACTCGCGAATCTCGGTTTCGTCCCCGATGGAAGAGTCGTCCCGTGTCGCGGCCGGTCATCCGGCGCGACAGGGGACGCGCTCTTGCTACGGCGCCGGCCAGATCGTTGCGGCCGTCAGAGCGGAACCCGTTGATCGGCGCAACTCGATCTTGTTGTCGCTTCGGTGCACCGCCATGTCCGCCCGGCCGTCTCCGTCGAAGTCCGTCCATGCGACGTCGTCGCCGCTGGTTACCGGTGCGGTGATGGTGGTCCAGGTCGCCGGTGTTGCGAAGTCGAGGCCGAGCGAGGTTCCCACCTGCACCGCACCGCCGCGCAGGAGATCGAAGTAGAGCGCATCCGCGAGTCCGTCTCCGTTCACGTCGGCGTATTGCAGCATGTCCACCGTCGAGTACGCGAACTCGAGCCAGTTGGCGGCCGGCGTGAACGAGGTTCCCGTCGACGGGCTGGCGTACACGATGTCGCTGAACGTTGCCGCGAAGAGCAGGGCATCGACCGCTCCGTCTCCGTTCACGTCCGCATACTTCATGGCCTGCGGCGGGGTCGGGCCGTGCTGGAGCCACGCGGTCGGCGGGCTGTAGCCGGTGCCCACCGAGAGGTTCACCCAGACCAGGCTGTTTCCTCCCGAGTCGAAGTAGAGCAGGTCGTCCATGCCGTCGCCGTTGGCGTCGCCGAACTGCAGCTTGGCTGCGGCGACCGCGCCACCGTGGCCCGCCCACATGGTCGGGGTCGTGAAGCCGGTGCCCGTCGACACACCGACGTGGACGTAACCCGGCGTGGTCGACGTATCGAACCACGCGACGTCGGCGCGTCCGTCCCCGTTGACGTCGGGGTAGTGCACTTGATCCGGCGACGACGACGGGAACTGCGCCCAGAGTGCCGGTGCTGCGAACGAGCCGGTTTGTGCGAGGCTGACGTAGACCGAGCCGGCCCCGGCCACGAAGAAGATCGCGTCCGCGCGACCGTCGCCGTTGACGTCGTGGTACTGCATCTGCTTGCTCGGGAGTCCACCCCCGTGGACCAGCCAGACGGTCGGCGTCCCGAATCCCGACGCGGACCACGGCGCGACCCAGAATCGGCTGTGATCGTCACCGATGAGCAGATCCGGGTGCCCGTCACCGGTCACGTCGGCGTACTGCACGTCGTAGGCGGGGGCGCCCGAGGACGAGAAGTCGAGGTCCGACACCGTGGCCGCTCGTACGGTCATCGTCACCGTCACCGTTTGCGGCGCGTTGGACACGCCCGCTGCGGACACCGTGACCGTTCCGACGTACGTGCCCGCGGGATATCCGATGGTGTTGTACGAGAGTCCGATCGAATCGAGCTCGCCCGTCGAGGTGCCGGAGGCCGGGCTCGCCTGCAGCCACGGCTGATTCGACGAGACCGAGTAGTCGAGCGATCCGGCGCCGCCGTTCTTGACCGTGAACAGCGAGGGCCCGGGGATCACGTTGTGCACACCGCTGACGGCGATGCTCGTCGTCGAAACCGACAGCGACGCCGTCGCTCCCACCGTCAGCGTCACGGGAATCGTCATCGGGCTGTTGACCGCGCCGGTGGCGGTGAGCGTGATGGTGCCGTTGTACGTGCCCGCCGCGAGGGAAGTCGTCGCGAAGTTGATCGTCGCGGTGTCTGCCTCGCCGGTCGAGCTGCCGGTGTAGGGCGTGATCGAGAGCCACGAGATGCTCTCGCTGAGCGTCCAGTTCATCGTGCCGGCGCCGGTGTTCTGCACGGTGAGGCTCTGCGAGGCCGGGCTCACGCCGGGCGTCGAGCTCGCCGTGATCGCGCTCGCCGAGCTGGTGAGAATGGGCGGTGTCGTGATCGTCAGCGAGACGGTGACGACCTGCGGCGCAACGCCGTCGCCACCGGATGCGGTGATGGTGGCCGTATGCGTTCCGACGGCGAGCCCGGTGGTCGCGTAGCTGACGGTCACGGTGTCGTTTTCGCCGTTCCCGGTGCCGCTCGCCGGGCTCGTCGAGAGCCATGCCGCGTCGTCGCTGAGGCTCCACGAGAGCGTGCCGCCGCCCGTGTTGCGCACGGTGAAGCTCTGGTTCGCAGCGTTCGTGCCCTGGCTGGTCTGCGGCGAGAGGAGACTGGTGCCGAGCGCGATCACGGGGCTGTTGGTGATCGTGAGCACGACGGTGAGCGTCGCGGGGGCGACGCTGGCGCCGCCGCTGATCGTGACGGTTCCCGTGTAGGTGCCGACGCCGAGGCTGTTGCTCGGGAAGACCACCGTGAGTGAATCGGTCTCGGTGGTCGTCGTGCCGCTGGCCGGGGTCACCGACATCCAGCTCTGGTTGTCCGTCGCGGTCCACGAGAGCGTGCCCACACCGACGTTGCGTACGGTGAAGGTCTGCCCGGCGGGGCTGGTGCCCGGCCTCGTGGTGACCGCGATCGTGGTCTTGCTCAGACTGATCACCGGCGTGGTCGCTGCGCTGATCGTCAGCGTGACCGCGAGGGTCTGCGAGCTGACACCGCTGCCGCCGGCGACGGTGATCGTCGCGGCGTGCGTTCCGGCGGAAAGGCCGGTGGTGGCGAAGCTGACGGCGATGGTGTCGGTCTCGCCGGTCGAGGTGCCGCTGGTCGGCGAGAGCGAGAGCCAGCTCTGATCGTCGCTGATCGAGTACGAGAGCGTGCCGCCACCCGAGTTGCGCACGGTGAAGCTCTGCGCAGCCGGACTCGAACCCTGCGCGGCGCTCGCCGTGATCGCCGCCGTCGAGAGCGTGATCACGGCGGGCGGTGCGCTGATCGTGAGCGAAACGGCGATCGTCTTCGACGTGACGCCGCTACCGCCGGCGACCGTGATCGTCGCGCTGTACGAGCCCGCGCTGAGCGCGCTCGCCGAGAAGTTGACGGCGATGGTGTCGGTCTCGCCGGTCGAGGTGCCGCTGGTCGGCGAGAGCGAGAGCCAGCTCTGGTCATCGCTGATCGAGTACGAGAGCGTGCCGCCACCCGAGTTGCGCACGGTGAAGCTCTGCGCAGCCGGGTTCGCGCCCTGCACGGCGCTCGCGGTCAGGGTCGACGCCGAGAGCGTGATCGCGGCAGCCGGCGCGCTGATCGTG
>CAZDHU010000034.1:0-8502 GCA_964505355.1 uncultured Myxococcaceae bacterium | reverse complement strand
GCAGGACGCCGTGCGGGCGGGACGGGTGGGTCTGGACGACGCGGTCTCGCGCTTCGAATCGGCGTTGATCCTCGAAGCGCTCGATCGGGCCGGCTGGAATCAGACGCGGGCGGCGGATGCGCTGTCGATCACGCGACGACTGCTCAAACTCAAGATGGATCGGCTCGGGATCTCCCCGGCAGCCGGAACGCCCGCCGTTCCAGCCGGAACAGCTTCGGAACTCGCCGCCAGTACAGGAAGATCCTCGCGTTCAGTCGGCGACTGACGCGGTCGGACGTACCGAACGGAACCCGGCTCGTGCGCGACGCGCCGACAGAACGCCGTGGGTACGCGGTGAACAGCGCAACGGTTTCAGCGGGTTGACCCGCTTTTGTCCGCGGACGGAATCGTGGCATGGCACTTGCGTTGGCGCATTCACATGTTCACACACCCGACCGAATCGATCTCCCGACCGAGCGTGCTCGTATTCGACGACGAGGCCGGCCCGCGCGAAGCCCTTCGTATGGTGCTGCACCGCGGCTACGAGGTGCTCACCGCATCGACCGCGGACGAAGTCCGCAAGCTGCTCGCAGAGCGCGAGGTCGACCTCGTGACGTTCGAGTTTCCGCGCCGACGCGAAGCCGGCTTCGAGTTGCTGGCGGAAGTTCGAGGGCGCTTTCCGAGCACGGAAGTCTTGATCGTGTCGGGCCGGGCCGGCATGCAGGATGCCGTGCGGGCGCTACGGCTCGGGGTGCGGGACTTCCTCGAAAAGCCGTTCGACGTCGCAGAGGTTCACGCCGCGGTCCGCAAGGCACTCTTCAACCGCGTCCCGTGCGACTCCAGCAGTCGCTCGGACGAGTTCGCGTTGCTCTCTCGCCTCATCGACGGTGTCGAGAGACACGGCGGCTTCGAGCGTGGGCACGGGCTTCGCGTGGCCGTGCATGCCGGAGCGCTGGCCGGTCACCTCGGGCTCTCGCATCGCGCCTGCGAGCTCGCGCGCCTCGCGGGAATGCTGCACGACCTCGGGAAGATCGCGCTTCCGAGCGAACTGCTGTGTCGATCCACTGCGCTGGACGGATCCGACCATCACCTGATCGCTCAGCACGTCCTCGTCGGTGAGCGCTTGCTGACTCCCTTCGCCCTCGACCCGAGGATCGCTTCCGGCGTCCGGCACCACCATGAACGCTGGGATGGTGCCGGCTATCCCGATCGGCTCTCGGGCGACGTGATTCCGCTCACGGCGCGGATCGTTCAGCTCGCGGACGCGTGGGATGCCATGCGATCGGATCGCCCGTACCGATCTGCGCTCGATCGCGCCGACGCCGTGCGCGAGATCGTCCGCGGAGCCGGATCCCAGTTCGATCCCGTCCTTGCGCGGGTCTTCGTCGAATCCCTCGCCGCCGATTCGGATCAACCGATCTGCGATGCCGACGTGGTCGCCGAAGTGGTCGCGAGCTTTCATCACCTCGGCTTCGTTTCGGAACCGCGGCCGGAGCGGATGCCGGAGCAGGGAGGAGCGCGGTGAGCGCAGAACCTCGACCGACGGAACCGGGTCTGCGCGCGAACGGTTGCTCCGAGGAGAACCGGCGAATGCAACGTGCGCAGGCGCGCGAGAGCCTCACCCGGCTGGTCGAGTATGCACCCGTTCCGCGAACGAGCGCCGATCAACGACGACGCGTTGCCGTGACGAGAGATCTCTCCGCCGCCGGGCTGTGCATGGCCGCGAGCAGTGCGGAACCGGTGGGAACACTGCTCCATGTCTCGGTGAGCCGGGTCGACGGCCGCCCTGCCGTCGACGCGCTCGCTCGCGTGGTCTGGTGCCGCGAGACCAGCGAGAGCCGGTGGTGGATCGGCCTTTCTCTGATCGGCGAAGCGCGCCCGGCGCGGGCCGGCATGCGGTTTGTCCGGCGGACCGGCCCGATGCGCCGGATCGCTCTGGCCTGAACGACTCCGAGAGCTGCCTGAAATGTGATCCACGGGATGCGGAGCAGGCGGCTTCGAGGGCTCCGCTGCGCGCCATGGTTTACCGCGGCTCGCGGCGGCGGCCGTGATGCGACCTCGTTGCCATGCGCCGGCGATCTTCTGTTCCGGCTCGTCCACCGGCGGACAGCCCGACCAACGGGGCGATCCAGCCGCCAGCCAGACGCAGTTAGCAGCGCTCGGAGCGCTGGCGTACGGTTGGACCTGTTGGCCCCCGTCGGGCCGGCTTTCGGTTCGCGCGAGGTATTCGATGTTTGGGATCGGGATGCCCGAGCTGATGTTGATTCTGGTCGTCGCACTGCTCGTCTTCGGCCCGAACCGGCTCCCCGAGCTCGCCCGGTCTCTCGGAAAGGGTCTCGCCGAGTTCCGTCGTGCCTCGACCGACCTTCGAGAGCAGATCATGAACCCGCCCCCGCCGCCGCCTCCCGCGCCGACTGTTACGCCGGTCTCCAGCGGCAGCGAGCGGCTGGTGGTCGACCAGGAGGCGAGCACAGCGAGTGCTGCCACTGCGGCGCCTGCTGGCCCGACCGAACCCGCCGCCGGTGGATGACACGCCGATCCCGCTGACCGCGCACCTCGCCGAGCTGCGCGGACGGATTGCGCGGGTTCTCCTTGCCTGGGCGATCGCCACGACGGCTTGCTGGAGCGCACGCGAGGAGCTCTTCGAGGCGCTGCTCTGGCCCGCGCTGAAGGCGCTCGGCCCCGATGGCGGCAAGCTGCAGGCGCTCGCGCCCGCAGAGATTTTCTTCACCTATCTGAAGTGCTCGCTGCTCGCGGGGTTCGTGCTCTCGATCCCGGTCTTTTTCTGGCAGGTCTGGGCCTTCGTTGCACCCGGGCTGTATCCGCGGGAGAAACGGATCGCGCTCCCGTTCGTGCTGGTCTCGTCGCTGCTGTTTGGCGGCGGGGCCCTGTTCGGCCATCAGGTCGTGTTCCCGATCATGTTCGGCTTCTTCGCACAGTTCGAGAGCCGCTATGTCGACGCCGCGTGGACGATGCGCGAGGTCTTCAGCTTCACCACGCAAATGTTTCTCGCCTTTGGCGTGGCCTTCGAGCTTCCGGTGCTGGTCTTTTTCCTGGCGGTCGCGGGCATCGTCGACGCGCGGCAACTGCTGCGCGGGTTCAAGTACGCCGTCCTCGGAGCATTCGTGCTCGCAGCCGTTCTGACTCCGACGCCGGACGTCGTCACGCAGTCGCTTCTCGCGGGGCCGCTGATCGTGCTCTACCTGCTGGGAGTCGCGGCCGCCTGGCTCTTCGCCCCGCGTCGCAGCTCGGCGGACGAGCCCGAAGCCGAGAGCGATTCGAGAACGATCACACCCGCGTGATGCGATCGACGATGGCGTGCTCGGCGCGCTTCGCGTCGACTGCCGTCGCCACCTTCACCACGGTCCCGACGGCGTCGCCAGACCCGGACTCGACCGTCCGCAACACGCCGCGGTCGATGGTGACCGTGAGGCGAATCGACTCGAACTTCAAGGAGGAGGGATCAACCATCGCGAGCACGGTCAGCGGATCGTGCAGGTACGCCTCGTTGTCGTCCGGGAAGGCGCCGGCGAGCCCGCTGAAAAGCACCCGCTGCAGGGGAGACCAGAGAGCGATCTGGGCGGCTAACGCCTGCCCGAACGGGCTGCCGCCCGACAGCCGCGCAACGTCCGCCGGTCGCAGCCAGGTTTCGAAGGTGACGTCGGCCGGAATCATCGTGATCGCGAAACCAGCTCCCAGCACGGCGGCGCTGGCTTCCGGATCGGAACAAAGGTTGTAATCGACCCCGAACGCTAGCGGGCGGCCGCAGATCGCCACGCGACGCACGTGCCCCCCCATCACATGGAGCCGCGCCACGCGGTCGGGGAGGCCGGGATCGATCGCGAGCGCCCGGGCGAGGTTCGTCATCGGACCGACCGCGATCAGTTCGAGAGCACCTTCGTAATCTCGCGCAGCCCGAACGATTCGCACCGGCGCCGGCTCGTCGCCAAGCGGTGCGTCCGGGCCATCGGGCAGGCCTCGGCCCACGTGCGGCCAGTCCGGAAAGCGATTCTTGCGCAACACGGGCTCACGCTCACCGGCGAAGACCTCGACGTCGGTCCGGCCGGCCAGACCGAGCAGTCGCGCGGCGATGCCCGCCCGAAGTGCCGTGTCTCCGGCCACCGTCGTCACGGCCACCAGTTCGAGCGCGGACGCTTCGGCCAGCAACACGGCGAGCGCGATCGCGTCGTCGGCGTCGCTCCCGATGTCCGTGTCGAAGAGAACCGGGCGCTTCAGAGCTGCGCCAGATCGACCAGCATGCGCTCCAGCTTCGCGCGGTAGGCCACGAGGTCGACGGTTTCGCGTGCCACGCCCGTCTGCATCGCCGCCTCGGCCACGGCCGGCGCCACGTGCAGCAGCACCCGCGGGTCGAACGGCTTCGGAATGATGTACGAGGGGCCGAAGGCAAAACTCTCGCCCGGATAAGCGTGTCGAACCGCGTCGGGAATGCTTTCTTCGCCGTGTTTCGCCAGTTCGGCGAGTGCGCGAACGGCCGCCTGTTTCATCGGCTCATTGATCTTGCGCGCCCGCACGTCGAGTGCGCCACGGAACAGGAAGGGGAAACCGAGACAGTTGTTGACCTGGTTCGCGAAATCCGACCGCCCGGTTGCCATGATCGCGTCCGAACGAACTTCGGCGACCTCCTTCGGCGTGATCTCGGGATCGGGATTCGCCATCGCGAAGATGATCGGGTTCGCCGCCATGCTACGGACCATGTCCTGCGTCATCAGCCCGGCCTGCGACACTCCGACGAACGCGTCCGCGCCTTTCAACGCATCGGCCAGCGTTCGCGCCGATGTCGCTCGCGCGAACTCGGCCTTGTACTTGTTCATGCCATCGGTCCGTCCCGCGTAGATCACGCCCTTGCTGTCGACCAGCAGGATGTTCTCGCTGCGCACGCCGAGATCGAGGTACAGCCGCGCACAGGCGATGCCCGCCGCCCCGGCGCCGGAGAAGACCACCTTCGCGTCTTCGATCTTGCGCTTCGTGATCAGAAGGGCGTTGAGGAATGCGGCGCCCGAAATGATCGCCGTGCCGTGTTGATCGTCGTGAAAGACGGGAATGTCGAGTGTTTCGATCAGGCGCTCTTCGATCTCGAAGCACTCGGGCGCGCGGATGTCTTCGAGGTTGATGCCCCCGAACGTGGGGGCGAGGATCTGGCAGGTGCGAATCACTTCGGCGGGGTCTTCGGTGTCGAGCTCGATGTCGAAGACGTCGATGTCCGCGAAGCGCTTGAACAGAACGCCTTTACCCTCCATCACGGGCTTGCCGGCCAGCGCGCCGATGTTGCCGAGGCCGAGCACCGCGGTGCCGTTGCTGATCACCGCCACCAGATTGCCGCGAGCGGTGTACTGGTACGCAGCATCGGGATCTTTCGCGATCTTCCGGCACGGCTCGGCGACGCCCGGCGTGTACGCGAGCGCGAGATCGCGGCCGGTACGCGTTGGCTTGGTCGGGACGACCTTGATCTTTCCGCGACGCCCTTCGGAGTGATAGGCGAGAGCCTGTTCCTTCATCGGCACTTCGTACACCTCGTGCGTCCCGAACGGGTGAGCGGGAAGCGGCTCGGTCGCGTCGGTGCGACGCGGACGGACGCTCAGAGTACCCGACGATCGGGATCGATGTCGATCGGGAAAGCACCCGGGGCCGGGTGCGTGCGGAGTCCGCGCTGGCCGTTCACCCGCCCTCGCGGCTTCCGACCCCGGCTGCCCCCGATCTGTCAGCCCTTCATCAGCTCCCGGGCGATCACGAGACGCTGGATCTGGTTCGTTCCTTCGTAGATTTGCATCAGCTTCGCGTCTCGCATCAGCTTCTCGACCGGGTATTCCTTCGTGTAGCCATTGCCGCCGAAGATCTGGACGGCATCGGTGGCCACCCGCATCGCCATGTCGGTCGCGAAACACTTGGCGATCGACGAGTTTTTCGAAGCCCGCTGGCCCTGATCGATCATCCATGCGCTTTGCCGGGTGAGCAGCCGCGCCGCCTCGATCTCTTTGGCCATGTCGGCGAGCATGAACTGGACTGCCTGAAACCCGCCGATCGGGAAACCGAAGGCCTTCCGTTCGGTTGCGTACTTCAACGATTCGTCGAGGGCGCGCTGAGCAATGCCCGTCGCGATGGCACCGATCGACGGGCGCGTGCGGTCGAGGGTTCGCATCGCGATCGGAAAGCCTTCGCCTTCCTTGCCGAGCCGCTGCGCGGCCGGCACGCGGACGTTGTCGAAGTGGATCGCCCGGGTATCGCTCGCGCGCTGACCCATCTTGTCCTCCTTCTTGCCGCGCGTGACTCCTGGCAGCCCCGCGTCCATCACGAACGCGCAAATCCCCTTGTGGCGGCTCGAACGGTCGAGCGTCGCAAAGACCGTGAACACGTCGGAAACACCGCCGTTCGTGATCCAGCACTTGGTTCCGTTGAGGACGTAGTGATCGCCGTCCTTCTCGCAGAGCAGCTGAAGGCCGGCCACGTCGGAACCCGCTGCGGGCTCCGAGAGACAAAACGAGACCATCCGAAACGAAGACGCGCAGCGCCCGAGCCACTCGCGCTGCTGGTCGGGACTGCCGCCGACCACGATCGGCGTCAGGCCGAGGTCGTTGCACATGATCGAGGTCGCCATCCCCGAGCAGCCCCAGGCAAGCTCCTCCGTGATCAGAGCGGCTTCGAGCGCCGAGAGGCCCACCCCGCCGTACTCCGCTGGAATGCACGTGCTCGACAGGCCGAGTCCAAACGCGCGCTCCATGATCTGCGCCGGGAACTCGCCGCTCTGGTCGTATTGTGCGGCCACCGGCGCGATTTCTTCGCGGGCGAACCGGCGCGCCGTCTCTTGCAGAGCGAGTTGATCGTCGCTGAGACCAAAGTCCATCACGGCTCCTGCTCGACAGGCGGACTGCCAGTCACTTCTGCCGAAAAATCGGTGAGTTGCGGACGCAGGCTAAGCGAGGGATGAAATCGGGGCAATCGCACGAGCGGGGCCCCGGGGCAGCACGACAGCCGCGCGTTCACCGCGACCCGTTGCGATTCAGCCGTTCCCGAACGAGCCGGCGGGACGTGCGCGACCGAGCCGCGACGCCAGCGTATTTGCGTGGTCGACGACGACCGGCGCGATCGATCCGAGCAGCCGGTCTTCGCCGAGCCGCGAGGACGGCCCCGTGATCGAGAGCGCACCCACGAGTCGCCCGAGGCCGTCGATGACCGGCGCCGCGGCACAACTCAGCCCGTCTTCGCATTCCCCGAGATCGATGGCAAAGCCGGCACTCGCCGTGTTGCGGAGCTGCTCGACCAGCTTGATCCGATCCGTCACCGTCGCCGCGCTGCGCGCGCGCGGGGGATCGACTGCGAGACGACGGTCGAACGCCTCGCGAACCGCGTCGTCGCTGAACGCGAGCAGCGCCCGGCCGAGCGCCGTGCAGTAGGCGGGAAGTCGCCGGCCCGTCCGGATCCCCGCGATCAGCAACCGCTCGGGTTGCGCCGCCGCCGCGTGAACGACTTCGAAACCGCGCCCGGGCTGCGCGTGGTTTGGGTTTTCGCCGACGGCCGCGCTCAGCGCATCGAGTAGCGGCTGTGCTTCGCGCATCAAGCTGCGACTGCGCAAGAACGTCTGCCCGAGATCGAGGCAGCGCACGCCGAGCCGATATCGGTCACCGCCCGCTTCCTGTTCGATGTACCCGCGCTCTTCGAGCGTCGCCAGCAATCGAAACACGTTGTTCTTGTGCAGACCGAGCCGGCGCGAAATCTCGCTCACCCCGAGCGACTCGGCATCGTCGAAGGTCTCGAGGAGACTCAGTGCGTTGGTGACCGTTTGAATCGAATAATCGCTCTTCGCGCGCCGCATCAGGACCGCTCCGGAAGACACTCGAGAAGAGTCCGCGAGAACGTCGCCCGTCGTTGCGACCGCGTGGTCGACCGACGTGCGCGTCGTCGAGCATGTATCCCGAGCGGTGATGGAGTGTCAACCACTTCAGCGCGAAACGGTTGCGGGTGACACGAGGAAGTGTCTCTTCTTCGCGTGCGAGGGGCGCGTTCCGGTTACCGTTTCGCACGCAACGCACGCGCAGACGCAGGATCGAAAAAAAATCACTGATCGCGGGATTGCTCGTCGATCGCGGCCCGGCAGCGCGCGGCATCCGAAGGCTCGCGTGATTCTTCGAGAGTTTGCGCGCCTCGATGTTCTCCTTCGCTGGCGAGGAGTTCGATCACGAGCAGGCCGACGCCGAGCACGATGAAACTGTCTGCGAAGTTGAAGTCCGGCCAGGAATATCCTTTCCAGAGTCGAAACTGCAGGAAGTCGACGACTTCGCCGCGAAAAATGCGGTCGATCAGATTGCCGATCGCACCACCGAAGATCGAACCCAGCGCGAGCGCGGAGAGCCGATCCCCGGGGGCGAGATTGCGGTAGAAGGAAATGATGATCCCGAGCGCGACGAGAGAAATCACGACGAAGAACACCGTTCGGTAGTTCGCGTTCATCGTCGCAAAGAGGCTGAAGGCCGCGCCCGGATTGCGGACGTGCGTGATGTAGAAGAAACC
>CAZDHU010000033.1:0-4744 GCA_964505355.1 uncultured Myxococcaceae bacterium | reverse complement strand
GCGAGATGCAGGCCGCGGGCGTGCTCAACTGTGAGATGGAAGCGGGCGTGATTCTCACCCTCGCGAGCCTCTTCGGTCTGCGCGCGGGCTCGATCTGCGTGGTCTCCGACCGAACCCCGTGGCCGGGGCCCGCCGCGATCGACCTCGACCGCAACATGGAGGCCTGCATCGCGGTCGCGACCGACGCGATGGTCGCGGTTGCGCGCTCCGCCACCGGCTGACCCGTGCGCACGCGCGCACCGCGTTAGCGGACCAGCTCGACGGGAACGGGCATCAGGTTCCAGACGAAGGCCGAGCCCTTGACCGTCCGGCGGTGGATCGTCTCCTTCGCGAAGGCCGACCCGGTCCAGACGTAGCGGCGCACCTCGCCCTGATCGTCGCTCGCCACGTAGAGCTCGGCGGTCCCATTGCCGTCGAGATCGGCGAGCAGCGCGGCATGCTCGAAGCCCGACGAGTTGCGGTCGATCGAGCTGACGGTCCAGGGCTGCTTCGCATCCGAGGTCGGACGCAGCAGCCAGAGACCGCTTCGAAACGCTGCCGCCACCATTTCTTTCTTTCCGTCGCCGTCGATGTCACCAACCGTGAGGAAGCGGCAGAGTCGATCCTGAATCTGCGCGATCACGATGCCGGCCGCAGGATCGGTCCCCGCGTCGTAGCGCCGAACCTCGATCGGCGTGGTGACGCGAAGCTGCGCACCTTCGCCTTCGGTTGCGGCCTCGACCGAGACGTAGAGCTCGTCGCGGCCATCTCCGTCGACGTCGTCGACCAGAATCTCTTTCGCGTGTCGCCGGCCGAGGTCGGCGACCACGACCCGACCTTCGCCCTTCTCCGGCACGTAACGCACCACATGACCGGCCTGCGGGGTGCCATCGAGACGATTCGGCTCGCTCGGCGTCGCATAGACCTCGGTCACTCCGTCGCCGTCGAGATCGCCGGCCTCGATCTCGTGGACGAAGGTGTTCTTCTCGCGGTCGATCTCCTTCGCCACGAGCTGCCCGCTCGCATCGGCGACGAGCGTCTCCACGACTCCCTGATCGTGCGTCGCCACCGCGAGGTCGCTGGCCCCGTGCGCGCCGCCGAGCGCGGCGATCTCGACGTCGCGCATGCGGCTCGTCTTGCCGCCGAAGTCGCTTCCCCAGAGGGTTTGCGAGGCCCAGCCCGACGCTTCGCGATGCCAGAGTTTCACGCGCGCCGCGTTGCCGCCGAGGGTCAGGATGCCAGGCCGCCCGCCATGCGGCGCATAGACCATCGCCTTGTGAAAGACGTTGCTCTCGGGATCATCGAGCACGCTCGAACTCCACGCCCCCGCGTCCCGGATCAGGATTTCCAGCCGGGCGGCTCCCGGTTTCGGCAGCGGCTTGCCGTCGGGCCCGATCTCGAATTGCGAGAGCGCGAGCAGAAGACCGTTCGGCAGCGACGCCGGCGTGGCCCCGGCGTCTGCGGCGGGCGCGGTCGCCGGCGTCGCAGAACACGCAGGCGCGGGGGGCGCCTGCGAATCGCCGCACGCGGCGACCAGCAGCAGGAGCGCGAGGCGCGCGGTTCCGAACGAGCGATCGAGCCGGTGACTTCGCATCGAGTCCTTCCCTCCCGGTGAGCCGCGGTTGTAGCCGAGGGGATCGGGGGCACCCAGCCCGAGCGTTACACTGCCGCGCCATGACGACGATCGAACTTCAACCCCCGCGCGGTACCCGCGACTTCTATCCCGACGAGCTTCGCTTTCGGCGCTGGCTGTTCGACCACTTTCGCGCGGTCGCCGGGGCGCACGGATTCGAAGAGATCGATGCGCCGGTGGTCGAACACGCGGAGCTGTTCACGCGCAAGGCGGGCGAAGAGATCGTCGAACAGCTCTACCACTTCGAGCTGCACGGGCGTCACCTCGCGCTGCGCCCCGAGATGACGCCGTCGCTCGCGCGGATGGTGATCGCGCGACACGGCGCGCTGCGCTGGCCGCTGCGCTGGTTCGCGATCACCCAGAACTGGCGCTACGAGCGAATGACGCGCGGCCGAAAGCGCGAGCACTACCAGTGGAACATGGACATCTGGGGCGAAGATTCGGTGCTCGCGGAGGCCGAGCTGCTCGGCGCGCTGCACGCCCTCTTCGAGCGCGTCGGCCTCGGCCCCGAGACGGCTCGCCTGCGCGTCAACAGCCGCGCCCTGCTGGAAGAAACGCTGCGCGCCGGCGCGCTGCGCGATCGCCCGGACGCCTTCGCCGCGCTCTGCGTGGTGATCGACAAGCTCGGCAAGATCGGCGCCGACGCCGTCGTCGATCTGCTCGCGGATCCGGCGGGCACCGTTCGGATCAGCCCCGACTCGGCGCGCGACGTCGTCGCGACCCTCGGGCTCGCGCGGCTCGACGAAGCGGCGCGGCTCGCGCCGCCCGATTCGAAGGCCGTGCGCGACCTGCAGCGCCTGTTCGAACTCGCGGAAGCCTATGGCTACGCGGAGCGACTGGTCTTCGACGCGTCGATCGTGCGCGGGCTCGCCTATTACACGGGAATCGTCTTCGAGGGCTTCGACACGGGCGGACAGTTGCGCGCGCTCTGCGGCGGCGGTCGCTACGACCGGCTCTCGGAAACGCTCGGCGGTCCGGCGATCCCGGCCGTCGGCTTCGGCTTCGGCGACGTCGTGATTGCGGAGCTGCTGGCCGATCGTGGCCTGCTGCCCGATCTGCCCCGGCGAATCGATGCCGTGGTCTTCGCCTTCGGCGACGACGAGCGCCCGGCGGCGATTGCGCTGGCGCAGCGGCTGCGCGCTGGCGGCGCGTCGGTCGAGCTGTCCTTCGGCGGAAAGTTGAAGCGTGCGCTGCAAGATGCCGACCGCGGAGGCGCCGCGCGGATCTACCTGATCGGATCCGACGAGCGCAGTCGGGGCTGCGTGCGCGTGCGCACACTGGCGAGCGGCGAAGAGCACGACGAGCCGCTCTGAACCTGTTCTGCCGAATCGCCGGGAACGAACTCGGCCGCGCCCGTGCAGTCGCGGGAAAACCTTCACTGCGGCTCCTCGCAAAATTCGTGGCGCGCCCCACGCTGCGCGCTATCTAGGGCCGCGTCCTCGGAGCGTGCCTTCCCCCGGCGCGCGGGAGGTGATGCACGACAGATGCACGGCTGGACCATTCGCGACAGCGTCGAGCTGTACGGCGTTCGCAACTGGGGCGCCGGGTTCTTCGCGGTCAACGAGAAGGGGCGTGTCGAAGCGCGCCCCACCGGCAACGGTGGCCCGGCCATTGATCTGCTCGAACTGGTCGGCGATCTCGAACGTCGCGGACTGCGTGCTCCGCTGCTCGTGCGTTTTTCCGACATCCTCTCCGCGCGCGTGCGCGGCATCGCCGAGTCGTTCGGACGCGCGATCGTCGAGTACGGCTACCGCGGGCGCTTCCGCGGCGTCTATCCCATCAAGGTGAACCAGCAGCGGCACGTCGTCGAAGAGATCGTCCGCTACGGCGCGCCGCACGGCGTCGGGCTCGAAGCCGGCAGCAAACCGGAGCTGCTGGTCGCGCTGGCCCTCCTCGACACGCCGGGCGCACTGATCATTTGCAACGGCTACAAGGATCGCGCCTACATCGAGACCGCCCTGCTCGCACAGCGGCTCGGCCGCACGCCGATCATCGTGGTCGATCGATTCACCGAGATCGACCTGATCGTGAAGACGTCGCGCGAGCTCGGCATCCGGCCGCACATCGGCATGCGCGCGCGCCTGACCACGAAGGGCGCCGGCAAGTGGGTCGAATCGACGGGAGATCGGTCGAAGTTCGGCCTCTCGGCGGTCGAGATCGTCGAAGCCGTCGAGCGTCTGCGTTCGGAAGAGATGCTCGACTGCCTCGAGCTGCTGCACTTCCACATCGGCTCGCAGATCACGGCGATTCGTGCGCACAAGGACGCGCTGCGCGAGGCGAGCCGGATTTTCGTCGAGCTGCACAAGCTGGGCGCACGTCCTTCACTGGTCGACGCCGGCGGCGGTCTGGGCGTCGACTACGACGGATCACAGACCAACTTTCACTCGTCGATGAACTACTCCGTGCAGGAATACGCGAACGACGTGGTGGCCACCATTCAGGAAGCCTGCGACGAAGAGGGCGTGCCGCATCCCGATCTCGTCACGGAAGCGGGCCGGTCGATGGTCGCGCACCACTCCGTCCTGATCTTCGACGTGCTGGGCACCAACGAAATGCTGACCGGCAAGCCGCCCGAGCCGGTGCACGAAGACGACCCGAAGGTGCTGCACGATCTCGCGGAAATCTGGTCCGGCATCTCGCGCAAGAACGTGCAGGAGGCCTATCACGACGCGCTGCAGTTGAAAGAGGAGGCGAGCACGTTGTTCTCGCTCGGCCACCTCGATCTGCGCGCGCGTGCACGGGCCGAGCGCCTGTTCTGGGATTGTTGCGACAAGATCCTGCGCATCGTGCGCGACCTGCCCTTCGTGCCCGAAGATCTCGAAGACCTCGAGAAAGATCTCGCGGACACGTACTACGGAAACTTCTCCGTCTTTCAGTCGGTGCCAGACCACTGGGCGGTCAAGCAGCTCTTCCCGGTGATGCCGATTCACCGGCTCGACGAGCGACCCACGCGGCGCGGCATCTTCGCCGATCTGACCTGCGACAGCGACGGCAAGATCGACCAGTTCATCGACCGCCGCGATGTGAAGCGCACCTTGCCGCTGCATAAGTTCAACGGCGAGCCGTATTACCTCGGCGCGTTCCTGCTAGGCGCGTACCAGGAAATTCTCGGCGACATGCACAACCTGTTCG
>CAZDHU010000032.1:0-12792 GCA_964505355.1 uncultured Myxococcaceae bacterium | reverse complement strand
AGCGAGGTCGCGCTGCGCGCCGGGATTCCGTTGCTGCGGCCCGCGCGGGTGTCGAGCGACGACACGCTCGCCGCCCTGCGCGCGCAGCGCCCCGACCTCGGGGTCGTGGTCGCCTTCGGCCAGTTTCTCCCGAAGGCGGTTCGAGAGCTTCCTTCGATCGGCTACACGATCAACGGCCACGCCAGTCTGCTGCCGAAGTTGCGCGGCGCGGCGCCGATCGCGCGCGCGATTCTCGACGGAGAAGTGCAGACCGGCATCTCGGTGATGAAGGTCGAGCGCGAAATGGATGCCGGCGCCGTCGCTTCGCGTCACGCGACGCCGATCGGCGCCGACGAGACCGCGGGCTCCCTCGAGCGCCGCCTCGCCGGGCTCTGTGCGCAGGCGATCGAGGAAGCCGTCGCTGCGATCGCCGTGAACCGCATCGCGTGGACCGCGCAGGATCCCGCGCAGGCCACGCACGCACCGAAGATCGAACGCGAGCAGACCCGGCTCGATTTCACGCGCAGCGCCGTCGAGCTCTCGCGGGCGGTGCGCGCGTTTTCACCGCGGCCCGGCGCGTTCGCGATCTGGCGCGGCGAACCGCTTCGGATTCTCGCCGCACGCGCGTGCGACGGGCCGGCGCACCGGCCCGCCGGTCACGTGCAGCGGGCCGGTGACGCGACGCTGCGCATCGCGACCTCCGACGGCTGGCTCGAACCCCTTCGCTTGCAGCGAGCCGGCGGTCGCGAACTCGACGTGCGCGAGTTTTTGCGCGGAAGCGATCTGCGCGACGGAGAATCTCTTGGCCCCGCTGCGCCGGCCGCGTAGACTGCGGTGGTGAACCGCCGAGCGAATCCGCCAGCCGTGCGAACAGACCCTCCCGGACGCACCGGTGCGCGCCCGCATCGCGGTCGCCCCGAACTTCGGCGCAACGCTCCGCGACGGCGCGGAGCACCGACCCTCGCGCGACTGCTCGCGCTGCGCGTCCTGCTTCGCGTCGATCGCACCCGGGCCTATGCCGATCTCGCCCTGCACGCGGCGCTGGCCCAGAGTGCGCTGATCGGCGCCGATCGCGCGCTGGTCACGGAACTGGTCTATGGCACGCTGCGCTGGCGCGGCCACATCGACTGGTTGCTCTCGCAGGTGCTCGATCGCTCGCTCGATCAGCTCGAGCCCGCGGTCGTCACCGCGCTTCGCCTCGGCGCGTATCAGATCGTTTTCACCGAGCGCATTCCGGCGTCGGCGGCCGTCGACGAGGCCGTCCGCTGTGCGCATGCCGTCGGAGCGGAACGCGGCGCCGGGCTGGTCAACGCGGTGCTGCGCCGACTGGCGCAGGAGCTGCCGCGTCTCATCGCGCCGACGCTGAGCGAAGACCCCGTCGCGCACTGTGCGCATCAGCTCTCGCTTCCGGTCTGGGTGGCCGAGCGCTTCGTCCGCCAGTTCGGTGCGACCGAAGCCGCCGCTCTCGCGCGGGCGCTCGCCGAACCGCCGCCGCGCACCGTGCGCGTCAACACGGTGCGCGTCGATCGCGACACCCTGCTCGGCGATCTCCGCGAACGTTTCGCCGACGCCGAGGCCTGCCGCTACGCGGAAGGCGGCATTCGCCTCGGCCGCCGCGGCGATCCGGGGCGCGACCCCGCGTTTCTCGACGGACGCTGCACGGTGCAGGACGAGGCGGCGCAGCTCGTGGTCACGCTGCTCGATCCACAGCCGGGCGAACGCGTGCTCGATGCCTGCGCGGCGCCGGGCGCGAAGTCGACGGCAATCGCCGAACGGGTGGGCGATCGCGGCGCGGTGCTCGCACTCGATCGACACGCCCGCCGGCTCGGTCTGTTGCGACGCGACGCACGGCGACTGGGTCATGCCGGCATTCGGACGCTGCCGCGCGACGCCGCGTCTCCGCTCGACGACCTCCTGCAGGAAGGACCGTTCGATCGCGCGCTGGTCGATGCGCCCTGCTCGGGCCTCGGCGCGCTGCGCCGCAACCCCGACGCGCGCTGGCGGGTGCAGGAAGGCGATGTCGAAAAGCTCGCACGCGCCCAGGGCTCGATTCTTTCGCAGGTGGCGCGCACGGTGCGTCCCGGGGGTGTGCTCGTCTACAGCACCTGCACGCTGCTACGCGAGGAGAACGAGGACGTGATCGATGCGTTTCTCGCGAACACCTCCGGCTTTGCGCTCGCACCGATCGAGAGCCTGCCGACTTCGCTCGCTCCGCTGCTCGACGAACGCGGCTTCCTGCGCTGCCTGCCTCATCGGCACGACACCGACGGCTTCTTCGCCGCGCGTTTGTCGAGGATTTCGTGACTCTGCGCATCGCGCCCTCGGTTCTTTCCGCGGACTTCGCGCGCCTCGGCGAAGAGACCAAGGCGGTCGAATCGGCGGGCGCCGACTGGCTGCACGTCGACGTGATGGATGGCCGCTTCGTGCCCAACATCACGCTCGGTCCGCCGATCGTCGCCGCACTGCGTGCGGCGACCTCGCTGCCGCTCGACGTCCACCTGATGATCGTCGAGCCCGAGCGGTACGTGGCGGAGTTCGTTCGTGCCGGCGCGGCGACGCTCGGCGTTCACGTCGAAACCTGCCCGCATCTGCATCGCACGCTGCACCAGATCCGCGAGGAAGGGGCGCGCGCCTGCGCGGTGCTCAACCCGTCGACGCCGGCGTCGGCGATCGAGCCCGTTCTCGGCGATCTCGATCAGGTGCTCGTAATGACGGTGAACCCCGGCTTCGGCGGCCAGAAGTTCATCGCGTCGATGCTGCCGAAGATCGAGCAACTGCGGCGCTGGATCGACGATCGCGGGCTCGCGGTGACGCTCGAGGTGGACGGCGGCATCACGGCGGGCAACATCGCCCGCGTCGCTGCGGCCGGAGCCGACACCTTCGTCGCGGGGACGGCCGTCTTCGGCGCCAGCGATCGCGCGGCCGCAATCGCAGCGCTGCGTGCGGAGGCGCTGGTCGCGAGCCGGCGATGAACGCGGCACGCGATGCGCATCTCGCCCTGCAAGACCGTCGACCCGGGCGAGAACTGCGCCCGCGCGCCCGAGCGTTCGAAGGACGTGCGGGCCGGTGGCAGCGGCCGCGAGAGCGGTCATACTCCCGGCCACGGAGAGAGGCCTCGGGGCGTGGCGCAGCCTGGTAGCGCGCTTCGTTCGGGACGAAGAGGTCGCTGGTTCGAATCCAGTCGCCCCGACCATCTCTCGACTTCCTTCCCTTCTCGCAGTTGCGAACGAACGAGCAGCCTCGAAGCGCGCGATCTCTGCGCGTGCTTGCGTGGTGGCTGCGCACCGTCGGCGCATCGCGCCACGATCGAATGCAATGAATCGCGCCCTTCATCTTGACGGGGCGATGCCGTGAGTGGCACGATCACCTCACTTCGAAAGCCGGCGACGACGCGGAACGAAGCAACGACGTGACCCGAACGGTCATGCGAGGGGGACCGGATGACGCGCTCGGAGCTGGCCTGGGAGCTGGCCGAACTGTTCACGGATCTCCGCGTCGACGAAATCGATGAAATGCTCGCGAAGAACGTGCCGCTCGAAACGCTCGAGTTCTTCCGCTCCTATGGCGGCGATTTCGGTCGCGCCGAGGGCATTTCGGGACGCGCGCTCGGTCGTCTGCCCAATCTGCTCGTGCTCGGATACATCCTGCGCGTGCTCGAAGAACGTTTGCTCGAGACCGAAGAGACGCCGAGCGGTCACTGAGCGTTGTCGGCCGCCGATTCGTCTTCGCCCGCACCGGATCCGCGCTTCGAAGGACGTCGCCTGTATCTGATGCGGCACGGGCGAACGTACGAACCCGCGCTCGACACCCGCATGGCCTCGGCGGACGAAGATCCGCAGCTCCCGCTGACCGAACGAGGACGTGCGGAAGTCGCCGACGTCGCGCAGGCGATGGCATCGCTCGAGATCGATGCGGCTGCCTGCTCGACGCTGCGGCGCACGCGAGAGACGGCGAACATTCTCGCGGCACCGCACGGTCTCGAGCCGCGACCGTTCGATGCACTGCAGGAATTGCGTCTTCACCCTCCCTCCGGCGGCACGCTGCGCGACGTCTGGCGCCGCTATCTCGAAACGAGTCGCGCGCTGGCGAGCCGCCCGGCGAGCGAGGTGCGCCTCGATTGTGGCCGCAGCGTGAAGGAGATCGTCGAAGACGCGCACGCTGCGCTGCGTGATCTGCTGTCGGGCTCCGCGCAGCGCGTGCTGGTGGTCGCGCACGGCGGCCTCAATCGACTGCTGCTGACCGGATTTCTCGGCCAGCCGCTGTCGAACTTCCTCACCCTCGATCAGGACTTCGCCTGCGTGAACGTGATCGACTTCGTGGTCGGTGGCCGGCCGATCGTGCGGGCGCTGAACGTGACGCCCGCCGATCCGTTCAAGCGCGGCGATCTGCCGGTTCCCGCCGCGCGCACAGGAGGACGATGATGAGCGAGATCCGCGAGATTCGAAGCCCGCAGGCGCCGCGGCCGGTGGGGCCGTATGCGCAGGCCGTGGTGCACGCGGGCATGGTCTATTGCTCGGGACAGGTCCCGCTCGATCCGGAGACCCACACCCTCGTCGGCGGAGAGATCGAGGCCCAGACCGAGCGCGTGCTGGCAAACCTGCGTGCCGTGCTCGCGGCCGCGGGTTCGTCGCTCGCGCGTGTGGTGCGCACGACGGTTTATCTCGCCGACCTCGACGATTTTCCGCGCATGAACGCCGTCTATGCCCGGCACTTTTGCAACGACCCGCGCCCCGCGCGCTCGACCGTGCAGGCGGCGCGGCTTCCGCTCGGCGCAGCCGTCGAGATCGACGTGATCGCCGCCCTCGATCCGCGATGAACACGGCGAGTGATCAGGCAACGACCGGCGCCGACGAAAACGCCGACGCGGTCACGGCCGCACGCATCGCAGCGGCCCGCCGCAGCGCGGCGACGACGCCCGCGCTCGACCGGCTGCGCTGGCGAAGTCTCGGCGCACTGATCGATGCGCGCGCCCGCGAAGGCGACGCACCGTTCTTGATCTACGTCGACGATGCGGGAGTGCGCAGCGAACTGTCGCGGCACGAACTGCTGGCGCGCGTTGCCGCGCGCGCGCGAACACTTCGTGCGGCCGGCGTTGCGCGCGGAAAGCGGGTGGCGACGCTGCTGCACAATCATCCCGACGCGCCGATCACGGCCTTCGCGGCCTTTCGTCTCGGCGCGAGCCTCGTGCCCATCAACACCGGCGAAGACGACGATCGCCTCGCCTACGTGATCGAGCATTCCGGCGCCTGCGTCGTGGTGGTGCATCCCGAGTACGCGGCGCGTTCCGCCGCGCTGCGCGCGCGGCTGGCCGCACGCGGCATCACACCGCAGTGGGTGGCGCTCGCCGAAACCCGAGAGACGATCGGCGCAGCGATCGACGTCACGACGTTCGATGCGCCCGGCGGCGAAGACGAAGCGCTCGTCGTCTACACCTCGGGCACCACGGGCGCGCCGAAGGGCGTCGTCCTCACACAGGAAAATCTGCTGGTCGACGCGCAGGCGATCGCCGACTGGCACGGTTTCGAGGCACGCGCGCGATGGATGTGCGTGCTGCCCGTGCATCACGTCAACGGTCTCGTGGTGACGCTGCTGACACCGTTTCTGGCGGGCGGAAGCACGGTGCTGTTGCGACGCTTCCGCACCCGCGACTTCTGGCGCCGAATCGACGAAGAGGGCGTGCAGGTGGTTTCCGTCGTGCCCACCCTGCTCGCCTTCCTGCTCGAAGATCCGACCGATCACGATACGCGCGACCTCCGGCGCTTCCGCTATTTGATCTGCGGCGCCGGCCCGCTCACGGTCGAACTCGCTCGCCGCTTCGAAGAGCGCTTCGGCCGCCGCATCGTGCACGGCTACGGGCTTTCGGAAACCACCTGCTACTCCTGCTTCCTGCCCGTCGACCTCGATCCCGACACGCACGCGCACTGGATGCAGGCGTTCGGCTTTCCGTCGATCGGTGTTCCGCTCCCACCGAACGAAATGGCGATTCACGATTCCGACGGACGACCGCTCGGTCCGCGCGAGCGCGGCGAAATCGTGATCCGCGGCGTCAACGTGATGCGCGGCTACTTCCGGCGTCCGGAAGCGAACGCCGAGGCCTTCGCACACGAATGGTTCCGCAGCGGCGACGAAGGATTCTTCGAACGCGACGCGCAGGGACGATCGTTTTTCTTCATCACCGGTCGGATCAAGGAGCTGATCATTCGGGGCGGTGTGAACCTCTCGCCGTTCGAGATCGACGAAGTCCTCGATCGCGTGCCGGGCGTGCGCTGTGGTCTCGCGGTCGGTTTCGAGAACGACTGGTATGGCGAAGAGGTCGGCGCGTTCGTTCAGCGCGAGCCCGACTCGAACGTCAGCGAAGAGGAAATCCTCGCCGCGTGCCGCAGCGCGCTGCCGTTCGCGAAGGCACCGAAGGTGGTGGTCTTCGGCGACGACGTGCCGGTGACGGCCACGGGCAAGTATCAGCGCGGTCGGCTGCGGTCTCTCTTCGCAGCCTGGAAGGCGACGCAGTTCCGCGCACCGCGCGGGGGCTGAGCGCGAAGGCCGCCGGCCTCAGCCGGCGTCTTCGAGTCGCTCGCGCCGGGCGATGCCGGCGAGCCGCTGCAGGTTGACCGCGTTGACGAGAACGTGCGCCACGATCGGCGCGACCAGCGCCCCCGTCCACGCGTAGAGGGCGCCGAGCAGCAGGCCAGCCAGAAGCGCAAAGACGCTCCACGGCAGGAGGTCGCGCCGCGGCGCGAGATGCGCGAGCCCGAAGAGCAGACTCGCGGCGGCCCAGCCCACCGCCGGCTGCAGTGCGCCGCGAAAGAGCGCCTCTTCCGCGATCCCGCTGGCGAAGGCGAGCAGCAGACAGGCGGGCGTTCCGAGCGGGCCGATCAGCGCCGCCAGCGTGCGCCCGAGGCGCTCCCCGGAGGGAAAGCGCTCGGTATAGAGATGGGAGGCGGCGATCACGAGCGCCCCCGCCAGCACGCCCGCTCCGAGATCATGCGCGAGGGAAAGCCCCGCCGACCGATCTTCCGGGGTGGCGAAGAGCAGCGAAGCGCCCTGCCAGAGATGGCGCCAGAGCCAGGCGATGGCGAAGACGGCGCCATAGAACGCGCAGGCGAGCCGAAGATCGAGCCGGTCGCGCTGGCGTCGCCTCACCCGGAGATCCGCGTTGACAGCCGGTCGCGCTGGCCGGTAGTGTGCTTTTCGGCCGATGCCGCCGCGCCCGCCGGGCGAGGTTCGCGTCGGCCTTGTCGTTCTCCGTGTCGCCACAGCGCCCTGCGGCGGCCCCGTGAACCCCGAGGATCCACCGCCCCCGCATTGGAGCGACAGCGCAGCATGTCCGACCGAGTTCCCATGACGCGCGCAGGGTACGCGAAGCTCGACGAAGAGCTGCGCCGTCTCAAATCCGTCGACCGATTGCGGATCGTCAAGGAAATCGAGATCGCGCGGGCGCACGGGGACATTTCCGAGAACGCCGAGTTTCACGCCGCGAAAGAGCGCCAGGGACACATCGAGGGACGGATCCGGATGCTCGAGGACAAACTCGCCCGCGCGCAGGTGATCGATCCCGGTGGAGAAGCGCCGGATGCCGTGCGCTTCGGCGTCACCGTCGTCTTGCTCGACGTCGAGACCGAAGAGCACGTCACCTACACGCTGGTCGGCGAAGACGAATCCGACGTTTCGCAGGGGTTGATTTCGATCGGCTCGCCGGTGGCCCGCGCCCTGCTCGGCAAAGAGGTCGACGCGACGGTGACCGTCCACGTGCCCCGCGGCCGGCGCGAGTTCGAAATCATCGAGATCCGCTTCGATTGACGGCCCGGGGATCCGGCGATTAGGCTCGCCGGACGTGATTCGGTCTTCGGGCCGTGGTGCCCGGAGCCACCCGGGATCCGGTCTTCGTGCGCCCCCGCCCGGAGGATCCGCCGACGACATGCGTTCGCTGCAGCTGAAGTTCAGCGCCCTCGTGGTCGCGCTCCTGCTTGGCGCGTGTCTCGGGCTGGCCTGGATTGCCACGCAGCACGAGCGAAGCGCCCTCGGCGCCGAGGTCGCCAAACGTGGGATCAGCCTCGTGGGAGCCCTCGCCGGAAGCGCGGGAGAGCCGTTGCTGGCCCGCGACGACCTGACGCTCGGCGCTCTCGTGCAGCAGGCGCAGCGCAGTGAGGGCGTGGTCGCCGCACGCATCCTCGATCGCAATGGTGTCGTCGCGTCCACCCTCGACGAATCCGAACGCGGCGCGCGCCGGCCGCGGCTCGCGCTCGGCTCCGCCGCCAATCCGCGCCGCCCGACGGTGCTCGAAGCCGGCCATTTCTTGATCGCTTCGACGCCGATCGTCTTTGCCGACACCACGATCGGCGAAGCGCAGGTCGAACTCGATCTTCGTCTGCTGGTCGATCCCGCCGTCCGCGACAGCCGCCGGCAGCTCGCGACCGTCGCTTCCGCGGTGATTCTGGTCGGCGTCGGCGCCGGACTCGTCTTCGTCGCGTTCCTCGCCGGTCCGCTGCGACGTCTGCGCGCCGGGGTCGAGCGGCTGACGCGAGGCGACCTCTCGGTTCGCGTGCCTCCGACGTCGCTCGACGAGGTCGGTGAACTGACCCGTGCCTTCAACGAGATGGGCGAAGCGCTGCAGCAGAAGGAACGAATCCAGAGCGCGTTCGGTCGGTACGTCAGCGACTACGTGCTCGCCCAGTTGATCGAGGCGCCGGAAGGCGAAGAAGTGGCGGGCACGGAACGCGAGGTGACCGTGGTCTTCGCCGACATCCGGGGTTTCACGCGTCTGTCCGAAGGCATGAAAGCCCACGACGTGGTCGCACTGTTGAACGAAATCCTGCAACTGCTCTCGGATCGCGTGCTCGCCCGCGGCGGCACCATCGACAAGTTCATGGGTGACGCGGTGATGGCCTATTTCGGAGCGCCGGTGGCGCAGGAGGATCACGCGCTCCGCGCCGTCGCAGTGGCCGAAGACTGTCTGCGCGCGATCGCCGAACGCAACGCCCGGATTCTCGCGGCCCCGGCCGGCGGTGCGGCGGGCGTTCCGGTCGAACTCGGGATCGGCATCCACACCGGCAACGTGATCGTCGGCAACATCGGCTCCGATCGGCGAACGGACTTCACGGCGGTGGGCGACGCCGTGAACGTCGCGCAGCGTCTCGAAAAGCTCGCCCGCCCGAGCGAGATCCTGGTCTCGGAGGCGGTTCAGCGTCGCACGCGGCAGGCGTTCCGCATGCGCTTCGAAGGCGAGCGCCAGTTGCCCGGCCGGCAGGAGCCCGTGCACGTCTACTCCGTCGAGATCGACGGCATCGAGGCGTCTGCCCGCGCCGAAGAAGTCCCGTTCGCGTGAAACGCACGCTTACCTTCACGCTGCTGCTGCTCGTCTTCGGTTGCACGACCGCACTCGATCTCGGCGAGCGGCGCTATCGCGAAGGCGACCGACTGGCCGCGCTCGAAATCTGGCGCTCCGTCCCGCGCGACGCCGTCCAGTACGAGGCCGCGCAACGACGCATCAGCACCGTGGAAGGCGAGTTTCGCCAGCTCGTCGTGCGTCATCGACAACGCGCGCGGTATTTCGAAGGCAAGGATCGTCTCGCCGAGGCGATCTTGAACTGGCGCCTCGCCGCGCGACTCGCCCCCGACGAAGGCGATGCCGTGGCTCGCGCGCAAGAGCTGTCACGCCAGCTGGCCGTGAGAAAGCAGCGCGCGCTCGGAGCGCTGCGCGACAGTCTCGATCGTGGCGATCTCGCCGCCGCAGCGCCGCAGCTCGAGGCGCTGCGCACGCTCGACCCGTTCGACCCCGAGGTGACGGCCGAAGCGCAGCGACTCGACGGGGCGCTGCGCGAGCTGGTGGAGCAGCGTCTCGGCGACGGCCGGCGAAGTTTCGCGGCCTCGCGCTGGAACGAGGCCGAACGCGCCTTCCGGGCCGTGCTCGCGCTCGAGCCCGGCAACGAGAGCGCGCAGGGATACCTCTCCTACGTCGCGCAACTGCGACACGACGAAACGCGAACGCACGACTCCACCGGTGCGCCGCCGCCCCGCGATCACGCGGCAGCGCCAACGGATCGCTCGGCCGGCGGGACGCGGGCGCCGGACGAGCGGACTCGCGGCGCTGTTGCTGCGAATCCTCCGCGACGTGCCGATGCGACCGAAGCGGAGATTCGCGCCGAGGGGCTGCATCAGAACGCGCTCGCCGCCGAACGGCGCGGCGATCCGTGGCTCGCCATCCGATACGAACAGCGCGCGCTGGCCGCCGATCCGCGCCACGACGCGGCCCGCCGTCAGATCTCCGCCCTGCGCGCGAAGCTCGCCGGCGAAGTGGATGGCCTCGTCGAATCCGGCCGGTCCGCCTTCATGCAGGAAGATCTGCAGGGCGCACTCGATCAGTGGCGACGCGTGCTGCTGGTCGATCCGCAAAACGAGAAGGCGAAGGAATACGTCGCGCGCGCGGAGAAGCTGCTGGAGAATCTCGAACAACTGCGTGGCGACGATGCGGGGGCGCCCTGATGCGTGCCACGGAGCGACACCGTTTGGTGTCGGATGAATTTCCGCGTTTCCTCCCGGGCCGCGGAGCGCGGGCCGTCTTCCTCGTCGCCGCGCTGCTCCTCGTCGGCTGCGCGCGCGCGTTCGATCTCGAGGGTGCGCGACGCGCACTCGCCGGCTCGCCGGAGATCGAACCGCCCGTCCTCCTCGAATCACCGGCGAGCGACGTGCCGCCGCCCGCCGGGCTGCGCGCAATCGCCGGCGAGTTGCGCGAAGTGCCGCTCGCCTGGGATCCGCCGTCCACGCCGCGCATCCGCGGCCTCGTCGTCGAACGCGCGCTCGAAGCCGAGGGCCCGTTCGAACGCATCGCGGTGATCGTCGAGCCGTACGACACCCGCACCGTCGATCGCGGCTTCGATCTCGCCCACAAGGCAAAGGAAGCCGCCGGCGCGCCGGGGCTCGGCGACGGCGCGGCCTACTACTACCGCCTGCGCTCGTTCGATGCGGACGGACGGATCGGGGCAGCCGCGTCGCCGGTCGCCCTCGCGCGCACCGCACCCGCGCCGGCGCCGCCGGCCGATCTGCGCAGCTTCAGCCAGCTTCCGCGCAAGGTCGCGCTCGCCTGGCGCGCGGCCGAGTCGCCGCTCGTCGCCGGCTACGTGGTGATGCGAAGCCCGAGTCCGAGCGGCCCGTTCGACGTCGTCGCGCGCATCGCCGGCCGACATCACACGAGCTACGTCGATGCGGCACTCGGCAACCTGCGCGTCTTTCACTACCGGGTCGCCTCGGTCAACGCGCTCGGCGGCATCGGACCGGCCACCGAACCCGTCCGCGCCGTCACCAAGGCCGAGCCCCTCCCGCCTTCCGGCCTGCGCGTCGAAGCCGGAGCGGAGGGCGATGCCGTCCTGCGCTGGGAACCGAACGCCGAGCGAGACGTCGCGCACTATCGGGTCCAGCGCCGCGAGCCGGGCGAGGACGGGTTCGACACGCTCGCAACCGTCGAGAACCCGCAGTTCGCCCTGCCCTCGGGACAGACGGAAGGGCAGTGGCGAGTGCGTGCGATCGATGCCGACGGGCTCGCGAGCGAGCCCTCCGCCCCGATCGAAGGCCCGGCCCGACGCGACTGAGCGCAGCCTCTGCGGGTCCGCAGCCTCTCGATTCGCTCTCGCCCCCGCCCCTCGCGGCTCCGGGCCCGGTGTCCCGCCGGCATCGTCTCCGGCGGACGGCCCCTTTGCGTTGCGAGCCTTGCAGCGCGCCCGTATGATCGGCGGCCGCGTTCCCCGGTAGCTCAGCGGTAGAGCAGTCGGCTGTTAACCGACGGGTCGTAGGTTCAAATCCTGCCCGGGGAGCCATCCTCAGCTGTCTCCCGCCCGGCTCGCTCGAAGCGGCCGTTCGTTCGACGTGCCGAATCCACGACGCGATCGCCGCGTTCACCGCTCGTCGCCGATCCCGCAACCGCAGACGAGGAGGAGCCCGGCCCGTGCATCCGACGCTGAAGACGGGGCTCGACTGGATCGCGGAGCATCTGGCGCCCGCGTTGCGTGTCGTCGGCGGGCTGCTGGCGGCGTTTCTGGCCGGGCAGGCGATGACGACGCTTCGGCAGGCGGGCGCGTCACCCTCGGAGGCACTCGTCTCCCTTCTCCTGCCGTCGACACCACAGTCCGCGGCCGCGCTGCTCAGTGTGATCACGGTGCCCGCGCTGGTCTGGGCGATCGCGGCGCTGATCGAGCGGATCTCGGGGCGAGCGCCGTCGCGGCGATTGCTCGCGGAACAGCTCGCTGGCCAGCGTACGCTCGTCGCGCAGTCGGGGATCGAGACGCAGGGTGCCGTCCATGCGCGGGCCTTCGTGCTGCACGACGAGCAGGGGCGCGTTCGAGGCATGATGCGCATTGCCGACGGCAACCCGGAGATCTCGCTGGGCGACGCGGGAGGGACGGTGCGCGCGGCGATTCGGATCCACGACGACGATCCGCTGCTCTGTCTCTGGTCGAGTGGCGGCGTCGGCACCGTGCTGCTGACCGCCGAGGGTGACCGTGCGCGCTTCGAACTCGACATGGGCGCGAAGGGCGGCTGCGCCGATCTCGTGGTCAATCAGGACAACGCGACGATCTTCGCGTTGCGCGGTGCGGACGGCAAAGCGCGCACCGCCCTCGGCACTTCGGAAGGAAACGCGTTCGTGCATCTACTCGACACCGAAGAAAAGGTCTGCGCGGCGGTCTCGGTCGACGGCGCGGGCGAGATTCGGATTCGCCCCGCCCGGCCGGGAAGCGGCGGAGACGGCGACGAGAACAACGGCAGCGGCGCCGCTGCGGGCTATTTGTGAAGACGCGACGCGCCCGCCGGAGAACGAAACCGTGA